>CAZDUO010000038.1:0-34610 GCA_964508655.1 uncultured Chitinophaga sp. | reverse complement strand
GGACAAAAACAATCACATGAGAAAGTTCAACTGGCTGTAGGGGGAGGGCTCGAACCTCCACGGGGCAGTTAGCCAAAGCGCAAAGATTAGTGGTCAACCCTGGTCGGCCTTACCGGAGTAACGTCGGCTCTACACTTCGTTTGTCCTGTTTCCCCACCCCCGAGACAAGAGGGCATGTCTGCCGGGCTTTCGCCATTTCATCACCCCACAGTATAATCATCCCGATAGTTATCGGGATTGATGAAACAAAAATAAAGACATCAGGCTTTTTATTCCAAAAAATTCAATATATATTTTAAAACTTTAGATATTATTCAATAATATTGTATTTATTAAAATAATTTGTAAAAGCCAGCTAAAAAATGCCTGCCAAATTGAATCTTGATAAACTGGATCAGCAGATCATTCACCACATGATGAATGATGCCAACGTATCGTATGCCGAATTGGGAAAAAAATTGTTTGTATCAGCCGGCACCATTCATGTGCGTATAAAAAAACTGCAGGATGCCGGCATTGTGAAAGGCACCCGCTTCAGTGTTGATCTAAAAGAACTCGGCTATGATGTGATTGCCTTTATCGGTATTTATCTTAAAGAAAGTTCCATGTACGATGCCGTGGCAAAAGAACTGCAGAAAATGCCCGAAATAGTGAGGCTGAATTATACCACCGGTAACTACAGCATGTTTGCCGAAGTGGTGTGCCGCGATATCGGTGAGCTGAAAAAAGTGCTGCACGACCAGCTGCAGAAAATAAAGGGAATTGAACGTACAGAAACATTTATTTCGCTGGAAGAAAGTTTTATCCGCACGGTAAAAGTTTCCTGATAAGGTTGTTTCAGCAGAAACTGAAATAGTCTTACCTTAGATTTCCGTTCTAATATATTTTTATGCGAAGATTTTTGTTTTACACTTTTATCGGTTTCTCCCTGTTTTTTGGTGTGGCAGGTAACTGTAAGAAAGGTTCGGGTGGCGGCGGTGGCGGCGGCGGTGAAACACAGCTGGCTGTAACCCTGAACCCGCCGGCAAATTCCACCCAGCCTGCAGCGCCACAAACCGATTTCCCGTTGACGGTCTCTATTACATCCACCATGCCCCCGCAGGGCGTTACCATTGATGTGTCGGCGAAAAAAGATGACGGTTCCGGTGCACCACCTTTTTTTACCCAAACAACAAATACTTCCGGCGCCAATAATAATTTTACCATTACCGGTACACCGACGGGTGTTGTGTGTATAACTGAAGTGACCGTGACATCACGTACGCAGGCTACCAACAAGTGGACCGGCAGCTACCGTTATTCCCGTAAGCCCTAAGGAAAAGAGATCTGCCTGCACCGGTTCCCTGCCATTTAAAATTGGGGTAGTATAATTTTTACCGCAAGAAAAAAGTAACAGGCTATTTCACCCGCCGGTCTTTCCATTTATACTTGCCCATGAGCCCCAGCCAGCCGGCTATAACCGTATATAAAATGTGCAATGGCTGAAAAAGGATGAAGTAGTTTAACAGGTGTTGCCTGCCATAAAACTCTGCCACCGGGTAAATGAAAAATAATTCAACAATGGTTTTGCAAAGCACAAGTAATGCAAAGGCTATCCATAGTTTGAAATTCCAGAAGCCGGCAACCAGTAAAGCCAAAAGCGACAGGTTGAAAAAATAAACCAGGAAAAGTACACTGAAGATTTTTATGTCATTGTAATGCGTGGCCTTGCTGGCCCAGCGGATGCGCTGGCTGAAAAATTCTTTCCATGAGCCGGCAGGCTTTGTAGCTACAATGGCGTCATCCGACAACAGGTAAGCAGTTTTGCCCGGGTAACGTAGCGCTATTTTATGCATCAGCAGCATGTCGTCGCCCGAAGCAATGTGATCAATGCCGCTGAAGCCGTTCACTTCATAAAATGCTTTTCTTTCATAAGCAAGATTGGCACCATTGCACATGTTGTGAATCTTTTTTTGCACCGAAGCGGCAGTTATGCCCTGCAGCACCATAAAGTCCACCGACTGGAATAACTGTAAAAATGAAAGACGCCCATCCATCAGCACCGGCGCAGCAATCAACACGGCGTTAGTTTGTTCTTTATAGGCAGCTATTGTTTTCAGCCAGTTTTCCGGCACTATGCAATCGGCATCGGTGGTCACAATCAGTTCACCCGAAGCGGCAGCAATGCCGGTTTCAATGGCTTTTTTTTTGTAAGCAGTTATGTTTTCAAACTGCAGGTGTACCAGTTTTACAAAAGAAAAGCTTTTTGCTATCGCTGCTGTGTTATCAGTTGAATTGTCATCAATTACTATTACTTCAAAAAGTGCAGCCGGGTAAGATTGATTTTTCATTGACTCAAGCAGGGGCCCAATGTTTTCTTCTTCATTCCGGGCGGGCACAATTACTGAAATACGGGTAGCTGGCGCCTGCTCTCCTGCCAGGAAGGTTTTTGTTTGCCGCCAGCCGGCACGGTAGTATAAAAGAAGAATACTGTAGGTGACCAGTAATGCTATGGTGATGTAAACGAGTGTCATCGGGAAGCAGCAAAACTAACCAATGCTGTAAGGCTGGCAAGCCCCGAAAAAATTACAGAAATTATATTTGGCTATACGGGGGATATGAGTAATTTTGATTAGTTGTATAAACAACTATATGTCAAACAACCAATTTAAGAAAGGCGAACTGTACAGCTTCATAACCGGCAAAGCTTCTACAGCCATAGCAAGGCGGTTGCAGAAAAAGTTCAACTCTTCCGGAATGAATCTTACCATCGAACAATGGAGTGTTCTGTATCATTTGTGGAAACAGGACGGCATCAGCCAGCAGGAATTATGCAATGCAACTTACCGTGACAAACCCAGCATCACCCGGCTGGTGGATAACCTGGAAAAACTTGGCCTGGTAAAAAGAGTGGCATCGGAAAATGACAGGCGCATCAATAAAATTTTTTTGACAAAACAGGCACAGAAGCTCCAGGAACAAACCATGGCACTGGCAGAAGAAACACTGAATGAAGCCCTGGAAACCGTGCCGCCGGAAAAAATTGAAGTGTGCAAGGAAGTGCTGCAGATTGTGTACGATAATTTGAAATCCCCCATTTCCTGAAGGGAGTGCGGGTAGTATCTTCAGAATAATTCTAAAATCACTTTTGTATGAAAATTAATTATAACAACCCCTTTCTTTTTTCCCCGCTTCAGGGCACGGGGGTATCAACTGTACTGAAAGGCGGCGAATGGCTGGTAAAGGAATCTTCTCCTGTTGACACATTCGTACCGGAAAATTTTTCTGAGGAACAACTGATGATCCGCGATATGTGCGACCAGTTTCTCGACAAAGAGATTTATCCCATACTCGACCGCATCGACAGCCTGGAACCGGGGCTGATGAAAGGCCTGCTGCAGAAAGCCGGCGAACAGGGATTGCTGGCCGTATCGTTTCCTGAAGAGTATGGCGGGCTGGGAAAAGATTTTGTCACCTCTACCATCGTGAATGAATACCTTGGCGCCGGTCATTCATTTTCCGTGGCCATAGCTGCGCACACAGGTATCGGTACCCTGCCTATATTATATTTTGGTACGCCGGAACAAAAACTAAAATATATTCCCAAACTCATCAGCGGCGAATGGGCCGGGGCTTACGGACTTACAGAGCCCAACAGCGGCAGCGATGCATTGAGTGCAAAAACAACTGCGAAGCTCAGCAGCGACGGGAAATATTATCTTCTTAACGGGCAGAAATGCTGGATTACCAATGGCGGCTTTGCCCATGTTTATACCGTGTTTGCAAAAGTGGATGGAGACAAATTCACCGCTTTTATTGTTGAAAGAGGAATGGAAGGTTTTACACAGGGTCCTGAGGAACATAAGATGGGCATTAAGGGATCATCTACAGTGCAGCTTTATTTCCAGGATTGTAAAGTGCCGGTGGAAAATGTGCTGGGCGAAATCGGCAAAGGGCACAGGATTGCATTCAATATTCTCAATATCGGCAGGCTGAAGCTGGCTGCCGCAGCCATTGGCGGCTCCAAGCGGGCACTTACCGAAACGATAAAATATGCCAGGACCCGTGAACAGTTTAAACAACCCATTTCCAATTTCGGCGCCATCAAACATAAGCTGGCCGAAATGGCTATCCGGATTTTTACCGGCGAAAGCGCCTTGTACCGCACTGCCGACTGGATTGATAAAAAAGAACAGGAGCTGCTGGCGGCAGGCAAAGCATTTAATGACGCACTGCTTGGTGGCGCAGAAGAATATGCCATTGAATGCGCCATGCTGAAAGTATATGGCAGCGAAGTACTGGATTTTACCGTGGATGAAGGTGTGCAAATTCACGGCGGCAATGGCTTCAGCGCCGAATACAATATTTCAAGAGCTTACCGCGACAGCCGCATCAACCGCATTTATGAAGGCACCAACGAAATCAACCGGCTGCTTACACTGGATATGACGCTGAAAAGAGCCATGCAAGGCAGGCTGAACCTGATGGGGCCCGCCATGGAAGTATCAAAAGAACTGATGAGCATTCCTGGGTTCGGAGCGGATGAAGATGGTGCCTTTATAAAAGAGAAAAAACTGGTGGCCAACCTGAAAAAAGCTATTCTGCTTACAGCAGGCGCTGCGGCGCAAAAACTGATGATGAAGATTGAAAACGAGCAGGAGCTGCTGATGAATATTGCCGACATGGCTATTGAAACCTTCAATGCGGAAAGTGTGCTGCTGAGGGTGATGAAAATAGCAGAAGAAAAAGGCGAGTCTGCCGCTGCAGTTTTTACCGACATCATGCGTACTTACCTGTACGATGCAGCGGATAAAGTAAACAAGTCAGGTAAAGACGCCATTAATGCTTTTGCCGAAGGCGATGAACAGCGTATGATTCTGATGGGGCTTAAACGGTTTACCAAAGCGGAACCTTTCAACAGCAAAGAAGCCCGGAGAAGAATAGCGGATAAAATGATTGGCGAAGAAAAATATTGCTTCTGAAAATATCAGTGCAGTCTTAACTGGCCGGTTGCTTCATGCGGATGCACCGTTTTTTTTTCATCGGAAAAAAAACTTACCAGTTCCTTGCGGGTAACCAGCAGTTCTTCCAGCTTGCGTATTCTTTTGCTTTCCATCACCAGGCCGGCTGTAATCAGGCTGCTGTAAAGAATGGTTACAATATAATAAATGAGGAAGATATTGGGCAAATCGGGAATAGCAGCCACGTAATGCATCAGGTAAATAAAAATAAAACACCCATAAGCAAAACTAAGGGCTGATGCAATCATGGCTTTACCCACAAACTTGCTGTGAATAAAACTGCGTTTTACTGTTTGTACAAAATAATATAAGGCATAACCAAACACAAGGGCAAGACCCGGCCCAAGTACCCAGGTGATTGTTTTCACCGTCATGCCGTGGATGCTGACAATGGCTATTTCAAAAACCATATAAAGAGCCAGCAGAATTTTCATGCGCCTGGCCTGCTTGCCCGACAGGCTCATCAGGATAAGAAATGAAAACATCAGGGGCACATCCAGCAGGTTGTTGATGATGCCATAATTTCTTTCAACATTCCGGGGCACCACCACCAGGTCTTCGGTCATCAGGTTATAAACAAAGGCAATCAGGAAATAAAAAAACAACGGGATAAACTGCCTGTAGCGGATAAGCCGGAAAAAAAGAATTACAAATACCGGGGAAAAAAGGGCTACGGTGGATAAGATTCCGATGGCGCTGTGCCAGTTCATGTGTATGGTTTTTTATAGGATAGGTATAATTTGATTTATACCCGATGTAAATTTAACGCCGCACTATCAGCAGTAGTGTAATAAGAAGCTGATTAATAGTAAAATCGAGCAAAAGTGCTTTTTAGTTTAGTATTATTACCCGAAAGCGGATAGGGGTTTTGTATCAGCCGGGTGCCAAAAAATACTATTTATCCTTTTCATATTTCATTTCAGGTCTTGGAAAACCATCATGACAGGTTTTGCATGAAACAGCCAGCAGTTCGCCGGCTTTGTATTGTATGGAATAATCGAAATAATCTTTATTGATGGCTGCCGTCATCTTCAGCATGATGCGGGTAATTTCTTTTTGCGGGTTATCGTCGCTGGCATAATCGATGTCCGCCGGGCTGGTTTTGCTTTTGGCATGGCAAAAATCGCAGCCCACGTTCAAAGCTCTTTCAAAACCCGCCATTACTGAATCCAGGTCGGCATTGCTGATATCCTGCGGCAATACTTTCAGGTTTTCGTGGCGGCTGCCCACAGGCCGGGTGGCAGCCATACCGATAAAAACAAATACAAACAGGATAGTAACTGCAATCGTTTTATTTTTCATAATGAAAAATTTTGGAATTGAATTTACAAATTCCTTTCTTATTCCGGTGCCCGCTGGTCAATTGACAGGGCTTACCGGTAATTTTGAGAAAAATCAGCACTATGTCATTAGTAAAAGAGTTTAATGATTACCGCAGCCGCATGAATGAAGTCATTCTTGGCAAAAACAACCTGGTGATGAAACGCCTCTGGAACCTGGACACCAATACTTACGAGGACGGGGCGCTTGATAAAAAGACAAAGGAAATGCCGGGCCTTGTGGCAAGTATGGTGCTGCGCTGCGACGATTGTATCAAATATCATTTAGGCAAATGCCACGAACCTGGCGTAAGCACTGCACAGATGTACGAGATATTCGCAGTAGCAAATATTGTGGGCGGCACTATTGTAATCCCCCACACCCGCCGGGCGGCGGAGTACTGGGAAGAGCTGGCTGTAAATGCTCAATGATCAATACTCAATGTTCAATTTCCAGGTTGTCGGATTCTAATAATTGAATATTGAAAATTGAACATTGAACATTCCTTCGTCTCGTGTAAATTTGCTCTCAATGTCTGTTTTTTATGAGTGAACCCACAACAGCCCCCGTTCTGACGCCGAAAGATTTTGCAACCGACCAGGAAGTTCGCTGGTGCCCGGGCTGCGGCGATTATTCCATTCTGGCACAGGTGCAGAAAGTGATGCCTATGCTGGGTATTCCAAAAGAAAACATTGTGATTATTTCGGGTATCGGCTGCAGCAGCCGGTTTCCGTATTATATGAACACCTACGGCATGCATTCCATTCATGGCAGGGCTACTGCCATAGCCAGCGGATTGAAAGCTGCGAGACCCGACCTGAGTGTGTGGATTGTAACCGGCGATGGGGATGGTCTGAGCATTGGCGGCAATCACACCATTCATTTGCTGCGCCGCAATTTTGATGTCAACATTCTTTTGTTCAACAACCAGATTTACGGGCTCACCAAGGGGCAATATTCTCCCACATCGGAAGAAAACAAGATTACCAAATCAACTCCCTTTGGCAGCATTGATCATCCGTTCAATCCGCTTGCCTTAGCCCTTGGTGCCGACGCCACTTTTGCGGCAAGAACCATGGACCGTGATCCCAAACACCTGCAGGCCATGCTGCTGCGGGCCAATGCGCATAAGGGAGCCTCTTTTCTTGAAATATACCAGAACTGCAACATCTTTAACGACGGCACATTTGAAGTGTTTACTGAAAAAGCAACAAAAGCGGAAGAAACCCTGTTTCTTGAACAGGGCAAACCACTCATCTTTGGGGCAGGCAGAGATAAGGGTATCAGGCTCGATGGGTTTACTCCACGGGTGGTAAGTCTCACTGACGGGTACAACCCCGACGATCTGTGGATTCATGATGAGCAGGATATTTACAAAGCACAGATACTTGTCCGCATCTTTGATAATCCTGGTGCAGAAGGTCATTTGCCAAGACCCTTCGGCGTTTTCTACCAGTCACAGCGACGCTGCTACGAGGATGCCATGGAGCAGCAAATAACTGCAGCGAAAGAAAAAAAGCCTGCCGATCTTGACAAGCTGTTAAGAGGTAATGAGGTGTGGGTGATTAATTAACGATTTCTGACTTCTTTAATTCTTTTTCCGCATTTTCAAAAAGTTTCTTCTTTTTTCTTTCATACCACCAAAGCGGTGCTGTTTTCTTCATCAGCGTATCAATACTGCGCATGCCGAAGATATTCCAGGCTGCTTTCAGCTTGCCGGAAACAGAAGGTGTAAGTGCTCTTAAGCTCATGGCAAAACCGCTGTCAATATATTCCATGTGATGCCACCAGCCCGATGGCATGAACAAAGTGTCACCATGCTCAAGTGTAGCCTCAAGCCCCTGTGCCAGTTTTAATGCAGGAAATTTTTCATAATCCGGTTTGCCGCTGTTTTGATAATAATTGGAAAAATCAGCCAGCGACAATACTTCAAATGGTTTGCGATAGAGTTTGTATTGTTCATCGAAAGGAAAGAGCAATACTTTTTTTCTGCCGGCAAACTGGGTGTGCAATATGTGTGAAAGATCAATATCGAAATGCATGTGAGTGATAGACCCTGCCCCGCCGGTAAACAGCATCGGGTATTTTTTTACAAACCCTTTCATCAGGTGTTCGGGCCAGGTAAAGTCATTAAGAAGCTGCGGTGCATGATCAAAAATGTTGAACAGGAAAATTCGCCAGCCGGCAGGGCCCCGGCTTATCATGTCAATATACTCGCCAAAAGTTTTGTAATCGTCGGCTTTATTTACCGGTGTGTACGCATCGCTTTTCACATTGTTGTACAGCGGCACTCTTTTATCACCCACCAGTTGCTTGAAATAATCCCAGTTCCATTTGGTATAGGCAGGCCAGTTGTGCGAAAGCTGCCGGATGACAACCGGCATGTTTTTATCGTAATACGCTTTCCTGAACTCCTCCGGTAATATGTTGTCTATCACCGGCAAAGGCCTGAGCTCCATAGCAGACAATTTTGACAAAGATATAAATCGATATAATTCAGCCTGTCACTCACCCGATATTCTTTACCACCTTCAAACCGGCAGTAAACTATATCCTGCACCAGTTAAAAAAGTTCCGGTGTTTGGGGCAGGAGATTAAAACTTCTGCGATGATATTTACAGAGTCCAAATTCGGCAATTGCTTTCCGGTGTTCATCCGTGCCATATCCTTTATTGCCTGCCCAATTATATTGCGGAAACTCCCGGTGCAGGCGCCGCATCATTTCATCCCGGTATGTTTTGGCAAGTATGCTGGCTGCGGCTATGGAAGCATAGGTAGCGTCGCCCTTTACAAAACAACGGTGTGGTATTTTTTTATAGCGGGAAAAAAATTTTCCGTCAATCAGCAGCAGTTCCGGCTGCGGGTTCAGCCTGCTTACGGAAATATGCATGGCTTTCACCGATGCTTTCAGGATGTTGATGCGGTCAATTTCTTCGTGACTGACCTCCGCTACGGCAAAACTGACGGCTTCCTGTTCAATCACGGCCCGCAGTTCGTTGCGTTCACTTTCGCTCAGCTGTTTCGAGTCATTCAGCCGGGGATGAAAAAAATTTTTTGGTAAAATGACCGCAGCAGCAAACACTGGCCCGGCAAAACAGCCGCGGCCCGCCTCATCGCAGCCGGCTTCAATCAGTTGGTCGTGGTAAAAGGGTTTCAGCATTTTGACCCCCAAATTATAAAATTAACGCATTGCGCCTGTCCGGTTAATTTTGCACCGCAATGCACAACCCCCTTCAGCGTTCATCAAAACCTGTAGCCATTTGGCTGTTGACAGGTGTAGCCATGATCATCATACAGATAGTGCTGGGTGGCGTCACCCGGCTCACCGGTTCCGGTCTTTCCATTACGGAATGGGATGTGATTACCGGCACGCTGCCGCCAATGACTGAGCAGCAATGGCTGGCAGCATTTGACAAATACAAACAGACAAGCCAGTTTCGTCATTTCAATTTCGATTTTACACTGCACGATTTCAAATTCATTTATTTCTGGGAATGGATTCATCGCCTGTGGGCACGGCTGATGGGGGCAGTATTTGTTATTCCATTTGTGATTTTTCTTTTGCAAAAAAGATTTAAAGCGGATATGGTACGGCCGATGATAATTCTTTTTTTACTGGGAGCATTGCAGGGCGTCGTTGGCTGGATTATGGTGGCCAGCGGCCTCACAGGTGATGCTGTGTATGTGCAGCCTACCCGCCTGGCACTTCATTTTATACTTGCACTCGGTTTGCTTTGCTACACGTTCTGGTTTGCATTGCGGCTTTTGGTAAAAGAAGGAAGTAAAATTGTCAACCCGTCTTTGCAAAGACTTACCTGGCTCATCATTTCCGTTCTTACTTTACAATTAGTTTATGGCGCCCTGATGGCGGGTCATAAAGCGGGGCCGGCAGCGCCTACGTGGCCTGGCATTAATGGCTCCTTCATCCCCGCAGGTAACTTTCTTTTTTCCGGCGGGTGGATGAGTCTTATTGAAAATAAAATCACCATTCATTTTATTCACCGGATGATGGCTTACCTGCTGTTTGTTTTAATTATTGCCTGGACATGGAAAACTATCAAAACAAGGGCGGGTGGTTTATTGTCAAAAACCCGGTGGCTGCCGCTGTTGCTTGTAATCATTCAAACGGCACTGGGAATTTTTGCAACGCTTACCAGCACCACGATTGTTCCCAACCGATGGGGAGCGTTTGAATGGCTGGCGCAAATGCACCAGGTTACAGCCATGCTGCTGTTGTTATCCCTTATCCTGCATGTTTTTCTTTTAAAAAATAAATAACCGGCAGCGGCTTCTTGAAATAACCCCTTTTAAATATTAATTTTAATCCGGTTTATTCTTCACCCATGTTCCATTACTTATGAAAGCCTGGCTTCGCGGATTTTATTATTCATTTCCTGTACAACTGTTATTCCTGCATTTCAGGAAATACCAGGTGCTGCTCTTGTTCTGGTTCATACTCTTCAGCACAGTCAATGGAACGTTTATGCATACCTTCGGTGCCGACTCACTTTACCTGGCGCCGGAATACCTCGGCAGCGTAAATGCAATAGGCGCCGGCATTGTGGGCATCACCATCGGCATGTTTATCATGAGCTGGAATATCACCAGCTTCATCCTGTTCAGTCGTCATTTCAGGTTCCTGGCTGCTGCCACCAACCCGTTTTTGAAATACTGTATTAACAATTTTGTCATCCCGCTTTTGTTCCTTGTGTTTTATTTTTTCAAAGCCTGGCAGTTCGACCGGCTGAAAGAACTGATACCCACCCCGGAGTTTTTTATGCTTGCCGGCGGTTTCCTGTGCGGGCTGGCGCTGCTGCTGTTTATTTCCTTTATTTATTTTTTTCGTGCCGACCGCTCCATTTACCGCCGTATGATGCCGGCCATAAGCAATCCCAAAGGATACATCACGCACCTGAAACAGGGTGAATTGCCGCCCAGCGAATCGAAAATTATAAAAGTGGAATGGTATCTCGACAAACCCACTTCGGTCAGGAAGACCAGGGATGTGTCGCACTACACCCGTGATTTTATTGACAGTATTTTCAAACGTCATCATTTTGCCGCGGTGCTCAGCGTGTTTGCTGCTTTCTTTTTTCTCATCGGTATTGGTTTTTTACAGGACTCCGATTTCTTCCAGATACCGGCTGCGGCAAGCATTACTGTATTTTATGCCATCCTCATTGGCGTGTCTGGTGCCTTTACTTATTTTCTCCAAAGCTGGAGCATTCCCTACCTCATTGGACTCATCATTGTACTCAATTTTTTTTATAAGTGGGAATGGATTGACCCGCGGAACAAGGCATTTGGGTTAAACTATACCAATAAAGATGAACGGCCAGCTTACAGCCGCGACAACCTGTTAGCGATGGCCACTCCGCAAAATGTGACAGCAGACAGCCTGAACATGACAGGCATTCTTGAAAGCTGGAAACAGAAACAGGGTGAAGAAAAACCCTTGCTGGTGATACTGAATACCAGCGGCGGCGGCCATCGCAGCGCCACATTTACCATGAGCATTCTGCAGCGGCTCGACAGCATTACGAAGGGTGAAATCATGAAGAAAACTTTTCTTATCACCGGCGCATCGGGTGGTATGATTGGCGCATCGTATTTCCGTGAATTGTTCCTGCGCCGGCAGCAGGGAGAAAAGATAGTGCTGCAGGATAAAAAATATGTGGATGATATTGCCGGCGACCTGCTGAATCCACTGTTCTCCTCCTTTGTGGCAAGAGATCTTATTTCGCCGGCCATGAAATTTGATGTAGGGCCTTATGCGTATGTAAAAGACAGGGCCTATGCTTTTGAATCGAAACTGAATGACAACACCCGGGGTTTTCTGAACAAACAAATAAAAGATTACCGCGAAGAGGAAAGCAAAGCCAATATACCGCTGATGTATTACCACTCCGTGGTGTCTCGTGACGGGCGCAAACTTTTACTGAGCACCCAGCCTGTACGCTTCATGATGAGGAGCCGGCACGATACTGCTGCTGTGCCTGCCATGGATCCTGATGTGATAGACTTCCGGTCTTTTTTTGCAAAACAGGACCCCGACAACCTGAGGATATTAACGGCCCTGCGCATGAACGCTACTTTCCCGGTTGTGCTGCCTAATGTGTGGCTGCCTTCCGACCCCGTGATTGATGTAATGGATGGTGGCCTGCGGGATAATTATGGAATGGAAACTGCCCTGCGCTTTCTTGAATTTTTTGACGACTGGATAAAACAAAATACCCGCGGAGTGCTCATCATCCAGTTGCGAGACCGGCCCGCCGGGTCATGGGAGTATCCTTACCTTACCGAGAACATCGGCGACCATATGACCAAACCATTTTTGCTGCTGCAGCACAACTGGTACAAGATGATGGAATATTTCCAGAATGATATGCTCAGCTACTACACACAGCATACGGAACACAGCATCAGCAAAATTTCTTTTGAGTATGCCACGGAAAAGCCGGAAGAAAAAGCAGCGCTGAATTTTCACCTGACGCAGCGGGAAAAAAGACACATCATGAATTCACCGCACATTGCCTCCAACAAGGAAAGTTTTCTGAAAGTGATGAGCCTGCTGAATTATAAAGATACGGCCTCCTTCAGGCCGGCTGAATAAGCCGAAAACATGCTGGCATCACTTTTATTGATAGCTGCCGGGAAGTTTCGGCCGGTTCGCCATCAATGTGAAGCGGCGAATCAGAGAGGTTGGTAATCTCAAGTTGACCGGCCTGGAAATAAATCACTCCTTTTCGGGGCCTGATGAGGGGCGTGGCAAGCAGGCGGTTCCAGCCGGCCAGTTGCCGCAGTATTTGCAAAACGGCGCTCACTTTATTCTGCCCGGTTACAATCACTACATCGAGCAGCCCGTCACGCAGACTTGCCCTGGGTGCAATGGTGAAATTATTTCCAAACTGGTTGCTGTTGGCAATGCTGATAAAAAAAGCATCCGTTGCCAGCGAAACATTTTCCGCTTTCAGTTCAAACCGGTGTGGTTTCATGAAAAAAAAATTTTTCAGCGACAGTTTGATATAGGTCAGCAGTCCTCTTTTTGGCGCTTTGGTAAAATCATGAGCCACTTTTGCATCGAAGCCAAGACCGGCCAGCATGCATGCAAAACGGTTGTTGACAGCAAAACCGTCAATGGAGGAAGCTTTTCCATTGAAAATTATCTCCAGCGCTTTTTGCGGTTGCTTCGGAATTTTTAAGGCCAGTGCAAGACCGTTGCCGGAGCCGCAGGGGATGATGCCAAAGTTTACATTTTCATTTACCAGGCAGCCTACCACCTGGCTTACCGTACCGTCGCCGCCTGCTATTACCACATCGCTGACATGTTCTTCTTTTATTATGGAATGAAAGAAAGAATAATCGCCACCGGCAACTGATGAATAAACCAGGAAAGGAATGCCGGCCTTTTTGGTTTTTTCTTCAATAATTCGCTGCAGATTAGTTTTGGACCTGGTGCCGGCCACGGGGTTAAGGATATAAAGAATCTTGCGGCTCATCGGGTATAAAGTGTACACAAAAGTATGCGGCGGACACGAACCGTAGCGGCCAGGGCCGGATCTTTGGGCACCGCCCACGAATATACCTTTACTTTCTGCCGGCCCTCCATAATACCAGCAATTTCAGAATTATGAATTTTGAGAAAGAGTGTATTCTTGTATTCACGAATCTGCCTGTCGCTGCTGTCGAAAAAAGCAATGGTGCGTATCCAGTCGGCCTGCTCCGCAGCGGGTTGGTATTCGATGATAAAAAAACCGGGGCCTTCCATTATCCGGTTCAACAACACTACCCTTCGTTCATCACCGGTTTCCTTTTTGTTGCTGAATTTTGAAACCTCCTTGCGGTTATGGTAAATTGTCCAGCTGTCGAATGACTGGGAATATATCATCGGGGTCAGGAAAAATACCAGTATGGTCAGCAGGGTTTTGTTCATCCACAAAGTATCGGTGCAAGCGAAGTTCGTGAAAAAAACTGCTTCACATGATTCGGGAAGCCAGCCGGGTTTATCAAATTATTTTTGATCGGTAAAATGGGTTTGCGTATCGGCATGTCCCAGGTTTTTACCGGGAGCCACGCTATCACGTACCAGTTGTTTCAGGATTTTTATTTCGGGAAAACCGCCGTACTCTTTCCGGTCAAAAATTTTTTTGCCGTTAATAGTGATATGAAAATCACCGTTTACTTCGCTGGGTTGCAGGGTCACAGCTTTCAGTTCATTTTCGAAAGTAGTGAGAAACTCCTGAGCCATATAAGCGGCCCGCAGCAGCCAGTGGCATTTAGGGCAGTATTCAATAATCATTATCGGCTTTTTCATAAGCGCTTTTTTAAAACGAGTAAAGAGTTTTTATTGAGGGAGATTACTTCGTCCCGACTGAGTTGAAACTCGTAAGTGTTTACCATTTCAACAAGGCACTGGCCCAGGTAAACCCGCTGCCGAATGCTGCCAGGCAAATCAAATCGCCTTTGTTAATTTTCCCTTCCTGCCATTTTTCGCATAGTGCAATAGGAATGGAAGCAGCTGTTGTATTACCGTACTTGTCAATATTATTATACACCTGGTCGTCTTTCAGTTTTAATTTCCTTTGCACAAACTGGCTGATGCGCAGGTTGGCCTGGTGCGGAATCAGAAGTCTGAGGTCAGAGGTCTGAAAGCCGTTTGCAGTCAACGCTTCCATTATCACTTCAGGAAATTTTTCCACAGCCACTTTAAACACCGCCGGCCCGTCCATATTGGGAAATACCTGTGCTTTGTCAATCATCGCATGACTGAAAAACATCTGCCCGATTTCGGATTCATCAAAGTCGGCCAGCTTTTCCTGTGTCCAGTGATTGGCATGTGTGCCGGGGTTGTACATAGCCAGTATTTCCGCATTGTTTCCGTCGCTGTGCAGGTGCGTACTCAGTATTCCACGGTTTGCATCATCCGTGGGTTGCAGTACCACGGCGCCGGCGCCATCGCCAAAAATCACCGATACGTTTCTCCCGCGGGTGCTGAAGTCAAGCCCGAAAGAATGTTTCTCGGAACCCACCACCAGGATATTTTTATACATGCCGGTTTTGATAAACTGGTCGGCTACGCTGATGGCATATACAAAACCGCTGCACTGGTTGCGTATATCCAGGGCCCCGATCTCTTTCATATTCATGGCACGCTGCAACAGCACTCCGCAGCCGGGAAAATAATAATCGGGACAAAGCGTAGCGAAAATGACAAAGTCAATATCCTGTGGCGTAAGACCCGCTCTTTCGATGGCAATCTTTGCGGCTTCCACTCCCATAGTAGTGGTGGTTTCTTTGGTGCGGTGGGCATAGCGTCTTTCTTTAATGCCGGTTCGTTCCTGTATCCATTCGTCGCTGGTGTCCATATACCTGGTCAGGTCGTGATTGGTCACCACCCGTTCGGGCACATACATACCAATTCCGGCAATGACTGATCGGTGCATAAGGCAGGTATTTAGGAAAAGAAAGATAGTGAATGTACATCAATTTCAGCTTCCGGTAATTTTGCTGCATGAATGCTGAAACAGGAAAATACATCATCTTCATCGGCATCGGGGTGGCAGTTATCGGGCTGCTCATTTATTTTTTTCATGACAAGCTGCACTGGATCGGCCGCCTGCCCGGCGATATCCGCATTGAAAAAGAAAACTTCCGGTTTTATTTTCCCATCACTACCATGATTCTGCTCAGCCTGCTGGTAACGGCAGTTCTTTGGCTCATCAGGAAGTTTTTTTAGCGGCATTAATTTTTGATAAGAAACCGCTCTTCAGGCTTTTAGTTATATTCGGCAATTCAATCACTGCTTATGAGCCCACGCTTTACCGCCCTCGATGTTTTCCGGGGTATGACGGTTTGCTTTATGATTATCGTGAATACACCCGGGAATTACGATACCACCTTTGCCCCGCTCCTGCATGCACAGTGGCATGGTTTCACTCCCACTGATCTTGTTTTTCCTTCTTTCCTTTTCGCCGTAGGCAATGCCATGAGTTTTGCTATGAAAAAATGGGAGAATAAAACGGAAGCACAGGTGCTGGGAAAAATTTTTAAACGAACCTTCATCATCTTTTTGCTGGGCTACCTGATGTACTGGTTCCCGTTTGTGCATTGGAATGAAAGCGGCGGACTGGATTTTAATCCTGTGGGCAATACAAGAATCATGGGTGTGCTGCAACGCATCGCCCTGTGCTATGGCGCTGCCGCATTGATGATTCGTTACCTGAAATTAAATACCGTGCTGCGGCTGTCGGTGGCATTTCTGTTTATTTACTGGTTAATCTTACTGCTGTTCAAAGGCGGCGATGACCCCTATGATATGCTCACCAGTGCAGGTACAAGACTTGACCTTTGGCTTTTTGGCCCCGATCATTTATATCATGGCGAAGGCGTGGCATTTGACCCTGAAGGCTTATTAAGTACATTACCAGCCATTGCCAATGTCACGTTCGGCTTTACCGCCGGTAAATGGATTCAGGAAAAAGGAGCAAGCTATGAAGGGCTGGCCAAACTTTTACTCGCCGGCGCCTGCCTTGTTTTTCTTGCGCTTGCCTGGAACAATTTTCACCCCATCAATAAAAAACTCTGGACGGGCAGTTATGTTTTTCTTACTGCCGGCATTGACTGTGTGCTGCTGGCTGCGCTGGTGTATTTAATTGACTTTATCCGGCTGCGCCGGTTCAACTACTTCTTTGAAGTATTCGGGAAAAATCCCCTGTTCATTTACCTGTTGTCAGAGCTGGGCGCTATTTTACTCTGGTTTATCCCGGTTGGCGATAAACCGCTTTACCGCTGGCTGTTTGAAAATATTTTCAAACATGCAGGTATGTATTTTGGTTCATTCCTGTTCGCCATTTCATTCATGCTACTTTGCTGGCTGGCGGGTTATGTATTGGATAAAAGAAAAATTTATGTGAGAGTGTAATCGGTATCTTCTTTACATTTTTATATCCACCACCTGTTTTTCCATCCTGCTTTTTTCGGCAGCAAAGCACATCACATGGCTTTCGATTGACTGGTCAATAGTGGAAGTCAACAGACCGGGGTCATGTTTTATGATGGCCTGGATCCAGTTTGCCATCAGGCGCCAGTCGCCGCCGCCATGTGTATCGGTTGCCTGTTCCCACCCGGTATTTTTACCGCCGCGGAAAGTGGTGAATGTAAATTTTTTCATATCGCCGACGAAGTCGCCCATGCTGCCCATTACCCGGGTTCTTCTTCCCTCATAAGAAGTAAAAGCTTCCATGGAAAAGCTGGCGGTAATATTGTTTTCAAACAAAATATTTGTGACATAATGGTCGCACTGGTCGTTATCCATCCGGTACACACAGCGTCCGTAGTTGGTTGTTTTCAGTTTGTCAAGAATGGCGGCATCCCATAAGTTTTTATCATCGGGCAGGTCAAAAACATGAAGCCGTTTTTTATTGCGCAGGTAAATTTCAAGCGCCGAATAGGGACATGTGTTTTCTACTGCGCAGCCGTCGGTGCAGCGTGCCGTGCTGCCGGCCGGTGCATTTTCTTTTATAAACCACTTTAAACTGCCAAAAGCCTGTATGCTTTTCGAGGGTTTGTCAATCAGCCAGCGAAGTATGTCGAGGTCATGACAAGATTTTGCCAGAATGATGGGAGTGGTTTCATTACTATTGTGCCAGTTGCCGCGAACATACGAATGGCTCATGTGGTCGTAGCCTATCGGCTCCATGTGCTGTATGCTGATAATGTCGCCGGATACTCCGCTTTGCATCAACTCACGCAGTTTGATAAAGTAGGGTGCATAGCGCAGCACATGACAAACGGCCACAATGCGTCCCGTTTTTTTGGTCATTTCAAGAATATCGCGGCATTCTTTTTCACTGGGTGAAATTGGTTTTTCAAGCAACACATCGTAGCCCATTTCCAGCGCCTGCATGCAGGGGCCGTAGTGCAGCCTGTCCGGCGTGCTGATGATGAGGGCATCAGCAAACTTTGGTTTTTGAAAAACATGTTCCCAGGTTACAAAGCGGTTTTCCTTTGCTATTTTATGCTTTTGTGCATAGCGTTCATTGCGCAGCGGTATCGGTTCTGCCACGCCAACAATATCGAGCTGTTCGGGATATTCCAGCGCATAATTGCCATATACATTGCCGCGGTTGCCGGCACCAAGCGTGATGGCTGTAACCGGTTTTACCGGTTTTTCGGGTAGCGGGTCGGGCAGAATGATGGGCTCGCCATATTCATTGACTGCCCAGGATGAAAAAGGAAAAACCATAGAACTGCCTGCAGCGAGGCTTACGGTTTTTATCATTCTTCGTCTTGACCATGTGTCGTCCATAACCGGAATTATATTTAATTAAATTTTTTCTGCACTATGCTTACCGGGAAAAATAATGGCAATATTAAAAATTTCCTGCTGGTATTTGTATGGTAAAAAACTGAAACGTTTATTTCCGGTAATTAGTATTTACTGCGGGTCAAATCCTTACTGTATATACCGAAGCTTAAGCACTTCTATTGCAAATTTTTCCACTTCCCGTTTTACCGTTTCCACGTCTTTTGATTTAATGTACGAGCCGATTACATGATTGCCGGCATCGGGAACGGCTACCTGTCTTTTCAAACTATGAGGGGTGCCCAGCTGTGCAAACATTCTTTTCATGGCCGGCACTTTCACCACGGGATCCTGGTTCTTTTCATCTTTAAAGTAGTATAATACCAATGACGGTTGCATTACTTTTTTGAATGTAGATTCTTTCATAGTGGATTCAAGCAGCTCTTCCAGTTGCACAAGGGCACGGGTAGAGTAGCGGCTGTTCCAGTACTGCGCATACAATGCTGTAGTATCATCAGCAGTTTTGTGCCGGCCGATTACAAGCCGGGCAATCTGCAATCCCCAGTGATTATTCAGCATCCATGCATTGCCGTCGTTGATGGCTATATTGGGCGAAAGCATAATGCTGGCAGCAATATCCGGAAATTCAGCGCAGAGTTTTAAAGCCAATGTGCCGCCGGTGGAAGTGGACAGCAGGATTACTTTTTTGCCGATTTGTTTTCCGATAGCATACGCTTCGAGGGCCGATAGCCAGATTTTTTCAGCCGTAAAATTTGCCAGCGGTTCGGTGGTATCAATGCCATGCTCAGCCAGCCGGGCCAGGTAAAGATTGCAGCCAAACTTTTTTGCAAATTCATAATGCACCGGGTCGCCTTCTTCCTGCGAAGCGCTGAAGCCGTGGAGGTACACCACTGCGTATTCTGTTTTTTCTTTTGTGGAATCGTTAAGCCAGACAATTCTTGCTTCGTTGTCAGGTTTCAGTTTATGCTTTGCTTCATTATCTGCGATATATTTTTCAAGTTGTGATGCGCCGGGCGGCACGTTTGGCAATTGATTACTGTATCCGGGAGCGGCGGGTTGCGGGCCGAGAAAATAAACGATGATAAAAATAAGCAGCAGTATCCCCAGCCATTTAAGAAAACGCATAAGCGGAAATTTGTATAAAACTATACAAAAATGAGGCAATGGTGAATGGTGAATGGTCAATGGTCAATGATAAATGCGGAGTCGCCTGAAGTTTTCACCATTCACCATTCACGAAAAGCTTAATAGGATTACTGAACGATGTCCCGATAGCTATCGGGAGGAGCGTCGCAACCACAGCTTAATCAGGGTACAAAAGCCGGCAACCATAAAAAAAATTACAACAGGCAAACAGGTAACATAATAATCCTCTCTCTTTTATTTTCCACCCGAATGAATTGCTGTACCTTTGCCCGCCCGTTCCGAAAATGATATTTTCAGGCGGGTGCTCAAGTTTCAGAATAAAACTTATATTGAATGAGTCTTCAAAACACCCCTTTAGGGGCTGGGGGTATCAGAAATATCGCCATTATTGCCCATGTAGACCACGGAAAGACAACGCTGGTGGATAAAATTCTGCATGCTACCAAAGTGTTTCGTGATAACCAGCAAACCGGCGAGCTGATTATGGACAGCAATGAGCTGGAACGGGAGCGGGGCATTACAATTTTTTCGAAGAATGCAGCGGTGGAATACAAGGGCGTGAAGATAAATGTGATTGACACACCGGGTCACTCCGACTTTGGCGGCGAGGTGGAGCGGGTGCTGAAAATGGCTGATGGCGTGCTGCTGCTGGTGGATGCATTTGAAGGCCCGATGCCGCAAACAAGATTTGTGCTGCAAAAAGCATTGCAACTGAACCTGCACCCGATTGTGGTAATTAATAAAGTGGACAAACCCAATTGCCGTCCCGATGAAGTGCATGATGCGGTGTTTGAACTGTTCTTTAACCTGGATGCGACAGAGGAGCAATTGAATTTTCCTACTTATTATGGTTCGGGTAAAAACGGGTGGTTCAATGATACACTTACTCCGATTGATAATATCGAGCCATTGCTGGATGGGATATTGAAACATGTGCCACCGCCAAAGGTGACGAAGGGAAACCTGCAGTTGCAGATTACTTCGCTGGATTATTCATCTTTTCTTGGCCGCATTGCTATTGGCAAAGTGAGCCGCGGTGTGATAAAAGAAAACCAGCAGGTGGCACTGGTTCAGGCAGATGGATCAACCCGGAAACCGAAAGTGAAAGAGCTGTATGTGTTTGAAGGCATGGGCAAGAAAAAAGTGAGTGAAGTGCAGGCCGGCGATTTGTGCGCTGTGGTGGGAATTGAAGATTTCAATATCGGCGACACCATTGCCGATGCAGAAAATCCGGAGCCATTGCCGGTGATAAGTGTGGATGAACCCACGATGAGCATGGCTTTCAGCATCAACAATTCTCCCTTTTATGGCCGCGACGGAAAATTTGTTACCAGCCGTCATCTTCGCGACAGGCTGATGAAGGAAACAGAAAAGAACCTGGCTATGCGGGTGGAAGATACGGAAAGCGGTGATGCGTTTCTTGTGTACGGCCGCGGCATTCTTCATCTTGGTATCCTGATTGAAACCATGCGGCGTGAAGGATATGAACTCACCGTGGGCCAGCCGCAGGTGATTGTAAAAACTGTAAATGCTGTGAAGTGCGAACCCTACGAAAACCTGGTAGTGGATGTGCCGCAGGAATATGCCAGTAAAGTGATTGACCTGGTGACCCGACGCAAAGGCGAATTGCATGTGATGGAAACAAAAGGTGAAATGCAGCACCTGGAGTTTGAAATTCCGTCGCGGGGATTGATAGGGCTTCGTTCGCAAATGCTGACGAGCACGGCAGGTGAAGCCGTGATGGCGCATCGTTTTACTGAGTATAAGGTTTGGAAAGGACAGATTCCCGGAAGAAGTAATGGTGTACTGATAGCCAAACAGGCAGGTACGGCAACGGCTTATTCCATTGACAAACTGCAGGACCGCGGCACTTTTTTTATTGACCCGGGCGAGGAAGTGTATGCCGGCCAGGTAGTGGCGGAGAATGTAAAACCCGGCGACCTGGTGGTGAATGTAATTGAAGGAAAAAAGCTTACCAACATGCGGGCCAGCGGCAGCGATGCAGCCACCAATATTGCTCCCAAAACCCTGATGACACTGGAAGAATGCATGGAATATATTCAGCAGGACGAGTGCATTGAAGTGACACCGAATTTCATCCGCATGCGCAAAGTGATACTGGATGAGGAAGAGAGAAAGAAGCAAAGCAAAAGGATGAGTACAGTGGAAGTGTAATCTCCTTCAATGTTATGAAGGAAGCTCGATGATTGGATTCAATAACGGGATAAAAATTAATTTTGAAATACTTCATTCCGGCAGGTCGTAATTTTGTATTTCCGGAAAATGAAAAAGTTTTTCACCATATTATTTTTCATTTTATTCACTTTGTTATTTGCTGCACAGGCTGTAAAGGCCCAGTGCTCCATTTGTACCAAAACCGCCCAGCAACTGGGTGAAAAGCCGGCCAAAGGACTGAATGCCGGCATCATTTACCTGGCGGCTGCTCCATTCATTATTGCCGGTTATGTTTTTTACCGATGGAAAAAAAGCCTGAAGTAGTGTGCAAACTTCATTTATTAGTGAATCAGAATTTTTTTCACTTCATTTCCTATTTTAAGGAGATAAATTCCCGGGGGCAGTGACGGCAGGCTCAATTCAGTAACAGCAGAAGATGAGTTAATCATTTTCGCTTTTAACTCCGCGCCGGTGATGTCGGTAAGTTTCACCGGCACCGGGGTATTGATTTTTCTCTGTATAAAAATTTTGTTCCTGGCAGGGTTAGGATAAACTGTGAACCGGTCATTGCCATTCAAATAATCTTTTCTTTGCGGGGAATAAATTCCGCTGTTGTCTTTTGCTTTTATCAGCAGGCAGTGAAAAACAAGCCGGGCAGTTATTTTTTCAGGGTTAAATGAGTATCGTCGCAAAACGGGGGGGTACGGGTGTGCTTGCAGCGGCAGAAATAAATCTCTTCTTCTTTTTCAAACATTACTTTGATGCTTCGGTAGGGAGTGCCTTCAATGTTGCGGTGCATATTGTCGCAAAAGGGTTGTGTGACGCTCAGCCCGCAACTGCACCAGGAGTACACTTTGCCCGGCTGTACTTTTATTACCATGGGTTCACATTCGGCAATGCGGGGCAGATTTTCATTGGGAATCGTTTCCATGCTGACTGTAATTTTTTATAAATAAATAAAGCCGGAAGGAATTGCTGCCGGCAAGTTCCTTGATTTTTTCTTTCAGCGCTGCCTTACTGATGTCTTTCATGCGCTTCTGCTGGATGAGCTGGAAAGCCCGTTCGGCCAGCAGCCAGTATTTTTTTTCTTTGGAGTGATGGTGTTTTGCCAGCCGCCCGATTTCATTCAGCAATTCATCAACACCGGTGTTTTGCGAAGCGATGGTTTTAATCACCGGCACGTCATCGTAGCGGTTGTGAAAGGCAGGGGCCAGCATCAGCCTGAGGTTTTTTACAAACTGGTCGGCATCGGGCCGGTCAGCTTTGTTCACTACAAAAATGTCGGCAATTTCCATCAGCCCGGCTTTCATTGTCTGCACTTCATCGCCGGCTTCGGGCACCACTACCACGATGGTGATGTCGGCAAGACCTGCAATTTCCACTTCGCTTTGTCCCACGCCAACCGTTTCCACCAGCACATAATCAAACGGAGCGGCTTTCATCAGTTCGGTTATTTCAATAATTTTCGGATGCAGGCCGCCCAGCGAACCTCTTGTGGCCAGCGAACGGATAAATACATTCGGGTTATCGTACCACCGGCTCATGCGGATGCGGTCGCCCAGCACGGCGCCAAGGTTGAAAGGCGAAGAGGGATCCACGCAAAGCACAGCAACCCGTTTGCCCGAACTGACCATTAATCCTATCAGTGCATCCACCAGTGTGCTCTTGCCGGCACCCGGCGGGCCCGTGATGCCTACTACAGGCTTGTTCTGGTGATGCGGCAGCAACTGAAGCAATTCCTCATAACCGGGCACTTCATTTTCCACCAGTGAAATGCACCGCGCCAGCGCCTTGCTGTCGCCTTGCTGAAGTTTCAGTAAAAGTTCCGGGATCATCGTGTCAGAAAGTGTTCATTCAAAAATACTCTTTATAACATTGACTAATGAATCCGCTTCTTAATTTTATTTTCGTGTCATGCAGAAGCTTTCGGTAGTTATTGTTTGTAAAAATGAAGCGGGTATCATCGGCCGGTCGCTTGCCGGTCTTTCCGGTCTTACCGATGATATTGTGGTGTACGACAACGGAAGCACAGACGGCACACAGGATGTTGCCAGGTACACCGGCGCAAAACTTTTTGAAGGCAGCTGGGAGGGTTTTGGCAAAACAAAAAACAAAGCCAATGCACTTGCAAAATACGACTGGATACTGAGCCTCGATGCGGATGAGACAGCGGATGAAGAATTGAAAAAAAATTTACTGCAGCTGGAACTTGCCGGCGAAAAAAAAGTTTATGAGCTGCGGTTTAAAAACTTTTTAGGAAAAAAGTGGCTGCGCTTTGGCGAATGGGGCGGCGATAAACATGTACGTCTTTTCAACCGCAGGCAGGTGAAGTGGAATGATGCAGAAGTGCATGAAGAACTGGTGCTGCCGGCCGGAACAGAAAAAAAATCATTGAATGGCTTTGTGCTGCACCGCACAGCAGCGGATATTGACGCATTCCGGCAAAAAATGAAGGCTTATGCAGAACTGAATGCTGAAAAATATTTCCGCCGGAATAAAAAAGCCGGCTGGCTGAAACCGTGGCTATCGGCGCTGTTTTCATTTTTAAAAAATTATTTTTTCAAAGCAGGCTTTCTTGACGGTGCTGCCGGATTTCACTGCGCAAGAATCAGCGCCTGGTATACGTTTTTAAAGTATAAAAAATTAAGGGATTGGTGGAAGCAAGTATAATCAAACAGGGGTAGTTAAAGATTAAAGTTTAAAATTCTGTTTGCATTCAACATGTAAATTTCTTTGCACCCTGCGTAAGATTTTTTTAAATTTACCTATAATAACTATGACAAACTTCATCCCTATTTTTCCGCTCGGCATCGTGGTGTATCCCGGTGAAAACCTGAACCTCCACATTTTTGAGCCCCGCTACAAACAACTGATAAAAGAATGTCATGACAGCAAAAAACCATTTGGCATTCCGGCTGTAATTGAAAACCGCCTGCAGGAAAAAGGCACCCTGGTGAGTGTGGAGGAAGTAAGCAAAGTGTACAACAACGGTGAAATGGATATTAAGAGCCGGGGCGAAAAAGTTTTCCGCATGCTGGAAGTAATAAAGGAAGTGCCGGACAAGCTCTATAGCGGCGCCATTGTCACCTATCCCGATAACAAAGAACAGGGTGATATAGAGCTGATGCGCAAAGTAATGAAAGGCATCCGCGAGCTGCACAAGCTGCTGAACGTGTCAAAAGATTTTAATAAACCCGATGAGGAGCTGAACACTTACGAAGTGGCGCATCATGTCGGCCTTACTTTGCAGGAAGAGTATGAACTGCTCGGCCTGATGGATGAACGGCAGCGACAGGAATACCTGAAGCGGCATCTGACCAAAGTGATTCCGTTGGTGGCCGAAATGGAAGGCCTGAAAGATAAAATAAAACAGAACGGGCATTTCAAAAACCTGAGCGGGTTTCAGTTTGAGTGGTGAGTATTCATAGCAAGTTTATCCTGCATGGAAAAGGACTTGACAAGAAAATTTTTGATCCTACAGGATTAATCCTTTTCAACTAAAATAATTTGTCAGATTAAATACTTAATGTTGCAATTTTTGGTGGAAATATGGAACTTGGTTTCTTTACTTATTCAAATATTTGCTTCTTTTGCTTCTTTTTAAATTGTATCTCATAAGAAATATTTCCTCCCATCCATAGAGATGTCAAATCATTCAAATCAGGGCCCTCAATAATAATAGCATTTAAAGAAAGCATTACATGTTGAAGTTGAATTCCAAAACCAAATCTGGGAGTAAAGCGTAAAAAAGTTCCCCTAAACCGCTCTTCATAAATTGTACCTGATGGCAATGTGTCTTTAAAATAAACATTGTATCTGGTATTAATATTGGAAAGTCCAACTCCCGCTGAGGCCAGTATATAATTTTCTTTATCTTTTTTTAGTTGCTTTCTTTTTTCAAATGTCAGGAATAGATCAAATTTTAAATTCTTTTTTTCATCAAGATTCTGTAATTCAGCTATACCATCTTCAGGTAATTCCAACCAATGCAGGTGGTTGTAGCGGATATAATTTATAATTGATAGCCGCCAGTCGTTTTTAAGATTGGTTCCAATGCTTGACTTAAGGCTTAAACATCTCCAAAAATCAAGACCATAGAATATGTCATTACCACTACTGCTTCCATTTGCAGGCAAATTCTCAATATCAATTGGTAATTGACGGTATTCTATGCCTACAGCCAATAAATATTTCGATTTATTAATTTGCCCCGATGCTGAAAGCATTGTAAGAAATAATGCTATTTTTAATACAAGTAATTTCAAATTTTAGGCATAAATGTATTTAAACAAAATAAATATTTATTTAATAGAGATTTGTAAACTTACAGGTTTTTTGCTTATTAATATATTACCGTATTAAATGCTATATCATTATTTTGTACTAACCCACTACCTGCATATGTTATTGCAGTAGCCAAAATTAATGTATTCGTAAAATGGTAATTGGCGTATGGGGTAGGATCAAAATTTTCAGATGATCTATACCATAGAGTAAATTTTCCCGGATGTGGATCATTAGGGAAATATGGACTATTTTGTGAGTATTTATCTATCTCCCAAGCTTTTGCCGGCCATGGGTCTCTTTCAAACATCACATACATAAAATGAACCGGGTCTTGTTGTGGTTCATAATTTTGCCAGTTTGTTTGTAGGGGATAATTTACTGTTAATATATTCTGTTCCTTTACCTCTTTTCTCTTTACTTTAATAATTAACTTGCCTAATTTATTACTGTATTGATCTGATGAATATTCCTTTTTTTCTGCCGGATATGGAAGTCCCAAATCCCTTCCATTATGGCATACCAACTTGGCTTTTATTGCGATTTCTGATGAACCTGAAAGCCAGCTTTCTTTGGGGTTTCTTACTCTCATATATTGTATTTTAAAGTTGATTTTATTATGTCCTAATTCAGGAAAAGGGACAAACTTACTGGGTGCATCTTCCGGATCGTCGTCATAACCACCCGTTGGTGTTCCTCCATCACCTTCTGGATTTTCATCCAAGAGTGATGGTATAATTCTACCTTCTTCATCAACAACCTCGTTAATATTAAATACCCAAACTTCATGTTCATTAGCATATTCTTCGTTTACCATAGTAAAATAAACTAATTCGTCATTTACTAATTTATAACCTGGTAGTGTTTCATTGTGTGAACTGTCAACATCCGGGTTTCCACTATAAAAAACCAATACAGGTTCCTCTTCAGTAGATGTTCTGGCTGCGTTTCGATTGTTATCCTCTAAATATTGGTACATAGGTATGTAAATTTGGGGGTAAAGATGTATACCGCTTCGTTCATATAAATCTGTATGTATTTTTTCAATTTTTGAATAGCTAACAACAGATTTTATTGATTCATCAGAAAAAATATCCTTGATAAGCATTTCATATTCCTCATCAAATTTTTGATTTACTTTATTGATAATAATACTTCTAAAGCTGGGGTTTTTTATTAACGGGCCCAACACAATTGCAAGTTGTTTGAGTTTTTGATTTAAGAAAATATAATCTTTAATTGCTTCAGGCTCGGGTTTAATAACTTCAATTGATTCTTCTTTATTACAAGAGACCATAATCAGTAAAGAAAAACCGATTAGTAACAGGGAGCTTACATATTTTCTCATAAATGTGGATTTTGGTTAATGAATGGTAATGATTAATAATGATAAAGGAGGGGGGGGATATTTCCAATACCACTTTCGTGGTATTTTTGTTTTTATGTCCTCCACCCTCTGCTTCGACTTTGGCAACACCCGGCTTAAGGCAGCTTTCTTTCAAAACGATAAGCTGGCTGAGCTGTTCGTTATTGAAAATGACGGATCAACTCTGATTGATTCGCTGTTGAAAAAATTTAGCCCTCAAAAAACTATTCTTTCATCTGTCATTAATCACAAACCGGAAATTGAAAAACTGCTTAACGAAAAAACCCGCTTTCATAAGCTGAGTTATTTATCCAGGCTTCCTTTCACCACAGCCGTGGGCAAACCTGAAACCATCGGCGCCGACCGCCTGGCATTGTCTGCAGCAGCCGTTTATTTTTATCCGCGACAGCATAACCTTGTCATCGGCTTGGGTAGCTGCATCACGTACAATTTTATCAATAAAGATCATGAGTTTCTTGGTGGCGGCATATCACCCGGCATGGAAATGCGGATGAAAGCGCTGAACCAGTTCACTGCAAAACTTCCCATTGTAAAACCCGATGGCAATGTGCCGCTGGTGGGCTACGATACAGTCACCAATATCCTCAGCGGAGTAGTATTGGGCATGGCTTTCGAAATTGACAGCTTCATCAATGAGTATAAAAGAAGATACAGCAACTTTAACGCCCATTTAACCGGGGGTGATTTGACCTATTTGGCTCCCCATCTTAAAAACCAGATATTTGCAGACCCCGAACTGATTTTTAAAGGACTGTATGCCATCAGTGAAGTAAATAACCTGTGAGAAAAGCAGGCAGTTACGGGAATATTTCCAGACTAAATGCTCAATGCTCAATGTTTAATGTTCAACGAAGACTGTCGGGTTTCGGACGGATACCTTTAATTTTTCATCGTGTATTTTTTCTTTGCAGTTTGCTGTTTGCAGCCGGGTTGCTGCCGGCACAGGACAATTCGCCCTATTCCCGTTACGGCCTTGGCGACCTGCACCCCGGCAACAATATTTTTAACCGCGGCATGGCCGGCATCAGCGCCGGGTTTTCCGATTATCCCGCTGAGCTTTACAACAGTAACCCTTATGCAAATCTTTCTTATCCTTCAATAAATTTTTTAAACCCTGCATCCTATTCCCGTTTTTATTCCCTGCAGGAAGCCCGTTCAAAAAAATCGGCTTATGGCAGAATGTTGCTCGATGTGGGCATCAACTTCAGCAGCCGCACATTGACTGAAACCGGCAATCCGGATAAATTCACTTCGCCTAATGCTTATTTTTCTTACCTGCAACTGGGCGTGCCACTCAGAAAAAACTGGGGCCTGGTATTTGGACTAAGACCGCTTTCCACTATCAGTTACAATATTGAAAAAAGAGAAAAGGTCTTCGATCCCAACACGGGTCAGCCAATTGATAGTGCACTCACCCGCTTTACCGGCGATGGGGGCTCATACCTGTTTAATACCGGCACCGGCTTTGCCATAAAAAATTTCAGCGCCGGCATCAATGCCGGTTATCTTTTCGGGAAAAAAGATTACAGCACCCGCCGCGACTTGTTTATTGACACCGTGCCTGCCTATTACCGCGGTTCCAATCACCAGACAAAAAATTCCTTTGGTGGTCTTTTCTTCAATGCCGGTATGCAGTACCGGGTTGATTTGAAAAAAAACAAATCAAAATATTTACAACTCGGCGTTTTTGGCAATGTAAAACAGCAGCTCACCACGCACAGCGATATCATCCGCGAAACCTACTTCAAAGGAAGCGATGGCGGCGATTACCGGCTCGACAGTGTGAGTGAACAACTGGATGTAAAAGGAAAACTGGATTACCCGGCCATGTTCGGCGGCGGCTTTGTGATTGAGCAGCTGCCCGATTCCATTAAAACCGGCTGGTTGCTGGGCATTGATTTTATTCATAACGGCTGGGACAATTACCGCTTCAGCGGGCTAGCTGATGCAGTGCGCAGCAACTGGCAATTAAAAATTGGGGGGCAGCTGAAGCCCGCACTTAAACAATCCAGGTATAAAAACCTGGTGGCTTACCGGGCCGGCATCTTTTTTGGCGATGACTATATTTACCTCGGCCAGAAGCTGCAGGAGTGGGGCATCACGGCCGGCATCAGCTTGCCTGTAGCCAACCTGAAAGATGCAGCACGGCGATTCCGCACCCAGTATTCAGTCGTCAATATTTCCGCCGAGTATATCAAAAGAGGGAATAACAAAAATCCGCTTCACGAAAATCTTTTCAGGCTTTCCGTCGGCTTTACCCTGAGCGACCGCTGGTTTACCAAGCGGAAATATGATTAAGAACCCCAACCCCTAAAGAGGCTGTTGAGCATGTCTGCATGAGCAAGCAACATTCCATATTGATTGACCATGACATTCAGAAGAATATTTTTTATTTAGCCGGCTGTATTGCTGCTATTAAGCTTCTGTTGCGCTTGTCCTCTGAAGCTTTAGCGCAGGAGGGACCCTCCCCTGCCTGCGTGACGCAGTCGGGCAGGGTTCGTCGTTCGTATCACGGTTCAGCAAAACTTTTTACTACTCTTTTATCATTTGTTACCTGTGCCTTGTTTCTTCTCTTCATTTTTTCTTCCTGCGAAAACGATCCCCGTGATATTGATAACTGGACAAAAAGAGCCGAATTGCATGAAGAAGGAAAAATCATCGAAAGCTACCTCAGCCAGGGCGGGTCATTAAGGGCAAAGCTCACAGCGCCCCTGATGTACCGCTACCAGCGGGATACGCTGATAACAGAATTTCCTCAATCGCTGCATGTAGATTTTTATGACGACAGTGTGCGGGTGGAGAGCTGGCTTACTTCCCGGTACGGCATTTATTATGAAAACCTGAACAAAGTTTTTCTCCGCGACAGTGTGACGGTTATTAATACCGAAGGCGATACGCTGCGCTGCCCCGAACTTTGGTGGGATCAGAACCGGCAGAAATTTTATACCGACAAACCCGCCCGTCTCGATGGCAAAGACAAACACATCACCGGCACACAGGGCCTCGAAGCCACACAGGATCTTAAAGTGATTGAGTTCAAATATCCCACCGGGCCTTTCCAGGTGAAGGAGGGCAATCTGCCGGAATGAGATTTTGGATTTTATATTTGGGAATTAGGAACAGTGCAGTCATTTCCGGATTTCACTACTATCATTAATTAAAATTATTCAAAACAACAGTCAGGATATATTGGGTACCTGTTGCCCGTTTATATGAAATAGAAAAACTTAATAAAGCTAAAGCAGAACATCGTCCGGCAAGCTGTTCAATCCAAAATCAGCAATAAAAAAAATCCCCCGGCTGAAAACGGGGGAAAATTTTTTCTTCAAGTGAAATTAACCTTAAAGCATTCACGGACACGGGATCTTGGATTTTGGTTTTTCAACAGGCCCTGGATAAAAACGGGTCCCGAACTTTCATAAGAAAGAAAGTTGATTGATACGGATTTTACTTTGGTTTCTCAGGATGTTGGATTAAGAGCTTCTGGACGGTTTTGGACATTTGGATATTGGATGCAGTAACCTTATCAACCAACTTCTTGATACAAACATATCATGCGTTAATGGTTTGCAAAAGAGCAAAATTGCCCCTTTTTTTTACTGTCTTTTTTACTGTGTGCTTCGTAGAATTACCAAGGGAACAAACCCGCTTTCTGCCGCAATCAGCTATCTTCACCGCTAAAATCATTGAAAATGTCATTGCAAAATAAAACAGCCTTCATCACCGGCGCCAGCCGTGGTATCGGAAAGGCAATTGCGCTTAAGCTTGCCGGCGAAGGCGTAAACATTGTGATTGCCGCCAAATCGGTGGAAGAAAATCCGAAACTCGGGGGTACTATTTTTTCTGCAGCAAAAGAAATTGAAAATGCAGGCGGCCATGCGTTGCCGGTGCAGTGTGATATCCGGTTTGAAGAACAGATACAGAAAGCTGTTGAAAGCGCCGTTACCCGTTTTGGCGGCATTGATATTGTCATCAATAATGCATCCGCCATTTTTTTGACGCCAACTGAACAGACTGAACCCAAACGCTTCGACCTGATGCACGACATCAATGTGCGGGGAACATTTCTTGTCACCCGGGCATGTATCCCGCATTTAAAAAAATCTTCCCATGCACATATTCTCACACTTTCACCGCCGGTGAACCTGCATCCGAAATGGCTGGCAGGACATATAGCATACACACTCACCAAATTTAATATGAGCCTGATGGCCATTGGCTGGGCGGCTGAACTGCAGCAGTATAACATTGCATCCAATGCCTTGTGGCCGCGAACTATCATTGACACAGCTGCAGTAAGAAACCTCCTGGGCGGCCAAATGATGGCCAATATGAGCCGCACGCCGCAAATTCTGGCTGATGCTGCTTACTATATCTTAAGTAAAACACCCGCCGGATGTACCGGCCATTGTTTTATAGATGAACAGGTGCTGGCCAGTGAAGGAATAACTGATTTGAGTAAATACAGCGTGGTACCCGGAGCGAAATTATATACTGATCTTTTTGTTGATTAAGTTCCTGTTAATTTATTGATGAGAAAAAATAAAGGTTGCCCTTTTCAAATGCAACCTTTATTTGAAAATTTATTGAACAGGTGGTTGTGGTGGCGGCACCACATTCTTCACCGGTTTGGTTGATTTCAGGTAAGCAAAAACGGCTTTCAATTCATCATCTGTCATATTCCTGTACATAGGCCATGACATGGGTGGCAGCAAACTGCGATTTGTTGCAAGCCCCTTATACTTTCCTTCACGGATGGCCAGGATAAACTGTTCCTCCTTCCATGCTCCGATTCCGGTGGAATCGGAAGTGAGATTTGCCGTAAACGAAACACCCCAGGGTCCCACGAATGAGGTAAGATCGCTGGTGGTTAAGTAACCTTTTTCCTGCGCTTCTTTTCTGTTTACATCCGGTATGGGTGTACCCATATAACCAGCCAGCAAATTGACGCTGTCTAAATCAGGTCCCAATGGGGTCATTTTTGTAAAATCCTTAGGTGTGTGGCAATCGTGGCAGGCGCCGATGGTTACAAGGTGTTCACCCCATTTTACCTGGCTTTCAAATCCGCCATATGCTTCTTTAGCTCCAGGCCTTTCGTTTTTAGAATCCGAACAGTTTACAAGCAGGAAAGAAAATGAAAAAACAATCATCAGCAGAGCAATCGTAGATTTCATAAAACAATTTTTTTTGGTGAATAAATCAATTATTTGTTTTCAGTAAGCAGGATAAACCAGTCAGGAATGCTCAAGGAAGGATTGCAGTAAAGTTTCAGGGAATATCAACAGGAATTAAAGATAAATATTTTGCAGGTAAAATTTCAAAATCAAAATACCCTGCACTTCAGGCAGGGTATATGATTATTTACATAATACTGCTGATTATTTTTTGACCGACCGGTTGCCGATAAGGATGGAGCACATGGCCAATGCCGAATCTTTTACAAGCGCTGTCAGATCACCATCCATAGCCGGTTTTAAGTGCAGGGTAAATACAAAAACCAAAAACATAGCCGCCAGTAAATAACAGGCCAGTGTTTTCTGTATTCCGGTAATGATGGCAACAGCAGCCAGCACAAAACCGGCGCCGGTAACATATACCCAGATTTTCGGGTCGCCGGGCATGTAATCAGGAATCATTCCGGCCAGTCCGCCGGCATTCATTAAATGCCAGCTTACACCGGCATAGATAATAAAAAAGGAAAAAATAAAATCAATTACCCGGGATGGTATCAACGCTTTCATTGTTATTGGTTTTGGTTGAATGAAAGCTACAAAAAATTATCGGCTGCTGCAAGCCTTAGCCAAAACAACTGTATAAACTGTGCAGGATATTTTACTGTAAACCGTCTATTCATCTTTTTTTTCCGGTCTCATCATCGGGCCTCACCCTCGTTCCCTCTCCTTCGGAGAGGGAGGCCGGGCTATGATAATTCATTCAGCTATTGAATTGACATATCATCTTTTTTCTCCGGTCTCATCATGGGAAAGAGGAGCACATCTTGTATGGATGCCTGGTTGAGCAGCAGCATGCAGAGCCGGTCGATGCCGAAACCGATACCGGCGGTGGGCGGCATGCCATATTCCAATGCCCGCAGAAAATCGTGGTCAATATACATAGCTTCGGTATCGCCCCGTTCCATCAGCGTAGCCTGCTCAGCAAAACGGTCACGCTGGTCAATGGGGTCGTTCAGTTCGCTGTAGGCATTGGCAATTTCTTTACCGTTAATGATGAGCTCAAATCTTTCTACAAGCCCCGCTTTGCTTCTGTGTTTCTTGGTCAGCGGGCTCATCTCTTTGGGATAATCGATCACAAAAGTGGGCTGCACAAAATGCGGCTCGCATTTTTCACTGAATATTTCGTCAATCAGTTTTCCCTTGCCCATGGTTTTGTCTGCATGAATATGCAGTTGTTTGCATACGCTGCGCAGGTGATCTTCGCTCATGTTGGTAATGTCGAAGCCGGTGTATTCTTTTATGGCATCCGACATGCTGATCCGCGGGTAAGGAGCTTTGAAATCAATTTCTTTTCCATCCACCATCACTTTTGTTGTACTGTTTACCGCCAAGGCAGTTTTTTCCAGCAATTGTTCAGTGATTTCCATCATCCACACATAATCTTTATACGACACATAGAATTCCAGCACGGTAAATTCTGGATTGTGAGTGCGGTCCATGCCTTCGTTGCGGAAATTGCGGCTGAACTCATACACCCAGTCGAAGCCGCCGACAATGAGTCTTTTTAAATAGAGTTCGTTGGCAATGCGCAGGTACATGGGAATGTCCAGTGCATTGTGATGCGTAATGAATGGCCGGGCTGCCGCGCCGCCGGGAATGCTTTGCAGCACCGGTGTATCCACTTCCAGTGCGCCGTGTTCATTCAGAAAATCACGCATGGCATTCACCAGCTTTGTGCGTTTAGTAAAAACTTCTTTTACCTCCGGGTTGATAATGAGATCGGCATAGCGCTGCCGGTA
>CAZDUO010000037.1:5800-35665 GCA_964508655.1 uncultured Chitinophaga sp. | reverse complement strand
GTCGTTTTGTTTGCTGGCGGCGCCGGCCACATACACATTTACCCCCGCAAGGTCTGGCAGGCCGCGGCTGGAAGTTTTTTCTTTCTGAAGTATTTTATCAATACGTTCCTGTGAAAGTTTATCGGAAACAAAGTTGTACGTACCGTCATATTCTTCCATATCGGAAAGGATAATAAGTTTTTTATAGGGGGTGCGGTATTGTTTAAAGATGTTGGCTGCCAGGTGGCAGGCTGTGATGATGTCGGTTTTTTGGGTAATACGCCGGCTATTGAGAATGGTATCTGATGCAACCTTCGCCAATGAATCAAGTGTAGTTTCAAAATTTTTTTTGAATTGCTGTTCTTCCCCCGCTCGATAAAGTTCATTGTCTGTTGTAGCTTTGAAAACGGAAAACTGATGACTCAACAACAAGTGGGGTTCGGCCAGCGAAGATTCGGTAATCAATGCGGCTGCCATGGCATCACCGGGAACCATTTTGCTGAAGACGGATTTAAAATGGTCAACATAATGGCGGCGGGTATCCTGGTTTTCCCGAACGCCGGACATATCAATAAGGACGCACCAGGTAGTGGGGCTGTCTTTTGATTTATCTTTATCATTACATCCATTCAGAAAAAAAGATGCAGCAAATAAAAATATTAAAGCCGGGGATAAAAATTTTCTTTTCCGCATAACAAAATCAATTTAAGGTAATGCCCGGGTATTTTTTGGGCAGTTGCTCGCAATCCCAGGAGATGTTTCTTTCATTCAGGTTAAATGGAATTAAAATTTTCGCCGGAGGATATTTAAAACATTCCGGTGTTTTCCCGTCGAGCCGTGCTTCCATGTTGGCTGCGCGGTAAACGCTTACCAGCCACCTGACATCATCTACAGTATTCAGGGCCTGTTCACAGAAAACAGCAAAGGTTTTAGCCCGTTTGTTTTTGGCTTCAGCAAGGTGCTCTTCAGCATCAGCAAGTTCTTCAGTCACATCTTCGGCATCACGCAGGGCTTTTTTATATTCTCCTTTTGCATCCCTGAATTTTTTGAGGCGGGTCCGGTATTTTTTGTGATCGGGCCGGGTGGCGGCATAAGTAGCCAGCATAGCGCCAAGAAAGAGCGCAAAATTCAGGGCTACGAAAATGATGGCAGCCGTCTGCGGATCAAGATTTATTTTAAATAAATTTCTGCTTTTCATTACGTCAAACATCACGGAACGTAATATAGAAACCACGGTTAATACCCCAATGGCTACCAGGGGCATGATGATAAGAAGTATTTTATCACTAAGGGTTTTGGGGTGCATTTTCAGCTTCTTGCCGAAGAAATAGGCCAGCATACTGATAAAGCCGGCCGTGCCCAGTGCATACAGGTAAGTATCCAGCTTGCTGGCACCGAAAACGGCGAAAATAACTGAGTTAAAGGGTATCTCGACAAGAAAGCAAAATGCAATGAGGATTAATTCCCAGGAAGAAGAAAGGGCTGGTTCTTCAATGGCATCCAGTTCATCCTTGGTTTTGATCATGATGAGTTTGGCTTCTTCTAATTCTTTATTTTCCTGGGTGCTTTTTTTCAGCAGGTTGTTTTTTTCTGTAAGCCGCCTGCAATAATCGGGAAAGAGTTTCCGGTCTGTTTCTTCCCAGTTTTTTGAAAGGTCGGTGAGGCTGGCATCGGCCAGCGAAATCAGTTCGGACTCGAAAGCCGCAGGTTCTCTCTGGTTGAGCAGAGGGGCAGGTTCTTTCTGGCCTTTCATTAAGGGCCAGAATTTCCAGTACCAGTTACGTCCGTCTTTTTTTCCTTTGCAGCGTACTTTGCGGCGGGAGTAGATGTATGTTTTGGGCATGGTGGAAATTTTATACTTTATAAAACTTATTCTTGTTTAAACTGGCCGTAGCCAACGTTGGTTTTGGCGCCGATGCCGAGGTCTTTAAGAATGGTTTTAAACGCTTCTTTAATTTGAACAACTGAAATATTGCTATCCGCAAAGCCCTGCGGCATTTCAAAATTGAAAGTGAACTCCACACCTGGTTTTATCTTTAAAAAATTGAGCGGAGTAGGGTTTTTTAATGGATTTTCACGATGCGGGGTGATCGTATCTATTTCAAAAATTTTATTGCCCGCCGCCCTGCTGATATGGGCATGATGGAAAATTATGCGTTTATATATGCTCTGGTATTCTATCTCATCCCATTTGCCTTCGTCTCTTTTGCGCAGACATTCAGGTCTGTCAATACCTTCAAAAATGGCAAGTTACAGCAGATGCACGGTTCTTTTTTTATCTGCATCACCCTCTAAGTTGAAAAGACTAACAATGTAATTAAGTTTGCTTTCCTGTATTTCGGATGCCGCCTTAAAGTCTGAGTAAGGGTTGGCCTTTTCTGTTTTAAACTGCGGGAATGCGCTGCGAAGCATCCCTTTTACACTGCTGCCCGGTATGCATGGAAGACCGGTGCTGTGGTCAAAATAAAATCCGAGTTTGAATTCTGCTTCATTATTGGTTTCGTGGGTGTAGCCGGAGCCAATAAGCAAACCGGGGTAAACGGTTTTAAGCGAAAACCGGGAATATTGGTTTCCGTCCAATGCCAGCAGGTTCAGATCAGCCGGGCTAACCGGGGCATTTTTTAGTGTTTCATTGGCTTTATCAAAAACCGGTTTATTCCATATTTTTATTTCTTTAAAGGCCTGCTCATTATCAGGTTTTTCCAGTTTTATACTTCGCTGTTCGTTATTGTTATTTACACGAACAGGATATGTTCTTTCATAATAATCTTTGTAAAAAAACTGCTTAAAGTTCATGGTCATGATGTTTTTACATGATTAAAATTCCGCAGGGCAAGTTTTACGGCAATGGTTGCGTCCAAAAGTTTCTCCTTAAATCCTGAGGTTTGGTTGGCAGCAACCAGCACATGATATAACAGGGCATTTTTGTCGGTAATACTGTTGTTATTATTGGCAATAGTTACCCCGTCTGCAGCCAGTATAGCAGTAATAATTTTAAGAATATGAAAACGCCGCACCCCGCTTTCACTGCTTCTGTATAAATCAGTATAAAAGGCAATGGCAGGTGTAATGCCACTGGTAATAATGGCAGCACCCAACGATGCAGCGTAACCATCGTAGCGTTCATCTACTTTGTTTGTACGCTGTCCGTTTTCCTCAACAGTAAGCGTAGTGGCAATGGCTTCAATGGCCAGGGGAATATATAGTTTTAATCTCGGTTTCATTTTGAATTAATTTAGTTTTTCAAAAAGGCAGATACCATAACCAATAGTGGCATTGGCGCCAATCTGTATCATATTATTATGAACATGCTGATTAAAATTTCGCTGAAAGTCAAAACCCTCCGGATAAATGACAGCTACAATAAATTCTGCTTCATGCGGAACCACCTGCTCATACCAAAGGTTTTTACTGATGCCGTTTTCCAAATGGTTGCGGGCAATAACCGGTAAATTATCTGCAGCTTCTTTAAACAGGGAGGAAGCATTCTGAGGGTTTCCCTGCGGAATGGTAATGGTGTAACCCAGTTTTGCATATTTATAATTCAGTGCAAGAATATGGGAGGGGCAGTATGTTTTTTGATAAAAGGGCGAATCATTTTTAGGTGAAGGAAGGGAAAGAATATCTGCTGCCAGGAACTGGAAACTGCCTACGGTGGCAGTAGTGTTATTTGCAGTGTTTTCTTCACACCCAAATATTTCGTTGATTTGCGCAGAGTTAATTTTCACCTTAAAATATTCCCGCAAAGCCCCTTTAAGGCTTGATGCATAAATGGTGGGAAGCCCTGTGGTAGCATCCTTTTGCACCAGCTTATCCACAATGCCGAATTCTGTGTCACCACTGCCTGCATGCAGGTTTGTTTTTGGCGTTATCTTATAAATGGCGTAAGGCATAAATAGCTGTTTTATGGTTGATTGATAATAATAAATTGGTTATATCCGATAGAAGAATAGACAGGATTGGTCAATAATTTTACGCAACCCCCAAGGTCATTGGGGAAAATAACACCCCCTTTTTCAAGAAACTTTAGCATCCGATCCGATTTTCTAAGCTGGTCTGCTTGTCCATTTTTAGTGGTCAGTCGGGCAAAATTTACAGATCTTATATTTCCCGGGGTAGTTATATTCCGGAATGGTTTTGCATGAAAGATGCCGCCGCTGATGGAATTATAGAAGGCCGGCAAATTTTCTACATACGTATCGGAAAGTAAAATAATGGATAAATGCTGCGGTATTAAATCCCTGATAGCGGATACAGCCTGGGTTTTTATTTGCTCCCAGTTGGTTTCTGCAGGCAGATAAGTAATGTCAAAACTTCGCTTTTCGCCGCCAAAGGGCATGATTGTATTGAGCTGGTTGGTATCTACATCATTACTAAACTCAACAAAAGCGCAGAAGCTGTAACCCTTAGCCAGTGAAATATATTCCTGCTGGTAAAAAGCCCCGGTATCGTCCTGCTGTTCTATGCGTTTGGCTTTATTGATGCCAATATGGTTTTTAGATTCAAAAATCTTTTTCTTAGTTATGGTTTCGCATCTGGTTTCGCCTATGATTTCTTTTGTTGCAAGGTTAAGCCAGCAATTCGTTAAGCCTTTTTTTGCATCATAACCATTTACCTGGATTGTTTTGTTTTGCCATTTCCCATTTCTGAAAGAATAGCCTGAGCTTTCAAATGACATTTGTACCGGGGTAAAGGCATCATTCATATCTGCCTTTATAACTGCCGGACATCGTACCAAAAACTGGTTTTCGTTATTGATAAGGAATAAGGGAGAAATGGATGTAAGCGATTCCCATTGCGGAACAGAAGCGCCATTAAAACTTTCAGCGCCTATACCATATCCCGCTAAAAATAATTGATGCCTTATTAATCCGGCGAGGCCTGTTTGCTGCGGTAATAAATTTGACGTTACATGAAAATTTTTTATGCCTTTGGCTCCGCTGTCAAAGGTTTCTTCTCCGCCAAAGAAATAATAATCAAGGGGCCGCAGTTTTATTAACTTAGTCATGGTCTTCCTGGTTAAAAAATTGAATAAATCGCAAGCAGGCAAATAACTGGTCTATTGACCGGGCAGCTAGTACTACATTTGTAACGGGGGCTTCGGAAATAGCAGCGCTTGCTAAAGCTTCCGTATAAAACAAGGAGAAAAGTGTACGGGCATCTTCCAGAACCGTCTTGTATTTGCCTGTGTGCCCGGCTTCATTAAACTGGTTTTTAAATAGGTATTCCAGCCGTCCGTTTATTACTGCATCCGTCAATAACAGCTTTAATCCTTCCAGCTTGTACATCAGCCCGGCTAAGAAGGCATCGTCATTAAACTTTACATATTTAGAAAGCATGATAACAAATTTTTTGTAAGCTTCCTTTTTACCAAAAGTGGCTGTTACGGTTTGCCCGCTGTGTTTTCTAAGTGAAAAAGAAACAGCATTTTTTCCGGGGTGGTTCTTTGCATGGTGGTTTAAGGCAGTATCTGCGGCGCCCAGTATTTCATCCATCGGGTATTTGTAATAGCAAATGGAAATACCGTATGACATGGTAGGCATGTAAACCCCATTGACAAGGGAAGAAAAAGCATCAGATGGAAATTTACTGTCCAGTTTATCAATCAACTCAAATAAATTGGCGACGGATTGCTCTTTGGTTTCTGAATTTGCGTTTGCAAGCGGCAGTGTAAACAACAAATCGTCGCCACCTGCGTATATGGGTACACCACCATATTTATGGATTATTTTCACAGCGTCACCTGCAAAGCCCGAAAGCAAATCAGAGAATATTTTTATTTTATCAGCGTTATTTCCAATTTTTCCGAGTGTGGAGCCCATATAATCACCGTCTGCCTTGATAAAGGCGATATACCTATGGCGAAATTTAAATAGGTTTCCGAACTTCTTTTTTAGTTTGGGGATTATAACATCCTGCTCTTCCTGTTCGGCTTTATTGTAATCGGCCCGGTTGCTGCTGATAAGATCACAAACCCTTGTATTTACCGGCTCTGTAACGATCTTCGTATAATCGGTTTGGTTCAGGGGTTTTAAATCCCGTGTAGCTATTTCAATTAAAGAGGGCAGCCTCCGAAAGGTTTTATTATCGCAGAGGTAATCTTCAAAAATACTTTGCTGGTTTTGTTGATGCCCATCCTTATACATCTTCTGTATAACACTTACAAACTCTTCAATGATTTCCTGTGAAGGGTTATGGATGAACTCTTCTAACTCCAGGTCATCCAGGGCTTTGTTTGCCGCCAGTATTTGACTATTATTTGCAGCAGGGGCGCTTAATAAATGCCCATAGCAATACGCATAGTCCAGTATTTGATTCTCCGGAATTCCCCATTTTCTTGCAAGATTTTTGACCGCTGTTTTCCATACGCTGATCAATTCTTTTTTCTTCTCAGAGTCGTTAATGGACCAAAAAGCCCTGTCCGGGTAAATACCGGCGCCAAACCGGTGCGATGTATCCGGGAGCAATGTTGGAGAAACCGGGTTGCCAAAATGGGCATGGGCTTCTTTCAGTATTTCCCGCATCAGCGCAGAAAAGAAATAGCTGGATGCCCAAATTTCCCGAACACTCCGGGCTTGCTTCAGTGTTTTGTAAACCGGGCCGATGGTGATGGAGAGGTTATGGTTGGGCATTATTAAATTTTGAAATGTTGTTAAATATTTCTCTTAATATTTGATAATTACCAATGTTGTTGTAGTTGTCCATATCATTTTGCAGCATTTGATTCACTGACATATATTCCGGTCTATTATTTACATCCAGCGCACCTGTATCTGCCAGAAAATAGCTATCAAGATTAAATTGAGCAGGATTACATAAAAAGTCAAAAAAATCATGAAAATCAAAACTCACAGGTGTGGGTATACTACAAGCAGCATTTATCGTAACAGTTTTTCTAATGATTGAGTTATTATCAGTCAATTCCTCTGCATGGAAATAGATTATATAGCCTTGTTGGGTCAATATAGGTTTAAAAAATATAGGGGATTTAAAACGCTCCACATCTGTGATCTGTTTTTCAATTTCAAAATTCCATTTAGCCTCCCATTTTTCTGTTGTAGCAAGGCCAAACAAGTCCTTAATGAGCAAATCGGATGAACCGGAGAAGCCAAGAGGTGAATTATTATAAGCAGGCTTACCTGAATGACGTCCTGACTGTATTGTATAAAAAGGATGAGCAGCAAGAAACTGATCTTTTATTTTTTTCTTTTCCCATTTCAAATTAATTTCTACAAATCGTTTAAAGTATATCCAGAATAATGACTTTAAGTAATGCTGGTTTGCCCCGAAACATTGGTTTATTCCCGAACGCATTGCCTTGTAAAAAATCTCCATTTTTTTGAGCATATTAAGCGCCGTACGGATAGCAGTATTACCAACAGCAGCCAAAGGAAAAGAATAAGGAAGAAAATAAACTGCATCCTGGTTTTGATCATTGATGATTTCATTGGGTTCTATATACAAGGGATCATCTGTATGAATGTAATATGATCCATAGCCCTTTGACTGCCTGGTTCCGAAATTATGTGAAAGGAAAAAGGAATGAATTACTGATTCTATATAATTGATCAAGGTTTCGCCTTCAATAGTTATAGAATTAAACGTAAAAATTGAAATAGTGATGGGAGAATCAGTTTGTGAAATTGCTTTAGGATTCGCCTCATACACTGGCCCCATATTTCCGAAAAAAAATGGAGGCCTGTTTCCAGCACCTTCTGGAATTACCTCATTCATTATATCTTTTGCAGATATTTTTAATTTGTAATCAAGAGAGTTTTGGTTTTCATTTTTTTTAAACCATCTGCCGTACACACTTTTTGCATTCACCAACCCGCCCATAAGCGAAATGATGTACCTATCCAGCTTCGGTTTCACCTCCGTAGCCCTTAGCGTAGCCCCGTCCTGGTCGTGCTGGAAATGGATAATGGGGGTGTGTTGCTTTAATGTAAATGAAAGGGTGTGCATGGTTATTTTTTTCGTTTTTTGTTAGTCCATCTGTATGCCATTATAACTAAAGAAAGCAGGATAGGAATTCCGATAATCGGTATCAATGCTTTCCAAAATTCAGGTATCATCCTCTGCCCGAAAATTTTTGCATCTTCCGGAATAAAATTTATACCCAGTATGCCGGCAATCAAAGAAGCCAGTATGAGCGGCAGACCTACCTTGTTCAGCATTTCACTTCGCCTGGACATCTGGTACTGCTTCACCATTTCTGCATAGTTGTGCAGTTCCTGTATTTCACCATCCAGGTCTTTTACATCATCGGCTATCCGCATCACTTTATGAAACTGGTTGTATATCTCAATACCCTGTATCTGGCTGGTTATTTCCCGGAAATAAATTTTATTGATAAACTCTATATAATTCAGGTACAATTCTTTTATCCGGTCAAGGGCCTTGCCATCGGATTGAGCTTTGGCCAGGTCGGCAAGCCCGGTAACTTCGGCCGAGAATTTTACTACAGATGCCCGCTGTACCAGGGCCAGCACCGCTAACTGGTAATATATCGTATTCATGTGCACATCAATCCTGGGCAAATCATTTTTATCAAAAAAAGAAGCATCTGACGACAGGCAAACAAAAGAATCACGGCTCATACCATACAAGGTGCCGTATTTGCTCCAGCGTTCGTAGGTATGCTCTGCAAGTTGTTTTTTCAACATAGTATCGTTGGCTATGCTGCCACCGGCCGTTTTATCGCCAAAAATGAATGAGTACCACCAGGGGTCGCATTGATAACATTTGCCTGTATTGTTGGCAAATTCATTGTTGCCGTACCAGCAGAGAAAGAACATACGATCATCCATTACCCGTGTAAAAAACAGTTTATCTTCTTTTAATTCATCTTCATCCATATTGAAAATCACCTGTTGGCTAAAAAGCCTGCTGATATAATCCGGGGGTAAAAATGTTTTTTGAAAAGAAAGATTATCCAGCTTATCATAAATGCTGAAATCTTCCTCCAGACCGCCAACCTCAATTTTATCGGCGAGGAAGATCCGCTTGGTGTCCCATGTCCTGTTTTCTCCCATAAACTGGGGATATATACGCCTGCCCAGTTCATTAATAAGTAAAATGGTTTCCGGAGAATTTTGCTGGGAGTTGTTATTGGCAAGGTTGTAAGACAATACCCCGATACCTGTGTTGTAGAGGTGAAGAGTGATGCCCTCTATTTGCAAGGAGATTTTTTTTTGAACATAATTGGTTTTGTCCTTATTATCAGCATCGTCGGGTAGGCCGGGTTTTTTTTGGTAAAAGAAAATTTTGAATTCCGTATTAACAAGTTTTGCCGGATCATATTCAAAATAATTCATTACCGGATCACTGTAGTCTTTTTCAAAATCATATATCGCCCGCCTTACAAACTCATGAAAATAGGTTAACTCATTGTATTGTTCATGATGGATTATACCTGAAATCTTTTTTTGCTGCCAGGCAGGGGTTAACTTTATAATACCGGCAGCAGTTTGAAGCTCGGTACGTTCATCAAATGAATATTTTTCTTCTTTTTTTTCGCTTTTCTTAAAACCCTTGCGTAAAAGGTCCCACCTGAATGGAAACAGGAAGTGATGATAGCTGTATGTTGTTTTCTCCATACTCATACGGTATCGTAATTCATCAGTTTATTATAACAGAGCCGGGATATATGTGCATCGTACAGGGCATTGTGTTTTTTCCCTTTCAGTCGGGTTTTGTCGCCGACGGCAAATTCTTCCCGGTTTCGGTCGGCATCGCCGGTCCTCAGTTCAAATAGCGTCGCCAGGTCCATACACATATAATGGATAGTGCCGGGTATGTTGAGGGCGCCGCCAAATAACTGGCAGAAGAATACCCAGTCGTAATGGGGACAGTCTGCCCATACCTGCAGGCTGCTTTTATCATTTCCAAACTGTGCCAGCCATACCCGTAGCGCCCCGGTTATTTCTGCTTTAGTCCCTTTAACATGCATCCGGGAAAGGTTTTGCCAGTCCTGGTTTGAATCATCCAGGAAGAAATTTGTCAGCACTTCACGGGCTACCCATTCATTTATTTCCTGTGGGGGATAATCTGAAAATTCTGCATAAAATTCTTCCCCGCTTTCAGCTATCATTGCCAGGGAAAGTAAACCGGCCTGCTGGTGCAGCCCTGTGAATTCCGTATCTAAAAAAATCTTTTTCATTTCCTGTTTAGCTATGTGTAAAATGTTTATTGTAATAGTTATGTAAAAGCCATACACTGCCCCCGAAACATTCTCTGTTTCATTTTGCTACAACCAGAACCTGTATAAGTAATCAGAGGATGGATTGCAGGAGGGGATATTCTAAAGTAAAAAAAAAATTGATACAAAAAATTGATTTTTGAAGGGGATACCTGGAGGAAAAAACTAAAACGGGGCTATGTGGATAATAAAGCCCCGTTTTTATTTCTTTATAATATAGAATCACACCAGCTCTTCCTTCGCCATCTTCGCATGTTCATCAATCAGGCGGCGCTGTATTTCAAACGGCACCTGGGTGTATTCCAGGAATGTGCTTCTGAATTTTGCCCTGCCCTGTGTGATGGAACGAAGCGAGGATGAATAGCCGTCCATTTCGGCCAGCGGCACACGGGCAATGATTTTCTGAAAATGTCCTTCGCTGTCTATGCCTTCCACTATGGCGCGGCGGCTCTGCAAATCACCCATCACGGCGCCGGTGAGGTCGTCGGGGCAAAGCACTTCCACTTTATAAATCGGTTCCAGTATCTGGGGGTCGGCATGCTGAAATGCCTGGCGGAATGCCTGCAAGCCCGCAATCTTGAAAGAAATATCATTGCTGTCCACCGGATGCATCTTGCCATCATACACACATACCCGTATGTCGCGGGCATACGAACCGGTAAGCGGACCGTTCTGCATTTTTTCCATTACTCCTTTTAAAATAGAAGGCAGAAATCTTGCATCAATAGCACCGCCGACTATGCAATTGTAAAAAATCAGTTTGCCGCCCCAATCCAAATCGTAAGTATCACGGCCGCGAACATTAAGGTCTTTTGGCTCAGCCAATCCATCATACCAGGGTTCAATACGCAGCGTCACTTCGCCAAACTGCCCGGCGCCGCCGCTTTGTTTTTTGTGGCGGTAAGTGGCATCGGCAGCTTTGCGTATGGTTTCCCGGTAAGGTATTCTCGGTTTAATAAACTTCACTTCAAGCCGGTGGTTATGTTCTATTTTCCATTTTGCCACCGCCAGGTGCATATCGCCCTGGCAATGGATAAGGGTCTGCTTCAGTTCCGGTGAAACTTCCACAATCAATGTGGGGTCTTCCTCTCTCAACTGGTGCAAGGCCTGCGATAGTTTTTCCTCCTCTCCTTTTTTCAAAGGCTCAATAGCCACGGTCATGTTTGGCGGGGGAAATTCAATGGGATGCAGTTCATAATTCTTTCCTCTTGCATGCAGGGTGTTGTTGGTATGTGTATTTTTCAGTTTCAGCGTGGCGCCGATATCGCCGGCCACCAGTTCATTAGTGGCGGTGCGTTTATTTCCTTCCACCAAAAAAAGCTGGTTGATTTTCTCGGTCACATTGGTGCTTTCATTTTCCAGTTCCATGCTGCTTTTGATGGTGCCGGAATATACTTTAAAGAAGCTCAAGTCGCCCACATGGGGTTCGCTGATGGTTTTATAAATAAATATGCAGGCTGGCCCGCTGGCATCGCAGTTAAGTTTTTCGCCGCTCTTTGTAGTCTGCGGCGGCATTTCATTGGCGCTTGGGCACACATTATCAATAAAACCCATCAGGCGGCCGCTGCCCATGTTGCGTTCAGCCGAAAGACAAAACAGCGGGAACAAATCATGATTAATCATGGCGCTTTTCAATCCCTGCTTCATTTCATCTTCATCCAGTTCGCCTTTATCAAAATATTTTTCCATCAGGCTTTCATCGTTGCTGGCCACAGCTTCCACCAGTTCTTTGTGCAGTTCGTCGGCCCTTGCTTTTTCAGCATCGGGTATGGGCAGTTTTTCTGGCTTGCCGCCGCCATCTTTAAACTTGTACATCGTCATCCTAAGCACATCAATTATTTCATGAAAACCGGCCCCGGTTTGCAGCGGGTATTGCACCACTGCTATTTTATTTCCAAAATGCGCTTTGGCTTCACGAACCGTTTTGTCAAAGTCGGCATTATCATCATCCAGCTTGTTTACGGCAAATATCATCGGTGTTTTAAATTTCTCGGTATAAGACCAGATGATGTCGGTGCCTACTTCCACTCCCATCACTCCGTTCAACAGCATCACGCCGGTATCTGCAACACGTAATGCAGATATTACTTCGCCTACAAAGTCGTCGTAGCCGGGTGTGTCAATGATATTTATTTTATAGCCGCGCCATTTGCTGTGCAGGAGCTTGCTAAAAATAGAATTACCACGATCCTGTTCCAGTTCGTGGTAATCCCCGGTGGTGTTTCTTTCGGCAATGCTGCCGCGGCGTGTTATCAGGCCGGCTTCATATAGCATGCATTCCGCTAAGGTGGTCTTACCGGAGCCGGCGTGGCCCAGCAAGACAATATTTTTTACATGTGAGGTATCAAATTCTGCCATGGCAAATGTTTTTAGTTGTTTTTAATCGGGTTCACAAATCCATCAGGAGACGGGCGGGTGGTGAGGAAGACCGCCGGCCTGGGCGAAAATATTCTGACCGGCGGACTTCGGCAATTCGTTCAGATGGCAATTCGTTAATTCAGTTTTTGAACAAATCTGTTGAATTCATCCTTCAGGTGCTTCAATGTGCTTTCAAGCGCCTGGTATTCTTCAAAAAGCCTTTCGTGTTCAGCAAGCGTATCTTCTGTAAGCTGCCCGTTGTTGGCGGCGGTTTCAAACTGCACTCTGCGGTCATGGGCTTTGATGGCCTGCTTCAGGTCATGAACGTTGATGAGCTGGATGTGAAACTGGTTGTGGTAATGTTCTACATCGTGCAGATGTTCTTTGGAGAGTTGGGGGCTGGCAGCCTGCTGAAGTTGTTTTTTTAGTTGGTTTAGTTCATCGCGGAAGGAACGCAACGACTCTCTCCAGGTGTTGCATTCCCCGGAAAGCTGTGAGATGTCAACTGTAACCATGGGATGTAAAATTTAAAAGGTGAATAAAAACCGTCCGGTTCCCAGGGCGGGTATCTTGGCGTATTAAATTTAGTATAGATTTTCAGAAGTCTCAAGATTTTTTTTATACAAAAAAGGCTGCAAAATGCAGCCGTTTAATTTTATTCACTTTCCCGGATTTACTATCCTTTCTTTTTCTTCACGGTAGTTTTTTGCCCCTTCACTTTTCCGCCCGGTCCTTTTACAGTTGTCTTCTTTACCGTGGTTTTATTTCCTCCAGGCCCGGTAACGGTAGTTTTTGATTTTGAAACCCGGTATTTTCCAATGGATGCCGAATGACGTGTGTGAACAATGGCTGAAGTGGTTCTGTGCGGTTTATAAATGGCATGGGCATGAACCACCCGGTGTGTATGCACCACTACAAAACTGCGGTGATAGTGTATGTGAAAAGGATGCCACAAATGCCAGGTAAAGGGACGCCAGGGGCGCCACCATGGCGGGTAGTAAAACCAGCGCCAGGGCGAAATCCATGGCCGGTAAACCGGGCCATACACAAACCTTACCGATGGCCAGAACCAGACATTGACAACAATTCTTGAATTACCATAATCCGAACTGATACCTGGGCCGCGGCCGTTATCATCCGCATCATCATCGCCGCCGCCATCAGGCTCCACTATCACCTGCTCACCATAAATGTCTTTATCGCCGACAATTTGCAATATGGCTGTTGTATCTCCTGTTCTTTCCAGTTCAATCACCGCTATGTCCTGGCTTTCTTTTTCGGAAACCACGACCCGGAGCACAAAAGCATGATTGTTTTTATCGGCGTTATCAACCACCCTGATGTAATCAATATCCCCGTCGCCATTCAGATCAAGATTATTTACATAATTGCCCTCTGTATTGATTGCTTTTTCAAAATCTTCAATAGTTGCAGCTTGATGAAACATCTGCAGGGCGCCCTGCAGGCTGAAGTTATCACCCGGCAGACCGGTGGAATCAATGGCCGGACGGTTTTGCGCCGGTACGATTTCCGGCAATGCAAAAAGAATTGCCATGGGCAGTAAGTAATGGCATGATTTCATAAAACAATTTTCAGGTTTAAGATAGCTGAGTTTTTGAATCGTTTTACCTGCCGTCAAAAAATGTTACAGGAATTTATTAACATCGGCCGCTTTGTTCTGTAAGTTAAATTATAATTCTGAGGATTTTTATGTGGGTGAATTGTGGAGTCTTGCAATAAAAAAACACCCTAAATTGCGGCCGGTGATTTCGCAGCAAACCATACAGCAAATACTCAGCCGTATCAATATTGTGGAGGTGATTGGGGGTTTTGTAAAACTGAAAAAGCGGGGTGCCAATTACCTGGGGCTTTGCCCTTTTCATAATGAACGAACGCCTTCTTTTTCTGTTTCACCTGCCAAAGAAATTTATAAATGTTTCGGTTGCGGGCGCAGCGGCAATACTATCAGCTTCCTGATGGAGCATGAAAAATACAGCTACGTGGATACACTGCGCTGGCTGGCCGGCAAATATGGCGTAGAAATAGAAGAAACTTTCGTCACGGATGAGCAGCGCCAGCAAATGCAGGCGGCCGATAGCCTGTACATCATCAACAATTTTGCACAGCAGTTTTTTACCAAACAACTTTTTGAAACCGAGGAAGGCCGCAACATCGGTCTGAGCTATCTGAAAGAACGGGGCTTCAGAGAAGACATCATCAAAAAATTTCAATTAGGCTATAACCCTGAAGCTAAAAACAGTTTTGCAAAAGCAGCACTGGCTGCACAGTATAACCAGGAATTGCTTCTGAAGACGGGGCTTGTAGTAAACCGTAATGAACAGTTAGTTGATAACTACCGCGGCCGGGTTATTTTTCCTGTACACAATCACAGCGGTAAAGTGATGGGCTTTGGAGCCAGGATATTAAAAACTACCGACAAGGCGCCCAAGTATATTAATACGCCGGAAAATGAGATTTATATAAAAAGCAAAATCCTTTATGGCTCTTATTTAGCCCGGCAGGCAATTGACAAAGCTGATGAATGCCTGCTGGTGGAAGGTTACACCGATGTGATTTCGCTTCACCAGGCCGGTATTGAAAATGTGGTGGCCAGCGGCGGCACATCGCTTACACAGGAACAGCTTCGGCTGATTAGAAAATACTCCCACAATCTTACCATCATTTACGATGGCGATCCGGCGGGTGTGAAAGCAGCCCTCCGCGGTCTTGATCTTGCGCTGGAAGAGGGATTGAACGTAAAACTGGTATTGATTCCGGATAACGAAGACCCTGACAGCTATGTGCACAAGGCCGGTGCTTCAGCATTTACTGAATTTGTAAGAAGCAGTAAGAAAGATTTTATACTATTCCAGCTGGAAGTGGCGCTGAAAGATGCCGGCGCCGACAGCAATAAAAAAGCCGGCGTGGTGAACAGCATTGCCGAAACCATTTCGAAAATCAACAAGGCGGAAGATTTTACAAAACAGCAGGATTATATTAAGCAATGTGCCGAGATTTTAAAAATAGATGAAGCGGGATTGCATGCCCTGGTAAATAAATTTATCCGCAACCGCATCAGCACCCAGGAAAAAGTGTTGCCTCCCGATAGCTATCGGGATGAAGAGGCAAAACATTTTGAAGAAAATGCACAAAAAGCAGCGGCAACCGATTACGAGGACTCTACTTTTACCTTGTTGTTTAAGGATGAACTGCAGGAAAAAGAATTTGCCCGGGTATTGCTGGAACACGGCAATAAACAATGGACAGATAAACTGATTGCCGAATACATGCTGGAAGAAATTATGGATGAAAGTTTGTTTGACAATGCTGAAGTTTTGAAGTTATTGCATGAATTCCGGGTGCTGCTTGAAAAAGATAAGAAAGGCATTAATAAAAATATTTTTGTTTACCATCCGGATCATGTCATCAGCGCTTTTGCCGTTTCGCTGCTCAATTTTCCTTATGAAGAAAGTCAGCACTGGAAAAGAGAGTTCAGCAATTCCACCGGCTACCAGCCCAGGCTGTTTGAAAAAAGCTATGAAGATTTTCTGCGTTCTGTAAGCGCAGGTAATGAACCCGAGCTGATGACTTACCTCAAGATGGATGAAGACAAAACGCATATCGAGGTGGAATCAGCAGTGAATTATCTGAAGCTGCGGAAAATAAAAAGGATGATGCTCGAAAACCAGGCTGACCTTGAAAAACCTCATAACCCCGAAGAGTACCGCCACCTGACCCAGACTCACGAACACCTGAAGCAAATGGAAAAGGAAATAACGGGAAGGATGGGGACAGTTATTCTGAAATAAGAAAATTAACCAGCAGGCAATTTGGTACCGGAATAAATATCACTGAGTGCAATTGTAATTGAAACAGTTTTTATAGTTAACACATCAATAAACTTTTTCATTTCTTCCAATTCCCAATGCCCCGCAGCGTTTAACCGGAAAACATAAACACCGATTGCCAGTGAATCAATAAGGATATATTCTTTTAGAGACGGAATTTCTCTGTATAAAGCGAACTTGCCACCCATTTCATAGTCGCGGGTAGAAGGAGAAAGTATTTCAATAATAACTGATGGATTGGCAGCAACATCACCGCCGGGATTGTCGATTGCAGGATTACAATAAATGGTAATATCAGGATAAGTGTAGAGGGTATTTTCAGGAATATGCAACCGCATATCGGGGCCATAAGGCCTGCAAGGCTTACCTTTTAATCTTAAGGCTAAATCTCCGAATAAACTGGTGAAAATTTCATTATGATTATAACCGGCGCCGGACATGGCCAATAACTCTCCATGCCCTTGCATACGAAAAATTTCACCACGGTAATATTCGTGTCTCTCCTCTGCTATTCTTTCCATTTGGAGATATTCTTCTTCAGTAAATTTATTTTTGCCATATGCAACGGCAGGTTCTCTTATTTCCATAGCTTAAATTTACTGCATTTCTTTTGCATTCCCCAACATCATATCACTGTACGACTCTGCTATCAATTCTTCTTCCCGGATACCAAATTCTTTTAAATAAAACCGGCATTGCTCCAATAATTCAGCCTCGGTTTTATCAGCCTGAACATTTCCTGCTTCTATTTCGACATATGAACCAAGGCCCGGCACTTCGTCAATATGGAATTTCACATTGCCGATATAATAAATCTCCCGGTTTTTCCTGACGATCATTTTTATTCCGCAGGCTTTTGTTAATACTTCTTTTAGTCCGGCCAGGTCATTGATTTTTACAAGCTGAAAATGGGAACTTTTCGGACCAGGCTGATTGCTGCGATTATAAAAAATCAGGTTGTTTTCAATAGTGCCTTCTCTGAGTTTCAGCCGGCCATTGACTACATTAAAATACGTATCGGTTTGTTCATCCAGGCCTTTGTACAAGGCGTCATGTTGCATTAAATAATTTCGTACGACTCCAGGTTGCCGGCAGCGGGCTTTTATTTCTACATTCAGGTTAGGCATAAAAAAAGATAACCATGAAAATATCATGGTTACCCTTTTTTTCCAATAAAACTTTTTTAAGCTTCCATTGCAGCTACTTCCCTGCGGCTCATTCTTACTTCCTCCACATAAGCTCCTTTGCAATAGCGGGTGGCTGTCCAAACGTGATCGAGCGCCACCTGATCGGCACATTCATAACCTGCCGAAGTCAGCTTAAGCCAGCTGCATTCGCGGTTAAGATCGGTCACAATTTTGGATGTGGATTTCGGGAATGCAACCCAGAATTTGGAATCTTTCTTCAGTGCAGGCATTACCTCTTGCAGAATGCTGTTAAGCTGATTTTCGTTCACGGCAAAAATCAAGGCAAAATCAATCTTACGGCTTTTGAGAAGCGGCGTAACATTTTTTGCGAAGGAAAGTTTGCTGAACTGTTTTTCGATGGAAGAAGGTAAACCCTGGATCAGAAGATTCTTTTCATCTGCCAGTTGAAGCTTTTCAAGAATCGTTTGAGACATACCTGAAAATTGGTGTTTTTGGGGTTTCCGAAACCGCCCGGTTTGATAACCGGATTCAGTGTCACAAATTTGCGGGGCACAAATTTAGGGATTCTTAATTTCTAAACACCCATTCGATAAAAGAAAATCAGGCAAGGCCATTAATGGGCCGGATTCTTTATTCTAATCAATTTTTTCAGACATCTGTACTAACTGCTATTTAGTCACCGGCTTATAATATTTCAGCGCCTCGTCCATGAATTTTTGAATTTGTTCAATTCTTTTGCCTTCACTTGGGTGAGTACTCAGAAATTCTGGTGGTTTTTGACCTTCGGATGCTTTTTCCATCCGCTGCCACAGGCCGATGGCTTCCTGAGGATTGTAGCCAGCCATAGCTGCCCATATTAATCCAAAACGATCTGCTTCCAGTTCATGTTTTCGGGAAAATGGCAACATAAGTCCCACCGTGGAGCCGGCACCATAAGCTGCCCTGAAGAGGTTTTGTGTTTCTGCCGGTTTATTAGAAAGCGCCACCTGCAGGGCCACATCTCCTGCCACCTGCAACAAGCCGGCACTCATTCTTTGATTGCCGTGCTGGAGCAGCGCATGAGAAACTTCGTGACCCATTACCACTGCAAGCGCTGCTTCATTTTGAGTTATTGGCAATAAACCGGTGTATACGACAATTTTACCACCGGGCATGCACCACGCATTTACAGCTTTATCTTCTACCAGGTTGTAATCCCATTTATAACCACTCAACTTATCGCTAAGTCCTTTTTCAGCATAGTAGGTTTCTACGGCTTTGGTAATACGCTGCCCTACCCTTCTTACCATTTCAACATCGCGGTTGCCTGATGCAGTCACTACTTTGTTTGATGATAAAAACTGCTGGTATTGCTGTGTTCCCATTGCCTGCAGGTCAGACTCGGGCAGTAATGTGAGCTGCTGCTTACCTGTAAGGGCATTGCGGCTGCATGCAATGGCTACCGCGGCTACAAGGAATGATGAGATAATAAATCTTGTCATAGCTGCATTTGTTTTCATATAGGATTCAATGATTATACCAACTTCAACTCTGAAATTTGATGCAATGTGAAGGAAAGTTAATGAATTTCTAAAGCTTGTTTCTTTCAGTGCCTTCTCGCCTGCGCTGGCGCCTGCGGTCGCGGTGTTTCAGAATAGGAACTTTGCTTTCGTTACCATGCAGCAGCCTGCCAATGTTTTTCTGGTGAGTGATGAGCACCATCAGCGCCACAGCAATGGCAAATATTCTGTAGAGGTCTTCCGGTTCATTGAAGATGACAAGGATGAAAACGGGAAAAGCAATACTGGCAAGTATGGAACTTAAAGAAACGAACCGGGTAAGATATAATACCAGCAAAAAAACACCGACACAGCATACAGCCACCAGGGGCTGTATGCCCAGTACCATTCCGAACACAGTTGCTACACCTTTTCCTCCACGAAACTCGGCCCATATCGGGAATATATGACCAATTACTGCAGCGAGCCCCAACCCGATTTGCAGGTTGGTAAGCTGTGTTTCATGATCAAGGTAATAGGGTAAAAGAAAGGAAAGTTTTACGGCTATAATCCCTTTCAGCATGTCAGCAAGCATGACAAAAGTGCCCCATCGGGGACCCAGGATACGGAAAGTGTTGGTAGCGCCGGCATTGCCGCTGCCGTAGTCGCGGATATCAATTCCAAAAAAATATTTGCTCACCCAGACAGAGGAGGGAATGCTGCCAATCAGATATGCCAGAACGATCAATAAGAATTCGTTCATTTAACCTTTGGTTGAAGTAGGAGGGCAAATTTAGGGAAAAAACAGCCAGAGTTAACACTAATTTAATACACATCTGAGTGGCAGTTACTTAGTATACTGAATGCAAATCCAGCCTTCTTTGGTCAGTTCGTGTGTAAGCTGAAGGCCTGAATGTTTTGCCAAATCATTTATTTCAGGTTTATCTGCTGTCAACAATCCGCTCAGTAAAAGCACGCCGCCGGCCGGCAACCCGCTGCAAAGCGAATTCCAGTTTGCAAGAATGATATTCTTGTTGATGTTGGTCAGCGTGATATCTGAAGTATTTTCGCCTGCAGGTTCCGATTTTTTTTTAAGACAAATTTTGCTGCATTTGTTTCTTGCAAAATTTTCAGCCGCATTTTCAATACTCCAGTCATCATTATCAATTGCAATCACGGATGCGGCGCCTAATTTTTCAGCCAGTATGGCAAGGATACCGGTGCCGGTACCAAAGTCGAGAACTTTTTTTTCTTTAAATTCAATTTTACGCATCAGCTCTATCATCATGTGGGTGGTGGCATGATGACCGGTGCCAAAACTCATTTTCGGAGTAATGATTATTTCAAATTCTGTTCCCGGCAGCGGCGGATGAAAATCGGCACGAACAGAAACGAAATCGTTGACCACCACCGGCTGAAAATTCGATTCCCAGAGTTTGTTCCAGTTCGTTTCTGCGAGCAGTGAAGTTGTATAACCCAGCTGGTATTTGTAGGCCACTTCATTCAGCACCAGGGCATCAAATTTTTTTTTGCTGATGTAGGCATCCAGCCTTTTTTCATGTTCTTCAAATCCTTCGTAGCCGGCATCGGAAAGCTGCGCAACCAGCATTTCAATTTGTTCCGGCTGCAGATTCTGAAATGTAATTTGTATATAAACCATACCGGCACAAAAGTACTACTGTCTTCAAAGCCTGATTTTTATTTTGTAAATAAAAATCCCCGTAAAAACGGGGGAAAAATTTGGATTTATATTTACCTGTTTGCCGGCGGCCTATCCTGTCTTTCGGGTTTTGGTATCAAGGCCTTTCTCGAAAGTTTGAACTTGCCGGATTTCGGGTCGGTGCCAATCAACTTCACTTTTATTACATCACCTTCCTTCAGCACACCGTCAAGTGTTTCCAGGCGTTTCCAGCTCACTTCGCTTATATGCACCAGCCCCTGCTTGCCGGGCAAAAACTCTACAAATGCGCCAAAGGGCATGATAGATTTCACCGAAGCCTCATATACATCACCCACAACAGGGATTGCAACAATTCCTTTAATCCAGTTCTCGGCTTTTTCAACCCCTTCCTTATTTGTACCAAAAATGCTTACCTCACCCATATTGTTTATCTCTTCAATATTGATGGTGGTGCCGGTTACCCGCTGCATTTCCTGTATCACTTTACCGCCCGGGCCTATAACAGCCCCGATAAATTCACGGTCAATAAACATCTTTATCATTCGGGGTGCATGCGGCTTCACTTCGGGTCTTGCTTCTTCTATGCATTGGTACATGGCATCCAATATATGCTGCCTTCCCCGGCGGGCCTGCTCCAGCGCCTGTGCCATCACCTGCATGCTCAGGCCATCCACTTTAATGTCCATTTGCACACCACAGATTCCGTCCCGTGTTCCCGTCACTTTAAAATCCATATCACCCAGGTGATCTTCATCGCCAAGAATATCGCTGAGGATAGCATACTTGTCATCCTTAGTTATCAGGCCCATGGCAATACCGCCCACATGTTTGGGAAAGGGTACACCGGCATCCATCAGTGCCAGCGAACCGGCGCATACAGTGGCCATGGATGAAGAACCATTTGATTCCAGGATATCACTTACCACACGAACCGTATACGGGAAATCACTGTTAGGCATCATCTGCTTCAGCGAACGCATGGCCAGGTTGCCATGGCCAACTTCTCTTCTTCCCGGCGCCCGCATCATTTTTACTTCGCCGGTGCTGAAAGGCGGGAAATTATAATGCAGGAAAAATTTTGAGTCGAAAGATTTTGCAGCGCTTTCTATCAGCAGTTCATCAAGCGGGGTGCCCAGTGTTACGGTTGTTAGCGATTGGGTTTCTCCCCGGGTAAACAATGAGGCTCCGTGCGGCGAAGGCAATATATCCACTTCCATATCCAGCGGGCGGATATCTTCAAGCCCGCGGCCGTCCAGCCTTACTTTTTCATCCAGTATCATATCCCTGACTACATAGTACTGCACATCGCCAAAATATTTTTTAACCAGCTTTTTAATCTCATCCGGCATTTCTTCACCTTCCGGCAGGGTCAGCCCGGTTTTGATTTGCTCCATTAATTCTTCTTCCAGCACTTCAAACATTTCGCTGCGGTCCGCCTTGCTGTGCTTTCCTTTGGCTATCTCGTATACTTTTGATCTGGCAAATGCATTTACTTTTTCACGTAAGGCTTCATCCTCTGCAGGTTTTTTATATTCTCTTTTATCTTTCACGCCGGCCATTTCACGCAATTCCTGCTGCGCTTTTATCTGGATGCGGATGGCATCATGCGCTATCTCCAGCGCTTTTATCAAATCCGCTTCGCTGCACTCCTGCGCCTCTCCTTCCACCATCATCAGGTTTTTTTCCGTAGCAGCAATTATAAAATCAAGGTCGGCTCTTTCCAGTTCGTTGCGGCTGGGGTTCACAATGAATTCCCCATCCACCCTCGATACTCTTACTTCTGAAATAATCTCTTTAATGGGAATATCGGAAACAGCCAAAGCTGCCGAAGCGGCCAGGCAAGCCATTGCATCGGGCATTACCTGCTCATCGCTTGATATAAGGGTTACCAGCACCTGCACTTCGCAGAAATAATCTTCGGGAAACAACGGCCGCAGGGCCCGGTCAATCAATCTTGAAGTGAGCACCTCGTAATCGTTGAGTTTTGCTTCCCGTTTAAAAAACGAACCCGGAATACGGCCTGCAGCGGCAAACTTTTCCTGGTAGTCTACCGTCAGCGGAAAAAATTCCTGGCCTTCTTTAGGTTCCTTGTTGGCCACTACTGTGGCCAGCAGCATGCAGTTGCCCATCCTCACCGTCACAGCGCCATCGGCCTGGCGGGCCAGCCGGCCGGTTTCAATGGTAACCATACGGCCACCGCCTATATCAAACGTTTTACGAATAGGTTGTTGTAACATAATCTTGTAGTTTATGATTTGTGGTTTATCATTTATGATTTTACACAAACTGTTTAGTGAAGTTATTTTTGAGCCAGGCTGCTTTGCTACTATGTAACATCCGTTGCGACGCTCCGTTCATCGTTCTTATCGTTGTTCAGCAAGAGTTCGAAGAAACTTTTTTAACAGCAAAAATGAAGCTGTCTAAAAACAGTTATTCCCAACATCCTGAAAAGAAAGTTGAGAATAGTAATATCTAATCTGATTAGTGAATCAACCCGGATTAGAGTACACTTCCCAAAGTCCCCTTCAGGGGCCGGGGTGTGTTTTTACTTCCTGATTCCAAGTTTCTCAATCAATTGCCGATACCCGGTAAGGTCGTTCTTCTGCAGGTAGTTCAGCAAGCGCTTACGCTTACCTACCAGCCTCATCAGGCCGCGGTGTGTTGAAAAATCTTTTTTGTTGGTTTGAAGATGACCGGAAATCTGGCTGATTCGTTCTGTCAGCAGGGCAATCTGTCCTTCGATTGAACCGGTGTTGGTTTCCTTCCCGCCGTACTGGGCGAAAAGAGTTGCATTTTTTTCTTTTGTTAATGGCATCTTTTGCTTTTTTTAAATGTCATCCGATTTTCATCCCATTATTAAGTGGCGGCAAAGGTAGGGCAAGGACAGCGAATGGCAAAGCAGTTTTTGCGAGCGGAGCGAAGCAATCCTCCCGAACCCGGATTCCAAAACACAACAGTCCTCTTACGCTTAAGCTTCAGAGGGCAGGCCAGAAAACTTAGCTTTGCCCGATGGAATTTACCCAGGATACAAAAAACATACTTGGTCTTCAACTGCCCACCGATCCGCGATGGGTAAACCTGGCAGCCATATCGCTACAGGAAATTCTCACCGACCATGCCTATTGTGAGCAGAAGGCGGCCACGTCCTGCATATCACTTATTCAGCGCTACAGCGAAAAGGAAAAACTGGTAAAAGAACTTTCACCGGTGGTTACGGAAGAATGGGGACATTTTCGCCTTGTGCTTGCAGAGCTGGAAAAAAGAAACCTGCAACTGGGCCGGCAGCGCAAAGATGAATATGTGAATCAATTGCTCGAATTTCAGAAGAAAGGTGGAAGCCGTGACGAAAGGCTGCTTGACCAGTTGCTCATCATGGCATTGATTGAAGCCCGCAGTTGTGAACGATTCAAAAGATTAAGCGAAGGGCTGAATGATGAATACCTCCGCCACTTTTACCGCCGCTTTATGGAAAGCGAAGCCGGTCATTACACACTCTTCATTGATCTGGCCGAAACATACATAGACAAAGAAACCGTGCGCCACCGCTGGAAAGAATGGCTGGACTATGAAGCGGAAGTAATACAGAACCTGGAAGTACGGGGCGACAGGATGCATTGAGCCAAGAGTAAAAAAAGAGAGAAAGAGGAAATGAGAAAAGAGTATTGAACAGAGAACTGTGAACAGGATAAGTTGACTATTGACGCAAGAAACGGGCAATCGTCAATATACAACAGACAATTTTCCAACAACCCCTGTGCCTCTGCCTGCCCGACAGAGTCATTCGGGCGGGGTTCATCCGGGGGCAGCAATAAATAACCAGCAACATGAAAGAAATTACTTTACTCAAAGCAGCCACGGCTTTTTACGATTACACACCGGATTTGCCGCCGCATGAAGCCGGCGCCATCTCTTTCACACCGCTGCAGGGCGGGCTCATCAACCGGAGCTGGCTGGTACAAAGTGAGCTGAAAGTTCCTTTTCTTCTGCAGCAAATCAACACCCATGTTTTTTCCAGTCCCGAAGATGTACAGCACAACTATATCACCATTTCCCAGTATGCAGAATTTGAATTCACCGGCCTGCGGCTGCCTTATCCGAAGTATTTGAATGTACGTGACAGTCTTTACATAGATAAACAGGGTAATTACTGGCGGGCATTTGAATATATTGACAATGCTTTTAGTGTTTCCATTGCACAAAAACCGGCGCAGGCTAAAGCCACGGCAAAAACCTTTGCAAAATTCACAGCGGCTTTTGAAGAGTTTAATACCGGGTTATTAAAAACAGTTATACCGGATTTTCATAATCTTTCATTCCGGCACCGTCAGTTCCTGGAATCACTCAACACCGAACTGTATGAACGAATGCCCAAAGCCCTGCCGCTGATTGAAGAGTTGAAGAATCGGGAACGCTACATTCACTTTTATGAACTCATTACGGAATCACCGGAAAACTTTCCGCAGCGGGTAATGCATCACGATGCCAAAATTGCCAATGTGCTGTTCAGCAAAAAAAACGGGAAAGTGATTTGCCCGGTTGATTTCGATACGGTGATGCCGGGCTATTTCTTTTCCGACCTTGGGGATATGGTACGCTCCATGGCCTGCAGTGTGGATGAAAACAACAGAGACTTTAACCGCATCAAAATCCGAAGCGCTTTTTACAAAGCCATTCTTGACGGCTACCGCAGCGTGATGGGTAAGTATTTAACCGATGCGGAAAAAAAATATATCCACTATGCCGGCCTGCTGATGATTTACATGCAGGCGCTGCGTTATATGGCCGATTACCTGAATGGCGACATATATTACCACACTGCGTATCCTGAACAGAATTTTAACCGGGCAAAGAACCAGTTGGTTTTATTGCAGCGGCTGGAGGAGTTTTTGCAGAAAGAATATAATATTAAAGTATGATTTTTTTCACCCCAACTTCCGCCTCCGAAGCAAACACCTGCGGCTTGTAACCGGTTTCTTTTTCATAATAAGCAGAAATTTTTTCTGCAAAATCATCAAAGCAATTTTTTTTCAGCAAAGCAATGGCACAGCCACCGAAACCGGCGCCGGTCATTCTTGCACCAATACAACCGGCAAAAGTTTTACAGAACTCAACAATCGTGTCCAGCTCTTTGCCGCTTACTTCGTACCAATCTTTCAATGACTGATGTGAAGCATACATCAGTTTACCGAAAGTGAAAAGCTCGCCGGCCTTCAGCGCATCCCTCGCCTCCCCCACCCTGAAGTTTTCGCTGATGACATGCAATGCTCTCTTCTCCAGTACTGCATCATTTATCAAATGACGATGCGCATTGAAATCATGCAGACTCACATCGCACAGATGCTGAACCGTTAATTCCTTTTTCAGCGCCTTCAATGCACGGCCGCATTCGGCAAAGCGTTCGTTGTATTTTGAATCGGCCAGCATTCTCGGTTTATTGCTGTTGATGATGGCAAGGCAATATTCACCGGTTTCAAAAGGCAGGTATTCGTATTCCAGCGTATCGCAGTTGAGCAGGATGGATTTACCTTTTTTTCCCATTGCCACGGCAAACTGGTCCATGATGCCGCAGTTGACGCCGATAAATTCATTCTCCGCCTTTTTACACATTACAGAGATGTCTTTATTTGAAATTTTCAAAGCAAACAGTTCACTTAATGCAAAAGCCATCAGCACTTCGATGGAAGCCGATGATGACAGGCCGGCAGCAATTGGAAGATTGCCGTAAAAAAGCATATTCAGTCCCGAAACGGGATGACCGCTCTGCACAACTTCGTTGATGACGCCCAGCGGATAGTTATACCATTCCTTTCCGCTCTTTGAGTAGGATTCCTGCAAATGCAGATTAGCCGTTTCAGGAAAATTGAGGCACTGAAAACGCAGCAGTTTGTCTTTGTTTTTTGAAATGGCAAGATAAGTGCCCAGTGAAATGGCGCAGGGCATCACCTTGCCTCCATTGTAGTCTATATGCTCACCGATAAGGTTTACCCGGCCGGGACAAAAGAAAATATGTTCGGGCTGATTGCCGAACCGCTGTGAAAATTCCTTTATCATTGCATTCACATCCATCGCCAAAGCTTATGCCTGTTTCCAAAAACTTTTGTTTGAAAGATTCATCCGGTGAAGATATTTATTTGTTTACGCTCCGCAATAAACGTAACACGGAAGTTCGTATTTCCAATTACGGCGCCATCATCACTTCGCTGAAAATAAAAATGCCTGATGGCAGTTGCAATGACCTGGTGCTGGGCTTTGAAGATGTGCAGGAATATTTTTCTGAAAATTATCTGAAACAATATGCTTATCTCGGTGCCGCCTGTGGCCGCTATGCTAACCGGATTAAAAACGGGAGATTTTTTTTAGATGGAAAAGAATACCGAGTCACTCAAAATATGGGCAGCGATCACCTGCATGGCGGTCATGAAGGATTTGACAGAAAAACCTGGCAGGTAGTTTCCTTTTCTGAATCACCGGTTGCAGCACTTGAACTTAAATACGGGGGCAAAGACTGTGAAGAGGGATTTCCCGGCAACCTCGAAACCATCCTTCGCTTTGAACTGAACGATGATGATGAACTGAGTTATGAATTTATTGCCACCACGGATAAACCTACTGCCGTAAACCTGACTCATCACAGTTATTTCAATCTAAACAACGGAACAGGTACCATTGCGAATCATGAAGTGAGAATTCCTGCTTCCAGCTTTCTGGCGCAGGATGAAGGACTGGTGTGCAACGGCGATTTGATTCCCGTTGCAAATACAAAGTATGACTTCAGAAATTTTAAAACTATCGGAAAAGAATGGGATGAAAGTTCAGGTTATGATCAGTGTTTTGTTATTGACAACAAAACGGATGATTTAAGTCTTGTTGCGGAAACAAGGTCTCTGCAATCTGGAATTACGCTTCAGATTTTTTCCACTGAGCCGGCTGTGCAGTTTTACACGGGGCAGGGATTGGGAAGCCTGAAAGGCAAGAATGGAATTGAGTATGGCGCTTACTCAGGTTTTTGCCTGGAAACACACAAACATCCCAATGCCATCAATATCCCTCATTTCCCCAACACCGTGTTAAGACCGGGTGAAAAGTATTATCAGAAGAATGTATACAAAATCATTCAGGCAGATGTGAAATAGTGTATTTCTTCTTCAAATGGCAGAAAGGGGAATTTTGACTGAAGTTCCCTTACTTTTTCCAGATTTGCTTTCAGGAAAGCTTTATGCGCTTCCGTAGAAGGATGAAAGGGTTTATGATTTTTGGCTATAACAATCTTCCTGATTTCATTCATCAGCTGCTGCGACTCTTCATCAATAAAACTCTCCCTGAATTTTTCCATCACAAACTCCGTGGCCGGGTAGTTGGGATGAACCATATCCACATCATAAAAGCGGTAATCACGCAGCACGTCTATTACCAGCTCATAAGCGGGAAAATAATACAGGCCGGAAAATTTATTGACGATATGATGAACCGCTTCAATCAGTCTTGCCTTGCTGCGGTTGTTTTCCACCACGCCATCCCGGATATGCCGCACCGGGCTGATAGTGAAAATAATTTCCAGGTTGGGATTAAACTGTTTCAGGCGATGGTACGTATTATCCAGCATCGAAATGATTTCATCAATGCCAGGCAAATGTTTATTGAACCATTGGGCAGGGGCACGGTGGCAGTTGGCGACTCCCAACCCCCCTAAAGGGGGCTTTTGAAAAGACTCCGCTGTCTTGACATGTTGCTCAGAAATTTTGTAATTAAACGATGAACCCAAAGTAATAATCAACCAATCTGCGACTTTCAAAAAATGATGCGCCTGCTGTTGTGAAGCATTGATTGAATCCAGGCATTCCAGCTTGTCAACATTCGAAAAACGGGAATGATGGTTCCAGCTATGCCATACTTCATTCAGGTAAAATAAATCATCTGCCGTGTAGCGCCTGTCATCAATATAAGTTTGCAGGCTGCGGCAAACGCTGGCGGGGTCAAACAAGATGCCATTGGGATTTTGCAGTACGGAAAACTTTAATTCCTCCAGCGAATTGCCGATGTGTTCGGTAAAACAAGACCCTATAAGCAGTATCCTGTCACGGTAACTGATTTTCTTTTCCGGAGGTTTTATTTGTATGGGTAACTGAAACTGCATAAAACTTAAACAAAAATTTCACTGGCCAGCCGGATGCTTTCTGCCAGCGCTTCCTTGTTAATACCGGTATTCAATTCTTTGTTTTCAAAATAATTTATCATCCATTCGGTGTTCATGTTGCCTACCAGTTCATCATTTGCCATAGGGCAGCCGCCGATGCCTTTCAGGGCGCCGTCAAATCTCTTGCAGCCTGCCCGCACAGCTGCTTCCAGTTTTTGCTGCCAGTTCTGGTAAGTGGAATGAAGATGCACTCCGATTTCAGTGCCCGGTAACGATTCTACCAGGTAGCTGGTCATTTCATACACCTGTTCGGGAGTGGCCACACCCACCGTATCGGCTAGCGAAATAATTTCGATGTCCAGTGCCACCAGTTTTTCCACCCAACCGAAAACAATTTCTTCATTATAATGCTCGCCATACGGATTGCCAAAGCCCATCGAAATATAAATGACCAGTTTCTTTTTTTTGCTGACGCAAAGATTCTGAATCTCTTCCACCCTGCGCAGCGATTCGGCAATAGAAGCATTGGTATTACGAAGTTGAAATGTTTCCGACACAGAAAACGGGAAGCCGAGATAAGAAATTTGTTCAAACTCACTTGCTTCCTCAGCACCTCTTTTGTTCGCAATAATTGCGAGCAGTTTTGAACTACTGGCTCCTGACTCCAGACTCCTGACTACTTCTTTGGTATCCGCCATCTGCGGAATCGCTTTCGGCGAAACAAAACTTCCGAAGTCAATGGTGTCAAACCCAACTTTAAGCAATAAATTGATGTATGCAATCTTTTTTTCCGCAGGAATAAAATTTTTCCAGCCTTGCATGGCATCACGGGGGCATTCAATCAGTTTGACTTCATTCATACTTCAAAGTTCGCTAATAAATTTAAGTGTGAAATGTGACAGATTAAGGAGTGAGTCAACTTTCGGTTTGGATGACCCAATCTGAAAAAGTCATTCAGTATGTGATTAGGCAACACGTTGCCTCATCACCTCATATAGAATTATTCCCGCCGCTACTGACACATTCAGGCTTTCAAAA
>CAZDUO010000037.1:0-5700 GCA_964508655.1 uncultured Chitinophaga sp. | reverse complement strand
GCCACGCATCCTTCATGGTTGCTTATATTAAAGCTGTTGAGTTTTGCTGCAGGAACATAATTCACCGGAACTCCATATTGTGCTGCCAGTTTTTTTACCGCAATAATTTCATCACCCAAAGCTTTTGTATCAAGAAAAACACGGTCAAGGGGCACCCCGTTTTGCAAAGCTTCTTTCACCGCATTGCGGCCAATAATCAATGTATTTTTCTTTGGGCGCTGTTTTTGCCGGAAACTTTTCACGTTTCAAAAGTAGGGCTAAGAGTTTAAAGGAGAAAAACGAGGTAATGAGTGGGGGAATGTTATTTGTTTAAAGTTTATGGTTTATCGTTTATCGTTTTGGTTTGCCGGTTGTATATCTTTTCGTCATTCATCATTTCCGGCTTCTTATTCAATATTCTCGTTTCTTCATCCCTCCTTTTCTCCTTCTCCTCTTTTATCTCTTAGCCAAATAAAAAACCTGCGTGCATTATCAAACACACAGGTTCTTTCCAAGTCCCCCTTTGGGGGATTTAGGGGGTCTTTATTCCAAATGCTTTTTTCACTTTGATTACATAGTCCAGCTTTTCCCAGGTAAACAGCTCCACTTTCTTTTTCACCATTCTGCCGTCGGGTGATACAAAAGTTTTTACGATGGTTTTTGGTTCACGGCCCATATGACCATACGCCGCTGTTTCGCTGTAAATGGGATTGCGCAGCTTCAGCCGTTTTTCAATAAAGTAAGGACGCATGTCGAAAATCTTACTCACTTTTTCTGCAATCTCGCTGTCAGTTGTATTTACCCTGGCTGTGCCGTATGTATTTACATTGATGCTGGTAGGCTGGGCCACACCGATGGCGTACGAAACCTGTACCAGCACTTCATCACAAATGCCGGCAGCCACCAGGTTTTTTGCAATATGACGTGTGGCATATGCTGCGCTGCGGTCTACCTTGCTGGGGTCTTTGCCGCTGAATGCACCGCCGCCATGGGCGCCTTTGCCACCATAAGTGTCCACAATTATCTTTCTTCCTGTCAGTCCCGTATCGCCATGTGGCCCGCCAATTACAAACTTGCCTGTGGGATTGATATGATATTTTATCCTGTCGTTGAATAATTTCTGAACCGAAGGTTTGCACTTAGCTTTTACTCTTGGTAACAGGATATTGATGATGTCTTTGCGAATCTGCTCCTGGCTTACTGTGTCGTCGTGCTGCGTGGAAACCACGATGGCATCAATCCGCAGCGGTTTGTTGTTATCATCGTATTCCAGGGTCACCTGGCTTTTAGCATCGGGACGCAGATATTTTATTTGTTTGTTTTCGCGGCGCAGTGCTGCCAGTTCAATCAGCAGTTTGTGTGCCAGGTCGAGCGCCAGCGGCATATAATTATCTGTTTCGTTGCTGGCATAGCCAAACATCATGCCCTGGTCGCCAGCGCCCTGCTCCTCTTTCTTTTTCCTGTCCACACCCTGGTTGATGTCGGGCGACTGTTCATGAATGGCCGAAAACACACCGCAACTGTTGGCTTCAAACATATATTCACTTTTGGTGTAGCCGATGCGGCGTATCACACTGCGGGCAATCTCCTGCACATCCAGGTAGGCTTTCGATTTCACCTCGCCGGCCAGCACTACCTGACCGGTGGTCACCAGCGTTTCGCAAGCCACTTTCGAGTTGGGGTCAAAGGCAAGAAAATTGTCAATCAGCGCATCACTTATCTGGTCGGCAATTTTATCCGGGTGACCTTCTGATACACTTTCCGATGTAAAAAGATATGGCATGTTGATTTACGATTTATGATTTTGGTCCCGAAATTACCGGGATTTGATTTTATAGTTGATGTCTCAGGTTTGAAAATTTTTATTATGAGCCGGGCTTTTGAATATCTGTTTTACTTCCGTTGCGCCTGCCAGCCGTATAAAACTTTTAGGAGGCGGGTCGCACACTTCATCTTTCTGTTCGCCATTGAGCAATTGGGAAATTCAAAAGCCCCTTTACAGTTGGGGGCTCAGCGGTTGCAAAGATAGTAGCTGAAGGAATTCAAACTTTTTGTGTTATCCACTAAATTTTAGAGTATACGATACGCAACCGCATCCGTTGCGTGGGATGATTACCACCCCCTACTCTTACCCGGCCAACAGCATAATTGGAATTAATGGTGATGGGCACCGATACATAACCACCGCCGTTATTGGCATTATCTTCTTTTATTTCATCGTACACAAAACGGTGTGTCAGCAGCCTGAAATTATGCAGTGGCTCTTTACCCGTCAATATGTTTTGCACATAGCGGGTAATATTGAATTTCCACACCCTGATTGGGTTTCCGCCACCATCCGAAGCGGTTTTTCCAAACATGCCAAACTGGGCCTGGCTCACTCCCGTTGCATCTGGAACATAATCGTATGGAACAACTTTGTATTTGGCGCGGGTTGAATCATATACATCCAGAAACAAAGCCTGGGGCACCGTTAATATATTATCCGACACATCATACACTTCCTCCACTATCAGTTCAGCCCGGTGAATAATCCTGTTGCTGAGATTTCTCAATGCCGGTATTTGAACCCGTGCATAGCTGCCGGGTGCATTGATGAGGTAGATGAGCGGGTCTTCTCCGCTGCCCGAAGCGGCTGTCTGCAGGGGCGTGCCGGCAAAACCATACCGCTCAATATAATTATGCCGAGCCGATGCGCCTGTAAACCGGAAATAATCTACCGTGGTATCAATTTTACCGTCTTTCTGATAGCGGTAATATATTGCCAGCCGGGTGTTGGTCTCACTTACCAGCCCGAAGCTCATCAGCGCATTGCCAAAATTCTGGTCGGCTTCAATAGCAAAACCCCTGAAGTAGGTTTTAAATGCCGAGTCGGATTGATACGCTGTCAGTGTATCATAATCCAGCAGGCGGTTGCCAAATGCATCGCTAAGCCGGATGCGCAGCTGGTTGCTGGATGTGTCTTTATAAACTTTTACGGAGTCGTTCAGCTGGTGCGGGTAAATATCTTTTGTACCCAGCAGGTTGGAGTAAGTAAAATACTTTTCACGAAGCAGGTAAAAGGAATCAATTTTAAATTCATTTGATGGATCTATTTCATACACCCTGATACGCTGCACGGCATTGGTATCACCATAGGTGGATTTCCAGCCCAGCACCATTACAACCGAATCGAGGAACAGGCTGTCCGGATTGAAAATATTAGAAAACCGCCATTTGTAAAATTCAGGTTTCAGCTCCAGGAAAATCTTTGCATTGGTGGCGCCAAAGAAGGGGTCATTGGTAATATTTCCCAGCAGGTGCTCATCATTCCGCCCCACGCGGATGGAATCTTCAGTGGCTGCAAAAATTTCGTTGAAGGATGCTACAGTCAGTGTGGTATCAAAAGTGTTCACCCCGTCCACACCGGGAATAATATCGTCGCCCAGCGAAGTGGATTCATTTATTCTCCGGCATGAACTGAAAACAAAGAACAGGGAAAAAACAAACAGGATAATGCGTACAGGTTGGTAATTCACAACAATTTTTTTTGGAAATAGTTCAGCATTGGGTTTTGGTTTTCACTTGCCCGCAAGGTCGCCATACAATTGTAAATAGTCTGTTAAATCAGACGCTGCATTATACAGCAGTGTTTTCTTGCCCCGCACCTTGGTGAATTCGTCCAGCAGTTTCTTTTCAATTTTTTCAGCGCCGAAAGTGACGGCATCGGCATACGTGGCGCCGCCACGGTACAGAGCCGTGTTGGTCGTTTCTTTATACACATCCAGGTCTTTTTCTTTCAGGCTGGCATGAATCATAGCTTTTTTCAAAAACCCGTTGCCCAGTTTTTCTTTGAAAATATTCTGACCAATGGTAAACACTACCTTGCCGTGTGAAAAAACAGGTTCTTTTTTATAAACAGTTTTCAGGTACAGAGGAATCAGCCCGGTCATCCAGCCGCTGCAATGAATAATATCAGGAGGCCAGCCGAATTTTTTTACTGTTTCCAGCGCTCCCTTACAAAAGAAAACGGTACGAAGATCATTATCCTCGTACCATTTTTCATTTTCATCATAAAAAACAAATTTCCGTTTATACAGGTCTTCATTATCCAGAAAATAAACCTGCAGCCTTGCATTGGGCAGCGAGGCCACTTTTATCTGCAGCGGCAGGTCATCATTATCCACCGATACATTGATGCCCGAAAGCCTCACCACTTCGTGCAGCCGGTGACGCCGTTCGTTGATGACGCCAAACCGGGGCATGATGCAGCGCACTTCAAATCCCGAATCGTTTGACCTGATGGCCAGCCGGTTGACAGTTTCAGCAAACTCAGTAAACTCAAGGTAAGGCGACATTTCATTGGCAATAAACAAAATTCTTTTCTTTGCTGACATGTTGTGATGGTTTGATGAAGCCCGGAAAATGTTGCACAGGGCCTGAATTTTTCAGGATGGCCGCAAAGGTAAACATTTTATTCCGATATTGACCGGCGAAAAAGAGTCCTGTATTTAATTTGACCCGAGATGATTGTTTTTAAAAAACCGGATGCACTGCATGATTTTCTTAAGCAAAAAAGAAAAATACAAACCCGCATCGGCTTTGTACCTACCATGGGTGCATTGCATTCCGGTCACCTGTCACTCATTGAAAAATCAAAAGCGCAAAGCGGGTTTACTGTATGCAGCATTTTTGTCAACCCCACCCAGTTCAACGACCCGGAAGATTTTGCAAAATACCCGGTAACGCCGGAAATGGATATTTACCAGCTTGAAGCTACTGGCTGTGATGCTGTTCTGATTCCATCGGTGCAGGATATTTACCCGGAAGGAACTTCTGTTGCCCGGCAGTATGATATCGGATTTCTTGAAACGGTACTTGAAGGCCAATACCGCCCCGGGCACTTCCAGGGTGTGTGCCGTGTAATGCATCGCCTGCTTGAAATAGTTTTGCCGGATTATTTATACCTCGGCCAGAAAGATTACCAGCAGTGCATGGTGATAAAAAAACTGCTTGAACTGATCGGGTTACATGAAAATACTGAAGTAGTCATTTGTCCCACTGTTCGTGAACCAGGCGGCCTGGCCATGAGCAGCCGCAATGCAAGACTGAATGAGGAAGAAAGAAAAAGAGCTTCTGCTGTTTCGGAAGCTTTGCGGTTCATTAAAGAAAACCTGGAACCCGGCGATATTTCATCTTTTAAAAGCAAAGCGGAACAAATGCTTGAAGAAAAAGAATTCAGCCTTGACTACATCGAAATTGCCGATGCTGCTTCATTGAGTGCAGTTGGTAATTGGGATGGAAAACAAAAACTGGTGGCGCTGGCGGCGGTTTTTTTAAATAAAGTAAGGCTGATTGACAACATGCTTATTAATTAGCACGGGTTATCCCGTTTATCCCAAAGCCGTACTTTTGTTTTCTATGCAAATCGAAGTTTTGAAATCCAAGATTCACCGGGCCGTCATCACCGAAGCGAACCTGAATTATGTGGGCAGCCTTACGCTGGATGAAAACCTGATGGATGCAGCAGGCATTATTGAAAACGAAAAAGTGCAGGTAGTGAATGTGAACAATGGCGAAAGGCTCGAAACCTATGTCATCAGGGGCAAAAGAGGCTCAGGCATCTGCTGTCTCAATGGCCCCGCAGCACGAAAAGGAATGGTGGGGGATGTGGTGGTTATTATATCGTATGCCATCATGAATTTGGAAGAAGCAAAAAAATATCAACCGTGTATTATATTT
>CAZDUO010000036.1:0-37142 GCA_964508655.1 uncultured Chitinophaga sp. | reverse complement strand
ATTGTTATTGATAACCCATTTTATCAATTTTGCTCAAACTGAAAGTTGAATAGAATTAATTAGCTGATATGTCAGCACTTTTGACAAACAAATAAATAAAAGCCCGGCCTCCCTCTCCTTTGGAGAGGGAATGAGGGTGAGGCCAATGTCAACAAGGATTGCAATAGCTGATGATAAACAAATCAACCGCACCACGGTTAAGGAAAAAATTGTTGCCTACAAAGAAATTGAATTGGTGTTGGAAGCTAAGAACGGCCATGATTTCCTTGAACAATTAAAACATTTGCCAATAGAAAAACATCCACAGGTTGTATTGATGGATTTAGAGATGCCGATCATGGATGGTATCCAGACTATTTCACAGGCCACTGCTGCCTATCCTGATATAAAGTTCATTGTGCTGACAGTTTTTGAAGACGATGAAAAAATATTTGAAGCCATTAAAGCAGGAGCAGGCGGTTATTTATTAAAAGATGATTCAGCAGTAAATATAATTGATGCTATTACGAATGTGGTTGAATACAATGGAATTCCCATGAGCCCGGCCATTGCAAGAAAAACAATGGAACTGTTACGTCATGCACCGGCGCCGGTTGCATCCGGGAAAATTGAAGCTGAATCTATTTTAACGGACCGTGAAATGGAAATCTTAAAAGAAATGGTGACGGGAAAAAATTATAAAGCTATTGGGGAAAAACTTTTTATCAGCCCCCTTACGGTACGAAAGCACACCGCCAATATTTATGAAAAACTGCACGTAAACAGCCGGGCGCAGATTATCAACCTGGCACATAAAAATAAATGGATTTGATCCCGCATGCGGTCATTTGCTGTTTCTGCCTCCAAATCTTCGTAACTTTAAGTTTCTTCAAATGCTGCTGTATCCATGATTCCTGTAAAAAGAATCCTCGTTGTACTGGTACTGATTGCGACCGGCGGGTTGTTTTATTATTTTTCAGCCGGCTCCGGTAAAATAAATTACAACACACAGGTAAAACCCATCTTCAACAAAAAATGCATTGCCTGCCACGGCGGTGTCAAGGCCAAATCAAACTTCAGCCTGCTGTTCCGGGAAGATGCATTGAAGCCGGCCAAATCAGGAAAGATTCCCATAGTGCCCGGACATCCGGGTAAAAGTGAACTGATACGGCGTATTACGGCAAATGATGAAGAAGAACGGATGCCCTACAAGCATGAGCCGCTTTCGAAACAGGAGATTTCAATTTTAAAAAAATGGATACGACAAGGTGCTGAATGGGGATTGCATTGGGCTTATGCGCCGGTGCAGCCACCTGAAGTGCCGGATTATAAGGAAGCATGGATAAAAAATCCTATTGACCAGTTTATTTTTAAAAAGCTGAAAGAAAACAAACTGAAACCATCGCTGGAAGCGGATAAATATACCCTGCTGCGCCGGGCCAGTTTGGATATCATTGGCATGCCTGCTGATGAAAAAACGTCAAAGAAATTTTTAAATGACAACAGCGGTAAGGCTTATGAAAACCTGGTTGATGATTTACTGGCTTCCCCGCATTACGGCGAAAAATGGACATCCATGTGGCTCGACATTGCCCGCTATGCCGATTCAAAAGGGTATGAGAAAGACCCCGGCCGCACGATATGGCAGTACCGCGACTGGGTAATTCGTGCCTTCAACGACGACAAGCCGTATGATAAATTTTTAACCGAACAACTGGCCGGCGACATGCTGCCCGAACCGGGCGATGCTGAATTTATAGCCTCTGCTTTTCACCGCAACACGATGAACAATGATGAAGGCGGCACCGATAATGAAGAATTCAGAACCATGGCGGTGATAGACCGGGTGAACAGCACCTGGACCGGTTTGCTGGGAACCACCTTCCAGTGTATCCAGTGTCACAGCCATCCTTACGACCCCTTCCGGCACGAGGAGTATTATAAATTTCTAGCTTTTTTCAACAACACACGGGACGCAGACTCATTTGAAGAATACCCGTTGCTCCGTCATTACGAAAAACACGACAGCCTTGAAGTAATGCGGATAAAAGACTGGGTAAAACAAAATGCTTCGGCGAAAGAAGCGGATAAAATATACCGCCTGCTCAAAACATGGCAACCCTCAATAACATCGTATGAGCGGACGGATAAATATGAGAACTGCGAGCTGCGTGATACCAAGTGGCTCATCATAAGAAAGAAAACACGATTCCGCCTGAAGCAGATTGATCTTTCGGATAAAACACTGCTTATGTTCCGTTACAAAGGTTATCCGAAAGATGGGGTGTGGACGATTCATCTCGACAGCCCCGATGGACCAGTATGGAAATCATTTTTGGTGCCGGAAACAAAAGGCCAAAGTATGATACATGCTGTGGAAACAGAGCCAGTGCCGGGTGTGCATGATCTCTATTTTGATTATCACAGCAGGAAATTGGAGAAAATGGATTTCACTTCGCTTGTGCTCGATTGGTTTCACTTCGGACAGCAATTCCCCGGCAAGGGAAAACCGGATTACGACAGCACATACAGCCGCTTCATGCGCCTGATGAATAAACAGGTACCCGTCACACCCGTGATGGCAGAAAATCCACACGACCTGAAACGGATGACGCATGTGTTTGAAAGAGGCAACTGGATGGTGAAAGAAGAGAAAGTGGAAGCCGATGTGCCAAAAATTTTCCCGGCCATAAATAAAACCGGAAACAAAAACAGGATGGACCTTGCCCGGTGGTTAACGGATAAAAAAAATCCGCTCACAGCAAGAACAATGGTGAATCGCTTGTGGGAGCAGTTGTTCGGATTTGGCATAGTGGAAACACCGGAAGATTTCGGCAGCCAGGGCATTCCGCCCACACACCCGGAACTGCTCGACTGGATGGCCTGGCAGTTTATGCATGAGTACAACTGGAGCGTTAAGACGATGATTAAAGCAATTGTGATGTCAGCCACGTACAGGCAGCAGTCACATGTAACGGATGAGTTGAAAGAGAAAGACCCTTACAATAAATTATATGCAAGAGGACCGAGAGTACGATTGTCAGCCGAACAAATCCGCGACCAGGCATTATGCATTAGCGGGCTTTTGAGTAAAAAAATGTATGGGCCGGGTGTAATGCCTTACCAGCCAAAAGGAGTGTGGAGTGCTCCCTATGATGCAGAACAATGGTACCATAGCAAAGGCGAAGACCAGTACCGCCGGGCTGTTTACACTTACTGGAAACGGACATCAGCTTATCCATCGATGATTTTGTTTGACGCCATGCAAAGAGAAGTATGCCTGGCCAGGAGAATAAGAACCAACACCCCGCTGCAGGCCCTGGTAACTTTGAATGATTCTGCCTATCTTGATATGGCCCGGCATTTTGCTTACCGGCTGCAGCGGGATGCAGGTACAGATATTGCAAAACAAATCAGCAGGGGATATGAACTGGCTACCGGCCATCCCGTCAATGAAAAAAACAAAGCCATATTGCTTGAATTATATAAAAAGGCATTTGAAAAATTCAAAGCCGACCCCGAAAAAACCTGTGAGATGAATGGCGTGAATAATGAACACAACAATGCTGAAACTGCATCGCTGGTGGTGCTGTGCAATGCGCTGCTGAACCTGGATGAGGTAATTACTAAATATTGAAAAGATGATTGACCACACAGGCACATAGAAACATAGATTCACATTGAGCATACTATGTGTTCCTGTGTGCCTATGATTCTATGTGGTAAAGCAAAGCTGAACAGAATTACAGGACGTTGAAGTGTGCGACCCGCCTGCTCCGCCCCTGGCGGATACGGCGGGCAGGGGCAACAGAAGCCAAATAGTCCCCGAACAATCGGGGCCAAAGCCGGTTACATAAATATTATACATCATGACAAGTGATGATCAATATAAAAAACAACTTTTAGAAGAAGCAAAACACGCAGTGCTTCGCCACTACACCCGCCGGCATTTTCTGAAAGAAAGCGCTATGGGGCTGGGTGCATTGGCGCTAGGCAGTTTGCTGAATAGCTGCGGAAGAAGTACTTCGCATTCGTCTGCAAAAATTTTATACGACCCCGTGAATCCGCTGGCGCCGCGGCCGCCGGTGTTTGCGGGCAAAGCAAAATCGGTTATTTATCTGCACATGGCGGGGGCGCCTTCGCAGCTTGAGCTGTTCGATTACAAACCGACGCTGATGAAACTCGACGGGCAGGATTGTCCGCAGAGCCTCGTGGAAGGAAAACGTTTTGCATTCATCCGCGGTATTCCGAAAATGCTGGGTCCACAGGCTACATTCAGCCAGCACGGGCAAAGCGGATTGTGGGTGAGCAATTACCTGCCGCATTTTTCTACCATCGTGGATGATGTGGCGATAATAAAATCAGTCACCACCGACCAGTTTAATCATGCGCCTGCACAGTTGCTCATGCATACCGGTTCTCCGCAATTGGGGCGGCCAAGCATGGGTGCATGGGTGACGTATGGTTTGGGAACGGAGAATCAGAACCTGCCAGGCTTTGTGGTGCTTACTTCCGGCGGCAGCGATCCCGATGCAGGCAAAAGTGCCTGGGGCAGCGGATTTTTGCCGAGTGTGTACCAGGGTGTGCAGTGCCGCAGCGCCGGCGACCCGGTTTTATTCATCAATGACCCCGAAGGCATGGACCGTGACCTGCGCCGGGCTTCCATTGATGCCATCAATAAAATCAACCAGCAGCAGTACGAAGAATACAATGACCCCGAAACGCTGAGCCGCATTGCGCAATACGAGATGGCGTATAAAATGCAGATTGCCGCGCCGGAAGTGATGAACATAAATGACGAGCCCGCTTACATTCATGAAATGTATGGTACCAGGCCGGGTGAAATTTCTTTTGCCAACAATGTGCTGCTGGCACGGCGGCTGGTGGAAAAAGGCGTTCGCTTTGTGCAGTTGTTCGACTGGGGCTGGGATAGTCATGGTACCGATTCAGCAACGGCAGTTGACATCGGTCTCATCAACAAATGCCGGCAGGTAGATAAAGCGATGACGGCGCTGGTACTCGATCTGAAACAAAGAGGAATGCTGGAACAAACACTGGTGATTTGGGGCGGTGAGTTTGGCCGTACACCGATGCAGGAAAACCGCGAAGGCAAACCACTACCGTTTAAGGGAAGGGATCACCATACCGAAGCATTCAGTATCTGGATGGCAGGCGGTGGTGTGCAGGGCGGCGTCACTTATGGCGAAACCGATGAAATTGGCTACAGCGTAGTGAGCGGTAAAGTGGAGCCATTCGATATACAGGCAACCATTTTGAATCAGCTTGGCTTCGACCACGAACAATTCACTTACGAGTTCCAGGGAAGACCGTTCAGGCTGACGGATGTGAAAGGGAAGGTGATTGAGGAGATACTCAGTTAGCATTATATTTACCACCAGGCACATAGAAACATAGTTTCACATAGGACATATTATGTGGCCCTATGTGCCTTTGATTCTATGTGGTGAAATACAGTTGAGCGGCTTTACAAAAAGTTTGGCGGCAGTAAAACATTTAAAATAAATCTCTCCATTAAGCCTCGCTTCCGGCATGTATGTATAATAATGGAAAATGAATATGGCTTTACTGCCCCTGTGCCAGCGAATAGGCTTTTTTACCATCCCACATATTCAACAATTCAAAGGAACAGATTTTGAAATTGCCGCTGAGGCTTACATACAGCCCGATAATATCCTGCTGGTTCAGCGCTTCACCGTCAAGCGATTCAAAGCGGGCATTGTACTGGTTTACCAGGTTGGTGTAAACCGAACCCGTGGGCCACACCTGAGTGCCGCGGTTGCTGATGCTGATGAGCCTGAATTTTACTCCCGCATGCCGTTCACATTTTTTTGCAATCTCGGCCGGTTGTTCATCGCTTTCAATAAACATGTCCACACCGAAAATTTTTTCTTCCCCCATTTCGGCCGATACCAGCATGGGATTTTTTTCCAGTTTGAAGTCGGTTGGCGTCACCGGCAAGTTTGGTAAAATTGGTTTTGCACCAATGGCGGGTTGTTTGCCAAAATTATCAATGATGGCCTGGGCAAACTGCGTGGTGTTTACCGGCGGAATTTTTTTATCGCCAAAGTCACCGGTATGCACTGCATTTTCCAAAGTAAACAACAGCGCATTTTCAATGATGGCGGCATTCTCCATAAAGCCAAGATGGCGAAGCATGGCAATACCGCTGAGCAGCAGCGCCGTGGGGTTGGCAATATTTTTACCGGCAATATCAGGCGCCGTACCATGCACGGCTTCGAAAATGCAGATGTGGTCGCCGATATTGGCTGAGGGAGCAAAACCAAGTCCGCCTACCAGTCCTGCACATAAATCGGAAACGATATCGCCCTGCAGGTTGGTTAGCACTATTACGTCAAATGTGTCAGGCCGGGTAACGAGCTTCATACACAGGTCATCCACTATCACATCATCGGCTCTCAGCCCGGGGTATTCTTTTGCCACTTCATAAAAACATTCGAGGAAAAGCCCGTCGGTTATTTTCATGATGTTGGCCTTATGGCCGCAGGTAATGCGACGGGCATTTTTCTTTTTGGCCATTTCAAAGGCGTAGCGAATCACCTGCATGCTGCCCGGCCGGGTGATGAAGCGGCGGCTCAGCGCCACATCGTGGGTAAGCATGTGCTCCACGCCGCCGTAAGTGTCTTCAATATTTTCACGCAGCACGGTGATGTCAATATTGATGCCCGCCGTGCTGAACACCGTATCCACGCCATGCAGGGTTTGAAAAGTTCTGTTGTTTACATACGTATTCCAGGTTTTACGTGCCGTCACATTAATGCTCTTCACACCTTTGCCTTTGGGGGTTTCCATCGGGCCTTTGAATAAAATGCCAAGCGATTCAATGGTTTGTTTTGCTTCCGGCGTCATGCCTGCGGAAAATCCTTTATCGAACACCCATTTCCCCATTTCCACAAACTCATACTCCAGCGGCACTTTACTGGCTTCAAAAATTTTCAGCACGGCATTCATAATTTCCGGTCCTATTCCGTCTCCTTTGGCAACAGCTATTTTCATGTTCAGTTGTTTTGTTATCTGAAGTGGCCGCAAAATTAAGATGAAAAGGCCGCCCGGCTGCATCCTTTCCGGCCGCAAGATTATTTTATTTACTTTTACCAAAAAGAAACCGATGGTGAGCCTGATTTCCGAAGGAGTAAAAGTGAGTGTGGAAACTTTTTACCAGCAGGATTACAGCAACCCGCTACAGTCGGAGTATATGTTTGCTTACCGTATTGCCATCGAAAATCACAATTCATTCCCGGTAAAACTGCATCGCCGGCACTGGCATATTTTTGACAGCAGCGGCCTGTACCGCGAAGTGGAAGGTGAAGGCGTGGTGGGTGTGCAACCCGTGCTGGCGCCCGGCGAAAGATACCAGTATGTGAGCGGCTGCAACCTGCGCAGCGAAATGGGCCGCATGAATGGCACCTACCAGATGGAAAACCTCAACAGCAAACAATTCTTCAACGTAAATATTCCCGCTTTTGAAATGTTTGTGCCGTTTAAGAATAATTAGCAAATGGGCGAATGAGATAATTTGATGATGTGATAATGAGGGCAACTTTCCCGAATTATGAATATCATAAATAAAATTTCACGCCAGTAATCGGCACATCTCAAATCAGCTTATCGGCAAATTTTCAAATCAGCGAATCAGCACACTATTTAGGTTTATACTTCGCCTCATCCAGAATTTTTTTGGGTTCGGCACGCATCACCTCATCAATGCTCAAGGAAGAATTTTTTTCTGCAAACTTCTTCACAATCTGCCAGCCAATCCACTGCCCGATATTGCCGGGCGAGGCAGGTGAAAGTGTTTGTGTAAACGGCGCCTCGCCGATATAGTTTTGAATGGTTGCCGGTTCCCGGATGAAAATATCTTTTTCATTGGCAAGTATGGCGCTCCATATCATACCCTCATTTGCCCGGCACCACTCCAGTTGCTGCTTTGTATAGCCGGTCTTGATGGAATCAGGCGCAGCCGGTAAAAATTTATCGAGCAGCCACCATTGCTTTCCCTTTTCAATCATCTGCTCCACCAGCCCCCTGCCGCTGCTTTTATCGGGATAAATATCATCAGCCACCAGCTTCATTGCATCGGCTGCAATGTAATTTTTTTCAAACCGCCGGCTGCGGAATTCCGGCACCACATTGGCGATAAAAAAGCCGTCGCGGTAAAGTGAAAAATTTTTCCCGAGATAAAACTGCAGGTTGATGCCAATGAAATCAGGCCCTATAAAAACAGGCGTCGGTTCGCCACTTGCCGTTACAGCCAGTGCGTCTATCGGCCCGACGATGGTTACCAGTTTCGGTATTTGATAATTTGGGAAATAATATTTCACATAGCGAAAGGCTAGTTCAAATTCCTTTTTCACATCATCAAAATTTTCAAACACACTGGCGGCCGAATCATACAGAAACCTGTTTTGCCTGGTAAAGCGGGGAAGACCCTGGTACTGCGTGGCAGAATCAAGCCCGAGAATATTGTTCATAAAAATCGGCATCAGCGAAGGGTACTTCACATATAAATCCAAAATAGATTTTTCTATACTGATGGTACCCATAGAAAAAAAATCCCGGTCAAACCGCTCCACCGTCATCTCCACTTTTATTCTCGAAACATCGGGGCCGTTGCTGCGGCTGGTACAGGCAAAAACCAATGCAAGGCAAAAAATTATGGATGCTGATTTCATGGTAATTGTAAACGAATGATAACCTGTTATGTTGCACACGAAGATAATTGAAACAAATTTTTACACCCATCCGCACCGGCAACATCTCTTTGGCAGGCGTTGCCGGTGGCTTACATTTGCAGCATGAAGATCGCTTTAACGCAGCAGAATTATCATATTGGCAATTTTGAAGACAACTCCCGAAAGATCATTGAAGGAATCAACAAGGCCAAACAGCAGGGCGCCGACCTGGTGCTGTTTTCCGAGTTGTGCGTATGCGGCTACTACCCCGGCGATTTTCTTGAATTCCCCGATTTCATCAACAAATGTTACCAATCCCTTGACCGTATAAAAGAACATGCCGATACCATTGGTGTGCTTATCGGTTCGCCGGCAAGAAACCTTCAGCGGGAAGGCAAAGATCTTTTCAATGCAGCGTTTTTGCTTTACGAAAAAGAAATAAAAGGTGAAGTGCACAAAACACTTTTGCCCAACTACGACGTGTTTGACGACTACCGTTTCTTTGAACCGGCTTATGACTGGAAGGTGCTGGAGTTTAAAGGGAAAAAACTGGCCGTCACTATTTGCGAAGACATCTGGAACATGGGCGACAACCCACTGTACCGCATTACGCCCATGGAGAAACTGATGCCCTTCAGTCCGGATGTGATGATCAACCTGTCTGCATCGCCGTACAACTATGCGCAGGATGTGGTGCGCAACAGCATCATCAAGGCCCATACGCTCAAATATAAATTGCCGATGCTTTACTGTAATGCCATCGGCTCGCAAACCGAAATCATTTACGACGGCGGCAGCCTGGTGTACGACATCAACGGCAACAAGGTAAAAGAGATGAAATATTTCGAAGAGGATTTTGAAATATTCGATTTGAATGAACTGTCAAAAAGAGACCATTCGTTTCAGAATTCAAAAGATGAAAAATATTTTTATTCGGCTGCTGAGGTGGGAAAAGGCGAAGACATCCTGGCCTGGCTGGCCAACGATAAAAACATTGATGAAATTTATCATGCGCTGATTCTTGGCATCAGGGATTACTTCCGCAAAATGGGTTTCAGCAAAGCCATCCTCGGCGCCAGCGGCGGTATTGACAGCGCCGTCACCCAGGCGCTGGCCGTGCATGCGCTGGGAAAAGAAAATGTACGGGTGCTGCTGATGCCGTCGCAATTTTCATCTGCCCATTCTATTGCTGATGCAGAGCTGCTGAGTAAAAATCTTGACAGCCTCTACGATACAGTTCCCATAAAAAATATATTCGATGAATTTCTGAACGAGCTGCACCCGCTGTTCAATAATTTGCCTTTTGGCGTGGCGGAAGAAAACATACAGGCAAGGGTCCGCGGCAACCTGCTGATGTCGGTGGCCAATAAGTTTGGTTACATACTGCTCAACACATCCAATAAAAGCGAACTGGCCACCGGTTACGGCACATTGTATGGCGACATGGCCGGCGGGTTGAGTGTGCTGGGCGATTTATATAAAACGCAGGTGTATGCCCTGGCCCGTTACATCAACCGGGAAAAAGAAATCATCCCCGCTCATATTTTTACTAAAGCGCCTTCGGCCGAATTGCGGCCGGGCCAGGTAGATGCCGACAGCCTGCCGGAGTATCACATTCTCGACAGGGTATTGTATGAATACATTGAATTGCACAACGGCCCTAAAGAAATAAAAGCAAAAGGGTATGATCCGGCGCTGGTGGACCGGGTACTGAAACTGGTAAACACCAATGAATACAAGCGAAAACAGTTTTGTCCCATTCTTCGCATCAGCTGCAAGGCATTTGGCGTGGGCCGAAGAATGCCGGTGGTAGGGAAATACCTGTCCTGAGTTTCTGCTGTTTTAACTTAGACTTACTTTAATTACAATAGTCCGGTTATATTTTAATCCTTCTATTGTCCCGCAGGGATCCCGGTCACAACCGGGAGTGGGTAGAATATGTTAAAAGTGATGATTCATGCGTTCCATCGGAACGCCGGGTGCTTGTTGTTCTGGGCACCAAACGTTCCTACGGAACGTCAATAAAACACCTTGTATTCACTCTCTACCCACCTTTCGTTCCTACGGAACGAAATTAACCTGGCTTTTTCTTCAACCTCAGCCTTGTTATTGAGTTGCAGAAAAATAACCTAACTATGCTCATGTTTATATATAAACTGCATGAATCTGCTTCAAGGAAATTACCGGAGTATTGAATTACATTCACAAAGCTTAATGTATAAAAGTAATCTCCACGGTGACAGGTGTAGTAGCCGGGGGAATGGTTACGCTTTGCGAAATCACCAGGTTCACATCATTTAAAGTTACGATATTGAAAGTGCCTGAGCCGCCGCTGAGCAGCGGAGTGGAAAGATTGAGCTGCGTGCCGTTGTTCTGAAATGTCCACGTAAATGTGGGTGGCGCCGGAGGCACACAGGCAAGGGTGCCTTCACTTATGGTGCCGGTTCCGTTTATGGCAAATGAAATTGTATTGTCTTTGAAGCAGGCGGGTATCTGCGCCGAAATATCAATGCCGGAAGCCGTTGCCTTACTGAATTTCCACGGCGAGCGGGTAAGATAATCGGTATTGGAAGGTGCGGGATTGTCATTTTTATCACAGTTGCCCGACATCAGTATTAATGCAGCAAAGCTGCCGGCGGCTAAGGTTAACAGTCTGTTCATGGTTCAGATTTTTGTTTTGTAAAGTACTCAAAGTTTCGCAGGTAATAAAAACATGTTTCCAATTCAGGTTAAATCATAGTTTTACAAGCCAAATGTTTTCTCCGAAAGGCACAGGAGATTCCATTAGAAAGATGTTCGGATATATGTGAGAAGATTCCTATGGATAGATGCTATTGCCCCGGTGGGGCAACCTTTTGGTAGCTGAAAAATTTAAATATTATACACAAGCCCCAAAGGGGCGACATTAAGTCACTTCTACATTAAAACATTTTGCTATGGCCAATACTTATTCCCAGATTTCTATTCATTGCGTATTTGCCGTTAAAAGCAGAGAGAATTTTATCACCCGTGACTGGCGTGATGAATTGCACAGATATGTATCTGGTATAATTACAGGAAACGGCGCCAAGTCTTTAGCTGTGGGAGGGTGGAAAGATCATGTACAGATCTTTTTTGGAATGCCTGTAACAACATGTATCGCCGATTTCATGAGTATTTTCAAAGCAAGCAGCAGCAAGTGGATAAATGAACAGGGATTTGTAAAAGGAAAGTTTTTATGGCAGTCTGGTTATGGAGCTTTTTCTCACTCGAGGAGTCAAAGAAATAGAGTCATAAATTACATTATGACCCAGGAAGAGCATCACAAATTCAAAACATTCAAAGAGGAATATATAAAAATGCTGAATGATTTCGAAGTGGAATACCAGGATAAATATCTTTTTGAGTTTTATGATTAATATGGTTAGAAACTGCCTGACGATAGGAAAGAATGTCGCCCCTACGGGGCTTTTTCGATACACGCAATTCTTATTGCTACCATACTATCAGCCATACTGGCCTTTATTATTCTCCAAACGATATTTGCAAACGTGATTTAAACACCTGCATTAATTAACAACAAACACATTGTCCCGTCATAGGATTTGTGTGACAAAATATGATTTAGTCATAATTATCCTGCACTTATCTCCTTCGGGTTTACTTGAAAGTTATTTTGTTCCTATCTTTCCTCCCAATCTTTTTTTTAATCTGGAAAATCCTGGTTTAAATCCTGTTCATCATGCGGGCACTCGTTTATAAATCTACCGGCAGCTGGTACACGGTGAAAGATGACAGCGGGCGGGTGCATCATGCCCGCATGAAGGGTGTGTTTAAAATTGATGAAATCACCAGCACCAACCCGGTGGCAGTGGGCGACGTAGTGGAAATAGAACCCGAGAATAACACCGATAGTTACCGGGGCGAAACCTCAGCCATCATCACTGCTATTTTGCCGCGAAGAAATTATGTAAACCGCCAATCGCCGAGGCAAAAGCTCCAGCATCATATCATTGCCGCCAATATTGACCAATCGGTGATGTTTGCCACGCTGAAAGAGCCACGTACCTCGCAGGGGTTTATTGACCGCTTCCTCGTGGCCTGCGAAATGTATCATGTACCGGCCGCGATTGTTTTAAACAAAGCTGACCTGTACAAAAAGAAAGAACTGCAGCAGTACGAAGAATGGAAACAGATGTATGAAGCCGTCGGGTACAAATTAATTCTTGCCAGTGTAAAAACAGGACTGGGAGTGGATGAAGTAAAGGCGATATTGAAAAACAAAATCTCGCTGCTGAGCGGTCATAGCGGTGTGGGCAAATCATCATTTATTAATGTCATTTGCCCTGAACTGAATCTGAAAACCCAGGATATAAGCGGATGGAGCGGCAAAGGGCTACACACCACCACCTTTGCAGAAATGTTTGACCTTCCTCCCGATAGCTATCGGGACGACAACCATCGGAACGGCGGAAAGATTATTGACACACCGGGCATGCGGGAATTTGGTTTGGTGGATATCACCCGGCAGGAACTCTCCCACTATTTTCCCGAAATGCGTGACAGGTTGAATGATTGCCAGTTCAACAATTGCCTTCATATAAATGAACCCGGCTGTGCAGTAAAAAAAGCGCTGGATAACCAGGAAATAAATATCGAACGCTACATCAGCTATTGCAATATCCTGGATTCGATTGAAGAGAGAAAGTATTAACTTTTAACATGGCATAGAAAACGTTCAAATACTCCAACGGCGAAGTGACCATAGTGTGGAAGCCCGGACTCTGCATTCATTCCGGCAACTGTGCCCGCGGTTTGCCTGAAGTTTTTAGGCCGTCCCGATAGTTATCGGGAGAAAAACCATGGATAACACCAGGAGGTTCTACAACAAAAAAGATTATTGAGCAGGTAAAAAAATGCCCGAGTGGGGCATTGAGTTATCTTTTGAATAAAGAAGTACATGTATAACCTGGTGCAAACTCACCCCCTCTTCACCCTCCCGTACCCGTTCTTCCCCAGCCACTGCATCACTTTATCCCGCTGGTCGCCCTGTATGATGATGGCGTCGTCTTTTACCGAGCCGCCCGTGCCGCAAAAAGCTTTCAGTTGCTTGCCCAGCACTTCAAGGTCTCCTGCTTTTCCAATAAAACCTTCAATCAATGTAACGGCTTTGCCTGCACGGTGACGGGTGTCCAGTTTCACTTTAAGCTGTTGCTGCGCAGGCAGCAAAGTTTCAACACGAGTTTTCTCCTCTTCAAACTTAAAATCAGGATTGGTGCTGTAAACAAATCCTCTTGCATCGGGTTTATGTTTCTTTGACATAGAGTTTAGTCCTCACATGTTAAACGGTTAAATGGCTAAATTGTTCAATTGTTGTCAGCACAACCATTTAACAATTCAGCAATGTAACAATGCTTCAAACAAGAACGGCCTTCAAACTCAAATCGAGGCTCCTCGCCTGGTGTATTACGGCACCTACACTCACATAATCCACGCCGGTCTTTGCATATTCTTCAATGTTGTCAAGATTGATGCCGCCGCTGGCTTCGGTTTCAAAGTCGCTGCCGGTTAACTGCAGCGCTTTTGTAATCTGCTCCGGCAAAAAATTATCCAGCATGATGCGGAACACTTTTCCTTTTCCAACAGCTGTTATTTTTTTTACATCATCCATACTCCGTGCTTCCACTTCTATTTTCAGCGCCGGTTTTTTTTCCTGCACATAGTCCCACGCCTTGCTGATGGCTTTTTCAATACCGCCGCAGTAGTCAATATGGTTATCCTTCAGTATAATCATGTCGTACAAACCAAAGCGGTGGTTCATGCCGCCGCCGGTGCGTACCGCTTCTTTTTCCAGCAAGCGGAAATTGGGCGTGGTCTTTCGTGTGTCGAGCAGTTTTGTTTTATAACCATAAAGCCTGTCGGTGTACTGGCGGGTAAGGGTGGCAATGCCGCTCATGCGCTGCATGCAGTTCAGCACAAGCCGTTCGCATTGCAGTATGCTGTGCACTGATGCTTCCACCTCGAAGGCCAGCTCGCCGGGTTGCATTTCATCGCCGTCATGCTTGTATGCATTGAAAACCGCCGCAGTATCTTTGTAAAGGAAAATTTTTTCCGCCACCTCTCTTCCTGCCAGTATTCCCTGCTGTTTTATTTTCAGCACAGCCTTTCCTCTTGCATCGGCCGGTATGGAGCTCAGCGTAGAGTGATCGCCGTCGCCCACATCTTCTTTCAGCGCTTCATCCACGAAATGATAAAATGCAGCATTGTACTTCATTGCCCAAAACTAAAAAAGCCCCGCCAGAATCCGGCAGGGCTTTTTATATCAGCCAGGGTTTATTATTTATAACTGCTGGATGCGGATATCCTGTATCACCTGCTTGTTTCCTTTTACCCGCATATAAACCGTTGCCCGGTAATTGCCGTTTTTGGTTAGCAGCGTGCCGATGCAGTAATCGCCGTTGTCGTTGTTGCCTTTGTGTTTTACATCAAAATTTTTCACGCCGTTGCTGGAAAAAAAATCTTTTATAATCAATTCACCCTGGCTTTTGCTGTAGTTGCTGCTCTTATCGGGCAGGGTGATGTCAATATAATTATCAAAATATTTTGCCACGGCGGAGGCATTGCCATTCTTCATGGCAGAAATCACTTCATCAATCCCGCCCTGCGCAAAGGATAAAATGCTGCAGAATAAAATTGAAACCAGGATCAGGGTCTTTTTCATGATTGGTAAGTTTTCATAGTTGTTTATCGAAAAACATGCCACAGTCCGTTAAAAAACTTAGCGGCTGCTAAGTTACTGCATACCCGTGTTTTTAAAGTGCAATAACGGTAAAAGACTTAGTTTTGTTGCCGTTTTTACGCTGAAAAAGTGCGAAATGCATCCCGCAGGAAAACGGTTTTCTGGCAGTTAAATCACTTACATGGCAGCAAAAAAAGTAATTCTTATCATCATGGACGGCTGGGGGCTGGGAAAAGTGGCATCGGCCGATGCCATTCAGCATGCAAACACTCCATTTGTTTCTTCGCTGTATTCAAAATATCCCAATACAACACTGGTTACCTGTGGCGAAGCAGTCGGCTTGCCGGAGGGTCAAATGGGGAATTCCGAAGTGGGCCACCTGAACCTGGGCGCCGGCCGCATAGTGTACCAGGAACTGCAGCGGATAAATGTAGCCATTCGCAACTGCACTTTTGCTTCAAATGAAACACTGCTTTCAGCCATCCGCCATGCAAAAACAATTAACAAGCCGCTGCATCTTCTTGGCCTGGTAAGCGATGGCGGTGTGCATTCACACATCAATCACCTGAAAGCTTTGCTGGATGTGTGCAAAAAAGAAAATCTTACAGAAGTTTTTGTGCATGCTTTTACTGACGGAAGAGACTGTGACCCGAAAAGCGGGCTCGGTTTTATAAAAGAACTGCAGCAGCACATGAAGAATTCGGTCGGAAAAATTGCTTCAGTAAGCGGCCGCTACTATGCCATGGACCGCGACAAAAGATGGGAAAGAGTGAAGCTGGCGTATGATGTTTTGGTGAATGGCGCAGGTGAAAAAGCCAGCGATGCAGCGAAGGCGGTTGAAAACTCATATAAAAAAAATATTACGGATGAGTTTATTATACCTACAGTAATAGTGAATGAAGCTCAACAGCCGCCGGGCCTGGTTAAAGAGGGCGATGTGGTCATCTGTTTCAACTTCCGTACCGACCGCTGCCGCGAAATCACGCAGGTGCTTACGCAAACCGATATGCCGGAGCATGGTATGAAAAAACTTTCGCTGCACTACAGCACCATGACCGAGTACGATAAAACATTTAAAAACGTAAACGTAATTTTTGAAACCGATAACCTGAACAATACACTGGGCGAAATACTGCAGCAGCACGGATTGAAGCAGATTCGCATTGCCGAAACGGAGAAATACCCGCACGTCACTTTCTTTTTCAGCGGCGGCAGGGAAAAACCTTTTGACGGTGAAAAAAGAATTCTCATCGCTTCACCCAAAGTGGCTACCTATGACCAGCAGCCCGAAATGAGTGCTTACGAAGTAACCGAAGCCTTGTTAAAGGAGATTTCGAGAGCCACCCCTGAAGGGGGAGGTTCGGAAGGGGCTGCTGATTTCATTTGCCTGAACTATGCCAATGCTGATATGGTGGGGCATACCGGTGTATGGGAAGCGGCCATCAAAGCAGTAGAAACCGTTGACCAGTGTGTAGAAAAAATAGTAACCGCCGCGTTGGCGAATGGTTACACCATATTTCTTACTGCCGATCACGGCAATTCGGATTTTATGATAAATGAAGACGGCTCGCCCAATACGGCGCATACCATGAATCCTGTGCCGTTCTTTATTATAGATAATAAGTGGCGGGGCAAAATAAAACCGGGCAAGCTGGGCGATATTGCTCCCACTATACTTTCCATGATGCAACTTCCGCTGCCAAAAGAAATGACCGGGGAAATATTAATTTAGCAACAAAATAAAAACAAGAATGAAAAAAGTACTGAAAACGACCGGATGGTTATTGCTGATTGCACTGGTAGCTATTCAATTTTTTCCCCCGGCCAAAAACCTGCAGGCCGGAATACCCGTCACTCATATTGCCACAAAATTTTCCATACCGGAGGATGTAAATACAATTTTGAAAAAAGCCTGTTACGATTGTCATTCCAACAACTCGGTTTATCCCTGGTACTTTAACATTCAGCCGGTGGGCATATGGATGAACAGACATATTTTGGAAGGCAAAAAGCACCTGAATTTTTCAGAATATACCGATAAGCGTTTGCGGGTGCAGTATCATAAGCTGGAAGAAGTGATAGAGCAGGTGAAAGAAGGCGAAATGCCGCTGAACTCTTACACCTGGATACATAAGGATGCCATTCTATCAGAAGCGGAAAAAACAAAATTGATGGACTGGGCACAATCGGTAATAGTCACAATGGAATCAATGTACCCTATGGACAGCCTGAAAAGAAAACAACCGGGTCAATAATTTATTTCGTGAAATTTATTTTCAGAAAAATAATAACCTCCTTACTGCTGCTGGCCGGCATTATGCCGGTGGCTTTCAGTCTTTTTTTCCTGCTGAAACAACAGGCCATACGCCATGCCATGAAAGAAAAGCTGGAAAAGCAGCTGCTGCACAGTATCGTGGTGGCAGAGAAGGATGTGCTGTGGGTGAAATATCATAAAGAAATCAGGGTGCAGGGAAAAATGTTCGACATAACGTCTTACAGTTTCGATAAGGGGTACTACACCTTTACCGGGCTTTTCGATGAGGAAGAAACGGCTTTGCATCAATGCCTGGAAAATGATATTAACCAAAAAAAGAAAGAAGGCGGCAATTTAATCGCACAACTTTACCAATGCCTGCAATCGGCCTGCACCGAACAGGGTGATGAAACCTGTCTTTTACATCTTAAGTCAGATAATACGGGGATACTTATCCTTCTGCATATTCCTTCTCCCTTTATCAATATTCTTACCCCGCCGCCGCAGGCTTTATAATATTTTTTTCAAGATTAATTATTTCTTCACTGTAACTGCAATACAGTTTATGAAAAAATATTTACTGCCTGCAGCCTTGCTGCTTGCTTCTTCATTTATCTATGCACAGGAAGATACCCTGAGCGAAAAGACACTTGGCGAAGTGGTGGTTTCTGCCAACAAATTTGCCGAGCGGAAAAAAAATGTAAACCAGAAAATAGACATTATCACGGCAAGGGCCATTGCCACTGCCAATGCGCAAAGTACAGGTGACCTGCTCAGCAGTTCGGGTAATGTATTTGTACAAAAAAGCCAGCAGGGCGGCAGCAGCCCGGTACTGCGCGGCTTTGAGGCCAGCCGTGTGCTGCTGGTGATTGACGGCATCCGTATGAACAATGCCATTTACCGTGCCGGTCATTTGCAAAATGTAATCACGGTGGATCAAAACATGCTGGAAAGAGTGGAAGTGTTGTATGGCCCTGCTTCCACGCTTTATGGCAGCGATGCCCTTGGCGGGGTGATCCACCTGCGTACAAAATCGCCGCTGCTTTCAACCACCGGTAAAATACGTACTGCCGGTATGTTGTTAGGCCGCTTCAGCTCGGCAAACAACGAAAAGACCGTTCATTTCAATTTAAGTACCGGGGGAAAAAGATTCGGCTGGCTGCAATCCTATACCTACAGTTATTTCGGCGATTTGAAAATGGGAAACAATTACCCTGATAAGTACCCGGGCTTCGGCAGGCGCATCCGGTACATTGCCGGCATCAATGGAATGGATTCTATTGTAAATAATCCGGACGACCGGGTACAGAAATTTTCCGGCTATAAACAATGGGATTTAACCCAGAAATTCCTGTTCAGGCAATCGGAAAAGATTTCACATTCACTCAACCTGCAGCACTCCCATTCATCCCGCGTGCCGCGGTACGACCGGCTGCAGGAGGAACGAAACAGAACACTTCGCTTTGCAGAATGGTACTACGGTCCGCAAACCAGGTGGATGGCTGCTTATGAAATGAATGTCATTTCAACCGGCTTTTTTAACCAATTGCGGATGAATGTCCACTACCAGAACATTGAAGAAAGCAGGCACCAGCGGGAGTACCGTCGCTACGACCGCTTTGATAAAAGAAAAGAGCAGCTGGAAATATGGGGGTTTATTTTTGATGCCAGAAAAAAATGGAAGAACCACGAAATCACCATCGGAGCCGATGGGCAGCTGAATGATGTTAAATCAACTGCCGGCAGAACCAACCTGCAAACAGGCACTGTGTCAGCGCTTGACAGCCGGTATCCCAATGGAAAAAACAAAATGAATTATTTCGGGGTGTATGCCCAGCACCTGGTAAAACTGAATGATGGTAAAATCATTCTGAACGACGGCGTCAGGATAAATGCAGTTTTCCTGCATTCAACCATTGCTGATAATTCTTTCTTTAATCTGCCATTTACTGAAATAAAACAAAACAATGTGGCTGTTACCGGCAACCTGGGGCTCGTTTACCTGCCTTCGGAAGAATTCCGTTTTACGGCAGGTCTTTCTTCCGGTTTCCGCAATCCGAATATTGACGACCTGGCAAGAATATTTGAATCAAACACAGCATTAAAAAGAGTAATTATCCCTAACCCCGGTATAAAACCCGAATACACCTATAACATTGACCTTGGGGTCACACAATTAATTGCTCAAAGAATAAAATTCGAATTCACCGGTTTTTATACGTTGTTCCGGAATGCAATCGGGTTGGCGCCTTTTCAGCTCAATGGCCATGATTCAATACAATACAACGGCGTAACCGCTGCCGTGTATGCTAACCGAAATGTAAAAAAAGCTTACACCTATGGTTTTAACTCAAACATCCAGGTTGATTTCACCAAAAAGCTTTCTTTTTTTGCAACGATAACATATACCTACGGCCGGTTTAAAAATGACAACGGCAGCAAGACTCCGCAGGATCATATACCACCGGTGTATGGCAAAACCAGCCTGAAATACGGGCATCCGAAATTTGAAACCGAGGTTTATTCGCTGTTCAACGGGTGGAAAAGAATAAAAAACTATAACCCTGATGGTGAAGACAACCAGCAGTATGCCACACCCGATGGCTCGCCATCCTGGTTTACACTGAACTGGCGAAATAGTTTTTCTATAAGCAAAATACTCCGGCTCCAGTTTGCCATAGAAAATATATTGGATCGCAACTACCGGCATTTTGCCTCGGGTATTTCTGCCCCGGGCAGGAACTACATTATTGCCCTGCGGGCATCCTTTTAAACAACTAATTATCCCCACCACGCTTTTTAATGTCAGTAAAGGGGGGGGGCGGGGAATTTATAGCCTTAAAATTTACATTTTTGTGCAGCTTTTGAATGTAAAAATTGTCTAATTTACAGGCAACCAAACGGCGGTTATGACCGAGGAAGCCATTTTACAAGGCTGTTTAAAAAATGATGCCACAGCTCAACGGGAACTGTACAATCGGTACAGCCCAAAGATGCTGGCAGTTTGCTATCGCTTCGCTCATAACCGTGAAGATGCTGAAGACATGTTGCAGGAAGGTTTCATCAAAGTTTTTCTGCAAATACACACATTCGAAAACAGGGGAGCTTTTGAAGGGTGGATAAGAAGAATCATCGTACATACCTGCATCAATATCCTGAAGAGAAACAAGAAGTTCAATGAAAGCGTGGACATCATTCATGCAAGCGGCTTGCAGGTAAGAGAAGAAATGGTGCCCTCCATCATACAAGCCAAGCAGGTGGTGGAATGCATCCGGTTGCTGCCGCTGGGTTATCGCACAGTTCTTAATTTATACGCTATTGAAGGCTACACCCATCGTGAGATTGCAATGTTGCTGGATATTGAGGAAAGCACCAGCCGCAGCCAGTACACGAGGGCCAAAGCAATGCTGGAAGAAATACTGATTAGAAAAAAAATACTGCAGAAGCCGAAGCCGCAACCTGATTGGGCGGCATTGGCAGGCAGCCGGTAAAAATTTATTAATCCGATCCTGAATCACCGACTGGTTTATGGAGAGACAATACAACAATGGAGAATTTGAGAAACTGCTGAGAGAGAATGCCAACCAATACCGGATGTATCCCTCCGAAAAGGTTTGGAAAGGAATTCACTCTGCACTGCATACCCGCCGTATCTGGTATGGCTTTACCACATTGCTGTTGCTGCTGACTGCCTCGGTAGTTTTCTTAATAGTATTTAATAATTCCACTGATAAAAAGTCAATTTCTTCAGCGGAAAACAACACCCGGCTTACCCCGTCAATCATACAGCATGACATGACAGGTGTTATTCGCCAGGCAGAAGAAACATCTGCACCCGTTTCCGGAAATAAAAATTCATTGACCCGCCCGAAAACAGTTTCCATCGCCTCATTAAATGCACAGGCTGATGAAACTTTAATAAAAAATAATCTGACAACTGAAACGGGTGAAGCGGTTGAAAATACAGATGATGGAAATTACCCGGTTGACACAGAACAATCAACACTCAATCTCGCAGCTCACGATTCAAAAAGCCAGTTGACAATAGAAACAACAGTTCCCGATGTAGTAATTGAAACCCCACTGGCTGGGCAATCGGTTGTGGATGAAGAAACGCAAAAGAAGATAACTGAAACTCTGCTGGCGCTGGCTTCGCAAAATGCGCCGGTTATAGTTACGAAAAAGCAGGCCCGGTTTACAGCCCAGGTTTACTTTACACCAAGCATAAGTTACAGGAAGCTCTCAGAAAATAAAAACTCAAACGGGTATGGCGCTTTTAGCTACTCACAGTACATTGATGTAAACAATGTAGTGACACACAAACCAGCCATGGGTCTTGAGTTGGGTATTGAAGGCCGTTACAGTGTCAATAACAGGTTTTCTCTGAAAACCGGTTTCCAATTCAATATCAACCGGTACGGCATACGGGCATACACCCATCCCACAGAGATTGCAACTGTAGCAATCAGCAGCGGGTACTATACGGATTCTCTGGCCGCATTAACCAACTACCGGAACTTCAACGGCAATACACCCAACTGGCTGGAGAACTTTTATTTCCAGGTAGCTTTCCCGGTAGGCGCCGAAATTATTCTTGCTGAGAAAAAGAATATCACCTGGGGAATCAGCGGCACCGTGCAGCCAACATATGTTATCGGTGACAGGGCCTACCTGATTTCAAGCGATTATAAAAACTATGCAAAATTTCCTGACCTGATGCGCCGCTGGAACATTAGCACCGGCATAGGAACATTTGTTTCGTACAGTACCGGCAGAATAAAATGGCAGGCCGGCCCGCATCTTCGTTACCAGCACCTTTCAAGTTTTGTAAGCGGGTATCCTGTAAAAGAGAATTTATTTGCCATCGGGCTAAAAGTGGGAGCTACCCTCAACAAAAAACAGTAACCGATACTAACTGTGCTGTTTTCACAAATTATCCCGGCTGCATTCAACTGCCGGGATAATTGCTTTTGGGAACTGTTTTCATTTAAATTTATGGCATGAAAAAAGAATTGTACCCGGTGATTGTCATTTTATTTTCTCTTGCTGCCTGCAAAATGAAAAGTAAAAAACCGGAAGAGCCGGCTATATCAGCCCTATCCATCATCAAAGGCCAGCTGAATCATCTTGACACTTCGCTTTACCAGGTAACCAAATATGAAATGGAAAACGGACATGCCGATACTACCTGGCTACAGAGGGAAGATATCAGGTATTATGCTTCTGTTTTTCTCTCATTGCCCGATATTGCTGAAGATAAATTCAGAAACAGCTATGAAGAAGAACGCCTGCTGGATGCAGAGCAAAATATCCTTAGCATTACCAGCACCGCCAAAGATGAAGATGCGGAAATACAAAAGCAAATTATCATTGTGGGCCTCGACGATATAAATAACGGCAAGGTGCAAAGTATCTACATTGACCGCTATTTGACAGGTAATGATAGCTTGTCGCAGCAGCGGTTGTTCTGGCAGGTGGACAGGTTTTTCCAGGTAGCTTATATTTCCCGATCGGAGAAGGTAGTGGAAAAATCAAAAATCATCAAGGTGGAATGGCAATAATTACTGTGTGCAGCTACTATTGTACAAGAAATGACAGCAACTGAGTTTCAAAATATTGTTCAAACAATTCCCCGGCAACCGGGCATTTATAAATACTACGACAGCAACCGGGAACTGCTGTATGTGGGCAAGGCAAAAGATCTGCGCAAGCGGGTAAGCTCTTATTTCAATAAAAACATGGTGAGCTACAAAACCCATGAACTGGTCAGGCGCATTCACCACATCGAGTTTACCATTGTCAATTCGGAGCAGGATGCATTCTTCCTGGAAAATTCGCTGATAAAAAAATTCCAGCCCCGTTTTAATATTAATCTCAAAGATGATAAGTCGTATCCTTTTATTATTATAAAAAATGAACCGTTCCCGAGAGTGTTTCTCACCCGCAGGCTGATTGATGACGGTTCTGAATACCTCGGTCCTTATACCTCGGTGCAAAAAGTAAGGGAGCTGCTGGGTTTCATCAGGCTCACAATTCCCCTGCGTACCTGCACGCTGAACCTTACGCAACGAAATATTGAAAAAAAGAAATTCAAGGTTTGCCTTGAATACCATCTTGGCAACTGCAAGGGCCCCTGCGAGGGCTTGCAGACAGCGGAAGATTACAGGGAAGGCATTGAACAGCTAAAAAACCTGTTGAAAGGGAACCTGAATCCTGTCATTAGTCATTTCAAAGAAGAAATGAAACAACTGTCCGAAAAGCTGGAGTTTGAAAAAGCAGGAGTGATAAAAAAGAAAATTGATTTTCTGAAAAATTACCAGGCAAAATCGGTGGTGGCCAATCCCCGGCTATCGGAGCTGGATGTGTTTTCCGTTGTAAAATCCGATGACAAAGCTTATATCAATTACCTGATGGTACAAAACGGCACCATTGTGCAAACCAAAACCATTCTTACTGAAAATTTTCTTGACGAAACCGAGGCAGAGATTCTTGCGTTTGCAGTAGGGCAGCTGCGCAGCTCCTTTCACAGCACGGCCAAAGAAATCATTCTTCCTTTTTCCATTGATTACCCTGAAAAAGAAATCACCATCACCGTACCCAAAGGCGGCGACAAAAAAAAACTGCTGGAGCTTTCCGAAAAAAATGCCCGCTATTTTATTGAAGAACTGGGGCAGAAACAAAGACTGAAGCTGGATAAAAAAGAGGAGGATAAACTGGATTTGCTGAAAAAGATTCAGGCTGATTTATTATTGCCGCACGTGCCTTTACATATCGAGTGCTTTGACAATTCAAATTTCCAGGGCTCCTACCCGGTGTCGGCCATGGTTTGTTTTAAAAACGGGGAGCCAAGTAAAAAAGATTACAGGCATTTCAATGTAAAAACGGTAGAAGGAATAAATGATTTTGCCACGATGAAGGAAGCCGTTTACCGCCGGTATAAACGAGTGCTGGAAGAAAATCTTCCCTGGCCGCAACTGGTGATTATTGACGGAGGAAAAGGCCAGCTAAGCGCTGCATCGGAAGCGTTGCATGAATTGAATGCTTCAAATAAAACTACCCTCATAGGGCTGGCTAAAAATGAAGAAGAGATTTTCTTTACCGGTGATAAAGAATCCATAAAGCTGCCTTTCAAAAGCGATAGCCTGAAACTTATCAGGCGCATCAGGGATGAGGTGCACCGCTTTGGCATCAGCTTTCACCGCAGGAAAAGAAGCAAAGGCACTTTTAAAAACGAACTGGAAGAAATAAAAGGTATCAGCAAAGAAACGGCGAACCAGTTGTTGAAGCAATTCCGGTCTGTTAATAATATCAAACAACAAACCAGGGAGGCATTAGCGTCTATAGTCGGAAAATCAAAAGCAAAGATTCTGAAAGATTATTTCGAACGAAGTAGGCAGGCATAAATTCTCAGGCATGTTCCGAATCCCCTTTAAGGACAGGGGGTAAAAAAATGGGGCCCGGATAGAAATCCAGCCCCGTTTTTAAAATCCAATATCCTATGAAAAACCGAAATAAAAGTACAACAAATATTGACAATTCCTATACCCGCTACAGGGTATTTTTTACTCTGTTTTTCAAGATTCAGTTCTATTGCAACATAAAAAAAACAGCCCCGGTTAAACCGGGACTGTTGTTAGTAGATTTACGATTAATAATATTAGTACGACCAGAGATTCTGCTCGTAATTGAAAATCCTATCCTTAATGTTTTCACCTTCAAGCAGGCGAAGAATCGGATCGTTAATAAGTGTTCTTAAAAACTTATTCATCGGGTTGTCAAGAGTAGATTTTACAACGTAGCTGCTGAACATTCTTGCTTCTAATAATTCTTCCCATGTCATGCGGCTGATACCCATATTTTTCGGATTATACACTTCGTGCCGGGCAAGCACGCCCCTGAGATCGGGGTAATAAATCCAGAACAAAGGGGAAACGCCTCTTTCAGTTTTGCCATCCGGTGCAAACTGGGTTTTGCAGGGAGCAATGCCCAATATTCTTACAAACATACGGCTGGCTTCACGGTCAAATACCCATTCTTCTTTTATCCTGAACTTTACAATATCATCAGGGTTAAGCTTGGGGCAGGTAACTACAAAGCTGTCAATCTTTGTGGGGTCATAAATGTTGTACACGGGCAGCGTATCGCACACATTATCGCCACCCAGTGCTTTTTCAAACGCGGCTGAATCAAGAAAAGTGGTAAAGCGGTCATCTTCGGCGCTGAAAGCAATGGCGTTTCCTTTTTTCAATTCCTGTCTTACTGCATTTACCAGTATGCTTACAAAGCGCTGGTCGCCGTTATCATCATTGGCCTGGTAGCGGAACGGCAGGTTTATTTTTTCACGTATATCTATTTCTCTCCACACCCGTTGTGTATACAGGGCATCGTCGGCCCGCAAAAATTCATAGGTAAGCGGAATTCGTTCTTTAAATACATCCTTTATTGTAGCCCCGTCATTGCGCAACGATATTTTGGTTGTATCATTAAATCCTCCTACTGCCGGCGCCATTTTTATGGGAATGTTGCCATAGGGGTTATATTTCCCCGTTTCTGCCGGGTTGGTTACCTGCTGAACATTCTGAACAGGGACGGTATCCTGGGGTTGCTGTGTTGTCGTTCTTCCTCTTCCACGGCGCTGGGCATCGGCACTTACTGCGGACAGCAGCACTGCGGCCAGCATTATACATTTAAAAAACGTGTATCTCATTGCTCTTTTATTTCAGATTATAAATTAGCGGTGTCAGCTTTCTTCTTCTGCCATCCGGACCTATTGCATAAATATTGTCAATATAAATGTAAGAACCCGGGCGGCTTTTATTAATGATGCGCTTTGCTTCGTTCCAAACTGCGCCGGTGTTGCTGGCTTCGTCAATGCCTTCTTCAAAGCCGTTTCCATCGCCGGTGATGCGGAAACTGGTAACATTGAACTGTGTTTCGTAAAAGAAATTCTTTACATAAGCCCTGACGCCTGCCTGAGTTCTGAAATAATTGGCAGGTATGTCGCCGCTTTCAATCTGGCCAATCATCGGTGTGGGGTCGGGAATTGAGCGGACACGGAATCGTACCGGTGTAGTTTTGCCGTCAGGAGTAGTTACACTGATAATGCAATTGTCTGTCTCCTGGTTTACACGGGCAATATACCCGCCGCCGTTTTTAGTCAATGTACCGCCGCCACCTGAAATACCTACTTTAAGGCGGTTTACATCACCACTTCCTGAAATGGTTACCGGGTTGTCAACCCCGATAAACAATACATTCATTTTATCAAGCTGCACGGCAGCGTTGGATTGACCAACTGTGTATTGAATCGTTTTGGGTATTTCTTTTTTGTTACCGTCCTGGTCAGTATAGGTGATGACTACGGGAATAGAGCGATCTCCTACCCCCTCAGCTTTGAACTTATAATGCGCCGCTCCATCTTCACTTAGTTGAATTTTTTGACCGCCAATTGTAATTGTAGGAGCAACAGCTTTGCTGAATCCCCCTACGCCAGCAATTATCTCTATTTCCTGCCCAGGTAACACATTGGTTGAATTTGCTACTGCTAATGCTGCCAATGCATCTGGTACCAATTTAACTTTCCCAACCTGCTCATGACAAAAAGTAACAACCTTATTTTCCGAAGTCTTTACATCATTTTGAAACTTGCTGAGAATGGTAAGCGCTGCCACAGTTGGTACCATATGAAAATAAGCTGCATCCCACGTTCTGTTGCTCTTGGTTCTTGTTTTAGGCATGTCCGTGTTTATGGGCAGTGAAATGGCAAAATACTTAGCTACATCCGGATCGATATTGAAAATATTCTTTTTATATTCCTCCAGCTTCTGCTTGAGTTCCTTCCCTGCTCCTTTTTCCACCATTACATGGGTGGCTGCCTCCAGGTTATCCACTCCCCGGTCCTTGCCGGAAGCCGCGTCATATTTTGCAATAGATGCAATTCTTTTTTTCAGCCCGTCGATATATTCATACAATTCTTTAGAATAATTCTGTACCTGCTGAGCTTTGGGGTACCATATTTTAGCCCGATCAGCGGTTCCCGGTTCCGTCATCTTTTCTTTTAGCGAAGTCATTACTTCCTGCGTAGAAGCAGCGACAACTTCATTCGTCTTTTCCAGACTGTTATTTACCGTTTTAAAGGCATTGAGGATCTCCGATGATACGTTCAGTGCTAGCAGCGCTGTCAGTACCAGGTACATCATATTGATCATCTTTTGCCGTGGTTCACGTGGTAAAGCCATGATGTTTATGGTTTTGATGCTCCGCCTGTGGCGGAACGATTAACTAATGGTGTCAAAAAAAATCACGGATACGGATTTCGTGTTCTTTAAAACGAAATCTTGTTAACCCTTTTTATGCCCTGCCCTGCATAGCGCTGAGCATGTTACCGTATATCTGGTTCAGGCGGCCCAGGTTGCCTGCCAGTGCAGCAATCTGGTCGTGGGCTTTCTTGGCATCATCCACACTGCCCGACATGGCCTCAGAAGCCTGTACCAGGTTGTTGTAAAACCTGTTCATGGCCTTCAGGTGATTATTAGTATCCTGCAGCTCCAGTTCATAAATGGTATTGAGCGAAGAAAGATTTTTGGTAAGCGTCTGCACCTGTTCATGAAAATGCCTGGTGTCTTCGGCCGCATTATTGAAATGCTGAACCGTATTGGATGCGCTGGCATAAGCTTCTTTCATTTGCATTATTGCCTGGGCAGCTTCGCGGGTTTTGGCCGTATAATCGTTGGTTGCCGATATGGCATCACCCACATCACTCATTTTATCCACGGTGATGCCGAGCTTTTTAAAATTTTCACTCAGGCGGCCGAGGTTGGCCGGTGTGATGTCCGCTGCGGTAAGCATATCTTCCAGCTTGGTAAGGGCCGGGTTACCATTGGCCCCGGGTAAAGTAAGCGGAGTGGGCTTAAAGTTGGGATCAAGATCCGGGTGTACATTGATATCCGGAAAATAACGCTGCCAGTGCGGCTCCTCAGGAGGAGGTACCATGAAGGCCATCACACAAAAAACAACGACCTCAGCACCCAGACCCAATGTAATCATGAAGTCGGCTGCAGGCCAGTGACGGATTTTAAACAATGCCCCGAGAATTACCACGGCAGCAAAAAATGCAAAAATAAAGTTGAGGACTACCTGACCTCTGTGTGTTTTAAAGAACAGCATAACGGGTTCGTTTTATAGGTTATAAAAGATTTTAAATATCCGGCAAGTTAGTTACTGGTAAGTATCTGAATTAACAAGCTGATCTGCGCTTCAATTATCTTTTGCGTCCTTTTTGAGGAGCAGCAGGTAAGTCAATTACCCTGCGGAAACCGATATAAGATTTGGTTGAATCCTGATATTCGTAAGTCCTGGTTCCTGTCTGCAGGTAATAGCCTACGTCTTTCCAGCTTCCGCCGCGGATTACTTTTCGCTTCATCAGGGGAGGATCAGTATCCTTGGCATTCCAGCGAACATCGGGGTTCAGGTCGTGCTGGAAGGTAAATGAACCTTCATAGAAAATGGAAGAGGTCCATTCGGCTACATTGCCTGCCATATTGTACAGTCCGAAATCATTAGGCCAGTAGGCATCGGCACGAACAGTGTAAAAACCTCCGTCTTCAGGATAATTACCACGGCCGGGTTTGAAATTGGCCATCAGGCAACCTTTCTTATTTCTCAGGTAATAATTACCCCAGGGAAACATGGATTGCGAACGACCACCACGGGCTGCGTATTCCCATTGGGCTTCGGTGGGCAAACGGAAATCAGATTCCTGCGACCTGTTTTTGGAATAAAGAAATGAATTAAGCAAATGAGTGCTCCATGCACAAAATGCATTGGCCATTTTCCAGTCGACACCAACCACCGGGTAATTGCCGAAAGCAGGGTGATTGAAATAACGTTTGGTCATCGGCTCGTTGTAGGAGTAGGCAAAGTCACGAATCCAAACAAGAGTATCGGGGTAAATAGCCACCTTGATTGTGTCAATAAACATGGATCTCGGCTTATTGGCATTTTCACGTTTAGCAGCTTCTTTCAGGTTGAAAACTTTCTGGAAGTAAACCAGTTTCCGGGGATCCAGCTCTACCGTATTGAAAATTCTGTCATCGGGCGGCAGTACCAGGGGAGTCTGTCCAATTTGCTCAAGGAATTTCGGGTCATTCCATTTTACTGTTTTCATTTTTGCCCAATCCACGTATTCATTCCCGTCTTTCCCGGTCTTAATATATTTAAGTTCGGTGGCGACTACTGAATCACGAACCCAGTGTACAAACTGGCGGTATTCGTTGTTGGTAATCTCAGTGGCATCCATCCAGAAACCACTGATAGAAATGGAACGGTTTCTTGCGCTGAAAGCATAGGCGGGGTCTTCGTCACTGGGGCCCATATGAAAAGTTCCCTGCGGAATATAAACCATGCCCGGGGGCTTTGGTAAAACATACCTGCCTCCCAGCGATACACCATGCACCTGGCCATCGTTGGGAAGGCTTGTGCCTTTATCTTTTTTCTTACCCAATATACCGCAACCGGCAAGCACACTGATGGCAGCCAAAAGCAGGAGGGAACTGTAAAGGTTTTTCATTTTCATACACTTAAAGGGTAAAGGACAAATATAAGATTTTGAAAATAACGCAAACACAAGGATAGTATTTATTTTTATTAAACCAAAGCCTCATTTACGAGGTAAAAGTTCTAACGGGTTTCGGGCTTCGTTATTGTATATCCTACCAACTAATTTTTAATTATTTAGACCCAATTAGCCGCATCAATTCTGCAACGCCTGAAACAGGCTTGTGGCAGGCATAATTCCGGCATAAATAAATGCCAACTTCATCGCCTGCTTTCTTACCGTACAAAAGTGGAAAAGGGCTGCTTTCATCGTAGCCGGCCATTATTATTTTATGCGGAATGTAGTGGTTAAGTACCTGCGAAAGTACAGGGGCTGGCTGTCGGGCTACAATGGCAATCTCAAAAGTACCTTCTGTTATTTCGAGCAGCAGGCCGGCCCAGGCGCCAAATGAAGTGGGGTACCGGGAGATGGCTTTTGCCAATGAACTGACAGCCTTCAAACTTTTTTCTTTCCATCCGGGCAAGTCAAAATAAAGCGATAGGCGGTAAAGATTATCAGCCATCACGGCATTGCCCGAAGGTTGGGCCCCATCATAAACTTCTTTTTTCCTCAGCAGGATATCGCCCTGGGTTTTGTTGGTGTAAAAAAAAAGATTTGTTTCCGGGTCACTGAACTGCTCAAGCACATACTCAGATATTTTTTTGGCTTGATCCAGATACCGTGTTTCACCCGTAACCTCCTGTAGTTGAATCAAAGCCTGGATGAGAAAAGCATAATCATCAAGAAAGGCTGGCTGTTTTGCTGTATTATTCTTCCAGCTGTGAAAAAAATCATCTGAGCCGGTTTTTGAAAATTTGCTGAGCAAAAACTCCATATTGCTTTTGGCCAGTTGCAGGTACGCTTCATTACCGGTGGCGGCAAAAGCCTTGCTGAGCGCTGTATTCATCAGGGCATTCCAGCCGAGCAGAATTTTATCATCGGTTTGCGGTCTTACTCTCCGGCTGCGGTTTTCAAGCAAAATTTTTTTGCCCTGGCTGATGATTCTACGCAGCTCACCGGCCGGTATATTTTTTTCCCGGCAAAAAACTTCTTCACTCATTTTTCTCCAGGGAATGTTTTTCCCTTCCCAGTTTCCTTTGGCGGTGATATCGAAGAACTGGCAAAAGATAGCGGCATCTTGCTGCAGCAGCTTATATAATTCTTCAAAATCCCACACATAAAATTTCCCTTCCTCGCCTTCGCTGTCGGCATCAAGTGCTGAATAAAATCCTGATTCATCATTCATCATCTCCCGTCTGACAAACTGAACGGTTTCATCAATCACTTCTTTGTACCGTTGCCTGCCGGTAACCTGGTATGCTTCACTGATGACGGATAAAAGCAGCGCATTATCATAAAGCATTTTTTCAAAATGTGGAACCAGCCATTCGGTATCAGTAGAGTAGCGGGCAAAGCCGCCACCCGCCTGGTCGTAAATACCGCCGTCAATCATTTTATCAATACTGAGCAGCGCCTGCTGAAGGGCTTCCCTGTTTTCACTAACATGAAAATACCGCAGCAAATATTGAATAACGAATGTCTGCGGGAACTTGGGCGCCCGGCCAAAACCTCCCCACACTCTATCAGCAGTCTTCATTATGTTTTGGAAGGTTTCATCGGTTTTTTCTTTTGTAAAAAAATTTGTTTCAGGCGCCTGCGTCAATCCGAAAGCGTTGGATTGAATAAGATGTTCAGTTAGATTTTCTGCCTGTGCATCTATTTCATGTCGTCGTTCACGAAAAGCCTGGCTTACGCCCAGCAGCACTTCCTGCCACGAAGGGCGGTTGAATGCTCTGCGGGGCGGAAAATAAGTACCGCCGTAAAAAGGTTTGCATTCGGGAGTTAAAAAAACATTCAGCGGCCAGCCGCCACTGCCGGTCATGGCCTGCACTGCATCCATGTACACATGGTCAAGGTCGGGTCTTTCTTCACGGTCAACTTTAATGTTTACAAAATAATCGTTCATGATGCGGGCTGTAGCTTCGTCTTCAAAGCTTTCTTTTTCCATAACATGACACCAGTGGCATGCCGAATAACCGATGCTAACCAGCAAGGGTTTGTTTTCTTTTCGTGCAAGTTCCAGCGCTTCCTCACCCCATGGGTACCAGCTCACCGGGTTGTGGGCATGCTGTAGCAGGTAGGGGCTTGTTTCTGCAATTAGTTTATTGGTAAACCGATGCATATTGCCGGTGAAGTTCGCACAATTAACTTTCAGCAAAAAGAAAAGGCGCCCATTTCGGCGCCCCAGGTTTTTTCAGTAATAATTTTATTTTTTCTTGCTTGCCAGGATGTATTGTTCCAGGGCTGCCACCATGCTGGGCGCCTGCGGTTGCGGAGCTTTAATGTCAAGAGTAAGTCCTGCCTCCTCCACTGCCCGCATTGTATTGCTGCCAAAAGCGCCTATTACTGCTCCGTTTTGTTTAAACTTGGGCAGATTGTCAAAAAGACTCTTTACGCCGCTGGGAGTAAAGAAACAAATGACATCATATTCTTTGCCGGCCAGTATTTCTTTCACATCGTTGCTGAGGGTGCGGTACATAAAGCCCAGCACAAATTCGCAGTTGTTTGCCTTCAGCCAGTTGCAGATTTCGTTGTCCTGCTGGTTTTCGGAGCACACATACAGAAATTTTTCGTTGCTCTTGTGCTTATTGATTACTTCAAAAAGGCTTTTGTTTGTACCGTCGGCGCCGTAGAAAACTTTTCTTTTCCGGTACAAAATAAATTTCTGAAGGTAAAGAGCCACTGCTTCGGTGATGCAGAAATACTTGGTATCCTGCGATACATTCACTTTCAGTTCTTCGCAGGTGCGGAAGAAATGGTCAATAGCGTTGCGGCTGGTAAAGATGACACCAGTGTAATTCTGGATTTCAATTTTCTGGCGGCGGAATTCTTTTCCCGGAATCGGTTCAAGTCGAATGAAGGGGTGGAATTCAAGTTCGAGATTATACTTTCTTGATAATTCGTAGTACGGCGATTTATCGCTTTCTGGCCTTGGTTGGGTAATCAGAATCCTTTTCACTTGCTTGGCTGATGTCTCAGCTTTCCCGTTTTTTACCATACTGGTTCGGCTAAAGTTGAGCGCAAAGTTAATAAGTTCTTTTAAAAAATTACCATTAACAACTTGTAAATCAGCAGCAGGGGTATCAACTCAAATGCAAATACATACAAAATGAAATGAAAAGAGTTGAGCTTTACCTCTTTACGTACTGCCTGGTACGATAAAATAAACCGGTAAATGAGCAGTAACGCAATAGCAACCCATGATAAAACGAGAACTCCGCTATACAAGGGTTCCCGGGCAAATGCAAGCAGCAAAAGGAAAGGCAGCAGCATTATTCCCAGCATTTTGTTGATGATAAAAACAATAAAGATGTAAGAATCGGTGGCTTCTTTGAGATTAAAAAGCCAGCCGGTAATTTTCAGCCCGATAAATTTTACCAAATAAATGGTACTTAACCCGCCGGCACACCAAAGGTATTGCAGCCAGAAATTTTCTGTGACCGGGATTTGAAAATGCTGCAGCAGGAAATTAATGTACAACCCGGCTGATAAAACAAAAAAGCCATTCATAAATACAGATGGCAGTGGCGACTGAAGCAACTGTTCCCTCACCTGTTTCTGCTTCAGCGTGGTGCGGAAGAATACCCGGAACAGGTCGGTAAAATATTTTTCAAATGCCCGGCGCAGCAGGCCAAACAGCAGGAAAAGAAAAACCAGGTAATAAAAAAGAAGTTCTTTGCCGGTAAAGCTTTTCTTTTCCCCCTCCTTTGTAAAATCAATTGCCGACACCTTAATTTCCTTTTTTTCCTGCAGCGAATGGGGCGACAGTAATGCCCGCTGCGAATCATTCGGCAGCAAACTATCTGTTATAGAGGATAAAGAATCTGCCATAGCTGTGAAATCTTTTATCCTTAATGAATCCAGTTTACCCGGAATGTTATCTTTCCTAATACTGTCTTTTTTTGCCACAGCCGAACCGGCCTGGGCAAAAATTGCTGCCGTGAATAAGCAGCAAAACAAAATCAGGTAGCAGTGCTTCATGCAGGGTACAAATGTATTAAAGCCGAGGTACGCAAAAAAAAAACAAAGCACCCGGTTGGGTGCTTTAAATTAGATAGAAGTTTATTTTACTTTGAAACAATACATATGTGTTCGCTCATACTCACTTGGTGTATATCCCGGTCGGTTCTGTTCATAAAAATATAAGTGCTGATTGGTATTGGCAAAAGTGATTGAAAAGCTTGCTTTGTCGCATTTGTTTCTTTTTGTATAAACATTGGCCGCATTCCCTGGAGAAATTGAAAAAATTCCACTTTTTTTCGGAATTACTCCCAATTTGAAACGATATTCATTTCCAACCTCAACAAACTTGTAATCCCTATTTTCATTCGGCAAAAGGTTATCTGGTATGAATTCACCAAAAACTAATTTATAGTCGAAATCAAAAACAGCACCTACTCCACCTGGAACACTTACTGTTCCGCCTGTTAATTCAAAAATTCTTATTGCAATTCCAAAATTTTCAGCGCCCCTATAATCAATCATAGTGCCTGAAATAGCATCCCGCAGCTTTGTAGGGCAAATTAGTTCAAACCAAATAGTATCGCCAATATTAATACTGTCTAAATCAGGAAATGCTTTTATGTTTGTTTCAAAGGAATAAATGGTAACATTGCAATTTAATCTCTTATTGCATGTAGAATAAATTGAAAGATACCCAAAGCATACCAGCATGAAAATCCGAACCATAATCTTAATAATTATATTGTCCAAATAATGCTATTACCTGCGCTGCCTGGTTATTATTATTTTCTGCAAGAAGCCTTACACGGTATTGTGGCATTGACCTGATATCAATATCCATTGCATTAAAGAACTGTTGATTGGTATACCCGTTAACAGCATCAGTAATGGGATTGAATTCATTTCTTGCATCAAATAAATCATTAAAAAGCCCTTCAGGTATCCATCGATGGGGATCCGTATTACTACTTGGATCAAATTCTTCCATAGCATTCAAATGGCTTGTAAAACCTGTTGGAAGACCATCACTAAATGTTATTCCCTGATTAAATTTAAAAGTTGGGAATCCGGTATACCTGATATCACAAAATACCTGCGCCACATGTTCTGCCCAGCTTTCCGCCACACTGATTATTTCAGAATGCGGACCGTCTGTACCGTCCCCATATGGATTGTTAACTCCAAAATTAGCAACTATTGTGAATGATTCTGCCATGACAAGATCATTCCACCAGTTATCTCCCACTTTATTAAAATGAGCTGCATGAGCTAACTCATGATACATAAGATCTTTTACGCGGTTACTGGCCCAAACGCTTTCTGTCCTGTAGCCGAAACCCATATCGATTTTTCTAAATAATAACCCATTTAAAAGTAAGTTGTAATAAAATGCTCCCATACTTGTCAGCGGTTCGGCTAAGTAAAATCTAAAAAACTCACCGGAGGGCATTCCTGCATTAAGACGTTGTGAGCTCATTGTCGTCACGCCAGAACTTCCTGCAAGACCCAACCTGGTAAATACAACTTTCATTTTTTGTGTTGGCAAACCGCCTGTTAATTGACCGGCAGCCATTTCATTAAACTCCAAATAAGCATTCATAAACTGGGCTGCCCACCAATGACGATAAATCCTTCTTGGCGGATTATCGCCCCTTTGGAATACATGATTAATTCGTGTAAGATCTCCTGCAAACACTCCCAGACCTCTTTTTATCGGCCACAATGCCTTAAGTAGTGAATTTCCAAACAAACCACTTGCACGAAGATGATTATTAATAAACTTCACAAATATATTTACCCTATTGCTGAACTGTTGATTGCATTGAAAATGTCCTTGATCATCCGTATAAACTGTTTCAATTCTAAACCAGCGTCTTGCAACAACTCTAACTCTTCTAACAGGTACATTTTGATCTATGTTTGAATCCCATACTGTGATTATACCTGCCGGTCTTCTCAAGTTTATAGGATTTCCACCACCACCACCTGTACTGGTTGTATCGCAGTTCGGGTCCAAAGGATTTTGGCATGGTGGAATTCTGTATTCTACACCATTGCAGGTATCTGTCGTTGGATTTCCTGTAATCCTAAAAGCTTCTTCCTCAAGCCATAAATCTTGACCCGGAACATATAAATCGGCAAGCCATTCATAAATTATTCCTGCTGGCGGTTGAAAATCTGGGGCAACGACGGTATAGAACCAAGGGTTTTCATTCGATCCAATGTTGGGATCTTTATAAAAGTCACCTTCTATTATTACATCATAATTAAGAGGATAATCAAACAACTCAATATCAAGATTAAGTAATAAATCCATTTGATCCTCATCCATTGGCCGAAACCTGATATATTTTTTATTTACCGAAATTCCTGAAGCGTGTCCATAAAGATTTATTGAAGCCTGCTGCATTACACTTACTGAATAAGGATTGCCAATTAACTGATTTCCCAAAATGGTTTGATATTCTACAGAATCATAATTATTGTCATTTTCCAAAGGTTCCATGCAAAAGCCGGTGACCCTCTTCCTATTGGCGACCCGGTTGGAAATTCCTCCAGTATTATTTCTTTTTCCAGCGAAAGTTTTTTACATGAAAGCACAAGTAAAAGCAGAAGTGAAACGACGCAGATACCCCTCGCTTGGGAGGGGGATGAAAAACAATTTTTTCATAGTAGTTTTTTAAATGGTCAACAATACCATTAAGATACAATAACTGAACAAGGAAAGTCAATACCACTTTCGTGGTATTTTATGCTATAAAGTTCGTCAGAAATAATTCACAAACCCGAAATGAATTTTCGATTGACGCAGGTTGAACGGCGTGTCATCTCTTGTGCCCACTGCCCAGGCAAGATTGAAAA
>CAZDUO010000035.1:0-37228 GCA_964508655.1 uncultured Chitinophaga sp. | reverse complement strand
ATAATACCGGCCGCTGGCACCAATCGCAGTTCCGGGAAATAACCTACCGGATTCCTGAATCCATGCTGAGAGGAAAAAATAATATCCGTATTAAGTTTCAGGCGCTGCCCGGCAATACGGCCGGGGCGGTGTATTATATCAGGTTGGTGAAAACACATCTTTAGCGCCAGCCTATATTATTTTTTAAAATAAACAAATATGAATATTCAATACTCCGGTAATTTTTCTGAAGTGGATTGCTGAAATTTATATAAGAATGTGAGTATAGGTAGGTTATTTTTCATCAATTCTGCTTTATGGCCGAGTTTGAAAAAAATTCCAGGTCATTTTCGTTCCGTAGGAACGTTGGGTGCTCTGGCAACAAACACCCGGCGTTCCGATGGAACGCATGAATGGTTCCTTGAACATATACTACCCTCCACAAATCCCTACGGGACAAAAAAAAGTATTAATATATTACCGGAGTATTAAATATGCAAAAAATTATTTTATGTATTATCAGCATTTCCCTTATGTTTATTAACAGCCGGTCAATAGCACAGAACAAGTTTTTAAAAGGTGTGTATAAAGATGCATTTCTTACCGGCACAGCTGTCAACCCCGCACTAACATCAGGCAGGGATAAAGCTACCCAGGATATCGTTGTAAAACATTTTAACTCTATAACGGTTGAAAATGTAATGAAGGCTGCATTGATTAATCCGGAACCCGGGGTTTACAATTGGGGACCTGCTGATGAATTTGTTGCATTTGGTGAAAAAAAATAAAATGTTCATTATCGGGCATACCCTTGTCTGGCATAACCAATGCCCCGAATGGTTTTTTACAAATGCTTCCGGAAAACCCAATACAAAAGAAGATCAGATGGAAAGACTCAGAAGTCATATTGAAGCGGTGGCCGGCAGGTATAAGGGCCGGGTGCATGCATGGGATGTGGTAAACGAAGTGATTGGTGAAGATGGCAATTATCGTCCTACTACCTGGGTAAATGCGTTTGGCAACGGTGATACGCTGGTAAAATATGCTTTCAGATTTGCAGCTCAGTATGCACCAAATACTGAATTATACTATAACGATTTTAATGAATGGCGTCCGGCAAAAAGAGATGGAATAATCCGTATGGTAAAGATGCTGCAAAAAGAAGGAATACGAATTGATGGTATCGGTATGCAATGCCATTGGGGATTGAATTATCCAAAAACAAAATATATTGAAGACGCCATTGATGCGTTTGCTGCCTGCGGCGTAAAAGTAATGATCACGGAACTGGATGTGGATGTGCTTCCCTTAACCAAAGAAGGACAGATTATCGGGCAAAGCATGACTGACCGGCAATTTCAACTGGAAGAGTTCAAAGTGTTTTTTGATCCCTATTCAAAAGGGCTGCCTGATAGTATGCAAAAAGTACTGGCAGACAGGTATGCTGAATTATTTAAAATCTTCAATGAACGGAGAGACAAAATAGCAAGGGTAACCTTATGGGGCGTACATGACGGAATGAGTTGGAAAAACCGATACCCGATACCCAACAGGACTAATTACCCATTGCTGTGGGACAGGCAGCGGCAACCCAAACCTGCACTGCATGCAGTGATGGATATACCAATCAAAAAGTAATAACAATAGAATTTCGTATATCATTTAAAACCGGTTCAGATAATTCTAATCCAAACAAAAAATGATAAAAAAGTTCTTGTGGTGTTTTACAATGCTTGCATACCGGGAATTGCCGGCGCAGGCACATAACCCGGTCATCTTTGCTGATGTGCCGGATATGTCAATGATCCGGGTTGGCAATATCTATTATATGAGCAGCACGACCATGCACATGAGCCCGGGAGTGCCGGTCATGTCATCAAAAGATCTTATCAACTGGAAGCTGGCCAGTTATTGTTATGATACGCTGGTGAGCAATGATGACATGAATCTTGAAAATGGAAAATCAACCTATGGAAGGGGTTCATGGGCCAGCAGTTTGCGTTATCATAAAGGCATTTTTTATGTTTCCACTTTCTCTGCAACGAGCGGCAAAACCCATATCTATACAACAAAGAATATTGAAAAGGGTCCATGGAAAGCGATCTCATTCCGTCCTTCTTTGCATGACCATTCTTTGTTTTTTGATGATTATGGAAAAGTTTATCTTATTTATGGGAATAAAAAATTGACGCTTGTTGAATTAAAGGACGATTTATCCGGCATTAAAGATGGAGGAATAAACATGGTGATTATTGAAGATGCAACTGCACCAAGCCAGGGTGTTGGAGCAAGTAGTTTGGGTGAAGGCTCTCAACTGTTTAAAGTAAAAGGAAAATATTATCTCTTTAATATTACCTGGCCAAGAGGTGGAATGAGAACGGTGGTCATTCACCGGGCTGATAAACTTACAGGGCCCTGGGAAGGAAGAGTTGCTTTACAGGATCTCGGTGTGGCGCAAGGTGGTTTGATTGATAAACCTGATGGAACATGGTATGCTTATTTGTTTCGTGACTTTGGGGCTGTTGGCCGTATTCCCTATCTCGTACCGGTAAAGTGGCAGGATGGCTGGCCGGTATTCGGTGTTGATGGAAAAGTTCCTGAAAAATTAAACCTGCCTGCCAACAAAAGTTTAATACCCGGCATGGTTGCATCAGATGAGTTTAGCCGGAAAAAAGGCGAGGCGGCATTGCCCCTGGTTTGGCAGTGGAATCATAATCCCGATAATAACTTATGGTCGCTTACGAAAAGACCCGGTTATTTACGACTTACCACCGGCAGATTGGATACCAGCTTTTTATTGGCCAAAAATTCATTGACACAACGAACTATTGGACCAGTATGTACAGGTTCAACATCGCTTGATGTTTCAAATATGAAAGATGGCGATGTTGCCGGACTGGCCCTTTTACAAAAAAACTATGGCCTTGTGGGAGTACGGGTAAACGGAGAAAGCAAAACTATTGTAATGATCAACAACAGCAGCGGAACACCGGTGGAAGCACAAGCGATACCTCTTTACCGGCAAACAGTTTATTTCAAGGCTGAATGTGATTTTACAGATAAAAAAGATGTGGCTGATTTTTTTTATAGTCTTGATGGAAAAACATGGAACCCGATAGGCAGCCAGTTAAAAATGACGTACACACTTCCTCATTTTATGGGGTATCGTTTTACATTGTTTAATTACGCCACTAAACAAACAGGAGGCTTTGTTGATTTTGACTGGTTCAGGGTGAAGCAAGAAAACTTAAAATGAAATTAGCAGGGTTTAAAAAAATTAAGCCTGAAGCCGAACAAAAGACCTGCATTAAAAAATTGAAATGCTGATCAATTAAAAAAAACAAAACAGTTTTCACCTACATTTTTTTCAGGCTGTTTCACCAGCTATTATGAGCTGCACTGCAAAAAAAGGGCTGGCCTTTTTTCAAAAGCCAGCCTTGTTAAAACGATATAACTGAAATATGCCGAAACAGGCTATCGTAAAAAATGATCCGTTATCCTTTCAGAATTTTTCAACACCTTTTACATTCATTTTTACAGACATAATCCTGTCGTTATTATTAGGGAATGGAGGAGAAGTAGGGCCGCCACCAGTAATGAATAACAGTTTATTATTATGGCCTGCAAAAACATTATTTGTGGACCCCCCGCCGGTAGGAATGGCAAGTATTTTATTTCCTGCCGGATCATACGCCACCACTCCCTGGTTAGTGCTTACATAAACATTCCCTTTTTCATCCATTGACATACCATCGCAGAAATTCAAACCGGGTACAAATGGCTGCATATTGGAAAGTGTTCCATTAGTATTTATATCAAATACCCAAATACCTCCTGATCCGTCATAACTCCACTTGTTTACGTATAACTTCTTACCATCAGGCGTACCTACTATCCCGTTTGGCCAGGCAGTTTGAGGATTCCAGCCCGGAAAAGATCCAGTAACTCTTACCAACGTATTGCTTCCGGAAGCGAGATAATAAACATGACCTGCAATACCGGATCCCTGATCTGAATAAACGGGAGGCCAGCCCGGGTTATTTGCTTTGCGTGGATCTGAATTATCCCAATACCCCCTTGGAAACATGGGATCGGTTATATACATGCCACCGTTAACCGGGTTAATCCAGACATCATTGGGGCCATTTAAAAGCTTTCCATTATAATTATTCACCAGCACTGTATGGCTGCCATTTGGAAGTATTTTCCATAGTTCTCCATGCATATCTGCACAGGATATCAGGTGACCCGCCTTATTAAATGCCATGCCATTTGAACGTCCTGTTCCCTGCAGGAACAATGTAGCCTGACCGGTAACAACATTCCATTTATAAATCCTGTCGTCAGGCTGATCTGTAAAAAACACATTCCCTTGTTTATCTACAGCCGGGCCTTCTGTGAACTTAAATCCTTTTTGCAACGTATCTAACTTTCCATGCTGGCTGGGCGAAATCAACCCGGATGGATCGAAAAAATTTGACTCCTGCTGAAGATTAGAATTTTGACTAAAAGACCCACTGATTTCTGAGCTTTCCAGATCTGAATTCTTAATGCTTTTTTGGCAGGATATTATTCCTATGGCACACAGGAACCCGCCGAAAAAAAGTAATCTTTTTTTCATAAAAAAATTTTTTTTGAATTGATAAATAAATTAAGGTTACAGTACGCTAAAAGGACATTGCATTTGAAAAGTAAACAAATGTAAAAGGCCACACAGAACAAAAGCTACTAAATTTCAACAACGTGGAATTTTATACAATTGGTTTTGTTTTTCAATAGTAATATTACGTACAGATTATTTGACTACTGAAAAAACCGGGGATTAAAAGTTGATTTATCAGTTGTAAAATATTTTTTTCTGGCAAAAGATTTTATTCGTCATATCATTGTTGTAGTAAGAAATGAACCAGCCAATGAAAAAGAAATTCCTGCTTATCATTCTGCAACTGCCCGTTATCTGCTACACACAAACCCTGCAGCCATGGCACGGAAAAAAATGTTCGGTGGTTATTACCTATGATGATGCCATTGATCAGCACCTGGATCATGCTGTTCCTCTATTGGATTCATTGGGACTGAAAGCCACCTTTTATGTAACCGTTTTTTCACCTTCCATGCAAACACGTTTGAACAACTGGAAAAAACTGGCCGCAAATGGACACGAGTTGGGCAATCATACTCTATTTCATCCCTGCATAGGCGGCAAAGGAAGAGAATGGGTGGCCAAAGAATATGATATGAATAATTATTCAGTAAAAAGAATGGAAGATGAAACAAGAATGACCAATCTTTTCCTGCAGGCATTAGACGGTAATACAAAAAGAACTTTCGCATTCACCTGCGGGGATATGAAAATAAATGATTCATCATTTATTGATGGATTGAAAAAAGATTTTCCGGCAGCAAGAGCCGTGAGAAATGAAATGCATAAAATAAATGAAATCAATCTTTACAATGTAGATTGTTATATGGTCGATAATCATAGTTTTGAACAAATGAAAGTATGGGTTGACAAAGCGATGCAAACAAATTCATTGTTGGTTATTTTATTTCATGGTGTGGGCGGGGGTAATGCCCTGGATGTTTCCTTACCGGCCCACAGGGAGCTTCTGAACTATTTAAAGGAGAATGAAAAAGACATCTGGATTGCGCCGATGCTTGAAGTAGCAGAGCATGTTAAATTATTTCAATTAGCTTATAAAAATTAATACTATGGATAATCAACAGCCAAGCAAACCCTCAAGAAGAAAGTTTATTTACCATTTGGGTCTTGCAGGATTTAGCATTCCGCTTATTTCATCGGGTATTAATAGTAATGATGATAAAAGATCAAAACCACAGACAATGAATGAAAATAAAAAAGCAGGTAAGCTGGGTATTGCTTTAGTTGGCCTCGGCGGGTATGCAGGCGGTCAGTTAGCACCTGCGCTGCAGCAAACTGAACATTGTTTCCTCGCCGGTATTGTTACCGGCACTCCTTCCAAAATTCCAATATGGAAAGAGAAATATAATATTCCTGACAAGAATATTTATAATTATGAGAACTACGACTCAATTAAAGACAATCCTGATATAGATATTATTTACGTGGTATTGCCAAACTCCATGCACGCCGAATACACCATCCGGGGATTTGCAGCCGGCAAACATGTGATTTGTGAAAAGCCGATGGCGCTGACAGTAGAGGATTGCGATAAAATGATTGCCGCAGGAAAGAAAGCAGGTAAATATTTATCAATAGGATACCGGTTGCATTTCGAACCTTATAACCTTGAAATGGTAAGACTGGGAACGCAGAAAATTTACGGAGATATTAAAAAGATAACAGCCGGGTTTGGTTTTATTATCGGCGACCCCACACAGTGGCGGTTAAAAAAAGATATGGCGGGCGGCGGCCCCTTGCAGGATTTAGGAATTTACTGCGTTCAGGGTATATGTTATACAACAGGACTTGAACCCATAGCTGTAACCGCACAGGAAGGGCCGAAAACTGATATAGTTAAATTCAAAGAAGTGGAGCAATCACTCAGCTGGCAGTTTGATATGCCCGGTGAAATTATTGCCGAAGGAAAGGCCAGTTATGGAGATAATATGAATTTTTTAAAAGCGGAAGCGGAAAGAGGAATCTTTGAAATTTCCCCGGCTTATAATTATGGAGGATTAAAAGGATACAGCCCGGCCGGAGTAATGGATTTGCCAAAAGTAAATCAACAGGCCAGGCAGATGGATGGAATTGCATTATCCATAAAAAATAATCAGCAAAGTATTGTACCCGGCGAGCTGGGAAGAAGGGATGTAAAGATTATAACAGCTATTTATGAAGCAATGCGAACCGGAAAGAAAGTACAGATAAAATAGTTTTGCTGTGATGAAGAATATCAGCGGAACAGTGAACTGGGGCATTATCGGCTGCGGCGATGTGTGTGAAATAAAAAGCGGGCCTGCATTTAATAAAGCACCGGATTCAAAACTGGTTGCAGTAATGCGCCGTGATGCAGCCAAAGCAGAAGATTATGCAAAGCGCCATGGCGTACCGAAATTTTATACAGATGCAAATGCGTTAATAAACGACGCCGAAGTAAACGCCATTTATATTGCCACACCCCCATCATCACATGAAGCGTACACTGAAATGATTTTAAAAGCAGGCAAGCCTGTTTATGTTGAAAAGCCAGTCAGTGTTAATGCAGTCTCTGTTGAAAGAATGATTGAAGCAGAAAAAAAGTATAGCGGTAAAGTAGCTGTGGCGCATTATCGAAGAAGCTTACCATTATTCAAAAAAATAAAACAACTGATTGCTGAAGGTGCAATAGGAAAAGTAAAATTGGTTTTGCTGAGAATATTACAGCCGCCGGCCAGTAAAATAATCACGCAAACAAAAGATAACTGGCGCATCAATCCTGAAATATCCGGCGGTGGTTTATTTCATGATTTATCGCCCCACCAGCTGGATATTTTATATTGGCTTTTTGGAAAGCCGTCAGAGGTTCATGTGCAAACTGCCAACCAGGGAAAAAAATATAATGCACCTGACTTAACGATGGTACAGCTTGCATTTGCAGATGATATTTTTTTCAGTGGTGTCTGGAATTTTAATATTGGCGAAACATCAACAGATGATTTATGTGAAATCACCGGTGATAAAGGAAGTATCCGTTTCAGTTTTTTCCGTGTCAGCGCTATTGAATTAACGAATGAAACAGGCAAACAAATTTCCGGACACGAATTCCCTGTAAACATTCAGCAACCGCATATTAATAATGTCGTTCGCTTTTTCCGTGGAGAAGCTGAAAATCCCTGCAGCCTGCAGGATGCGTTAATTACGATGGAGATTATGGATAAAGCAAGGTAACTCTTATTCAACCGGTAATTTTACTGTAACTGGAAAATGAAAATAATTACAACAGATACCAGTAACAGGTATTTCATTACAAAGACAAACGCATCTTCTTCCCCGATTTGACAGCAGCATAAATAGCATCTATTATTTTTAAATCTTTTAAACCTTCCGCTCCATCCACCGGCACCACAGGCTGCTTGTTGTTCAGAATAATTTCAGCCATTTCATCCATCTGTACGGCCTGATGGGTTTTGTGCTCTTGTGTCAGTTCTCCTTTATTGGTTCTGCCTCTAATCGGCCCGTACCCGGTTGAAGGCTGCATTTCGGCAAACCCTTTTTCTGCATTCAGGAAAAATTTATCCAAACCATTCATTGCATAGGTTGAAAGACAGGATGCTACTGCTCCGGATGGAAACCCGAACTGAAACTGTATTGTTTCATCAACCCCTTCTTTGAATTTTTCGAAATCTGTTTTTGTTTCCTGTGCGGTTACCCAAATTGGTTCTTCACCTACCATATATCTTGCTCCATTCACAGCATAAATACCAATATCCATCATCGCACCGCCGCCGGCCAGTTGCTTATTCAGCCGCCATTGCGTGGGGTCGCCAATCCGGAAACCACATAGCCCCTGGAAAAACATTATTTTCCCCAACACCCCTTCTTTTCTCATACGTATTACTTCCAGTGTCTTTGCTTCAAAATGCATGCGGTAACCAACCAATAATTTCACATTCGCTTTTTTGCATGCAGCAATCATTGCTTCACCTTCTTTTGCATTCAGCGCCATCGGCTTTTCACAAATCACATGCTTGCCTGCTTTTGCAACACGAATAGATTGTTCCTTATGCAATGCATTAGGGGTAATAACATATACGGCATCAATATCCGGGTTGTCTTTAATGGCATCAAAATTTTCATAGTTATAGCAATTCTTCTCCGGTATATTATATTTCTCTTTCCAAGTTGCAATCTTTGATGGAGTACCGCTTATTACTCCCACCAGTTTTGCTTTTGTACTACTCTTCATTGCTTCAGCCACACGATTACCATAACTGCCAAGGCCCATAATTGCAACCCGCAACACCGGGCCGTCATATTGCTCTTTGCTTTCATAACTTGTTTCAGTAAAAAATTCCTGCTTTGGCAGTAACGGTAAGGCAACTACTGTTGCTGTTATGTTTTGTAAAAACTTACGGCGTGAGTTCATAAAAAATTTTATCTGGTTAATATTTATTCAAAGAATGGAACGTTTTGTTGTGCATATTTTTTTAGCCCTTCCTCATTGATTTCAACGCCAATTCCGGGTTTATCTGAAAGAGGAATAAAACCATCTTTTACCCATTCCCCGTCGTAAATTACAATGTCTTTCCATCTTTGCTCAGTATGGAAATAAGCCTGCCATTCGAGTATCATAAAGTTAGGTACCGATGCACACACATGACAGGTAGCCATGCAGCCAAGGAATGATGCAACCATGTGGGGTGAAAACGGCTTATAGTATAAATTAGCAAGGTTGGCAATGCGTTGTCCTTCTCCCAATCCACCGGCTTTTTGCAAATCAGGCATCACAATATCAACAGCCCCTATTTCCAATGCCCGTCTGAAACCATACGCCAGGTAATTATTTTCACCATAGCAGATGGGTATGCTGGTAGATTCAACCAGTGATTTATAAATATCTACATTTTCAGTCGGCATGGGCTCCTCCAGCCACATCAGGTTATATTTCTCTAACCGCTTTGCGACAGCTTCTGCTGTTACATAATCATATCTTCCATGCATATCAACACAGATATCAATTTTAGGCCCGACTGCTTCTCTTGCTGCGGCTATCTGTTCTTCCATCCTCATTAATTCACCCGGACTCATTGTCCAGTTGTAGCGGTCATATTTGTTTGGATCGGCGGCTTCGTCAATATCATATTTTATGGCATTAAAACCCATGCTTACTCCTTTTTTTCCGGCATCAGCATATTCTTTCGGCGGCGGATTTCTGATGGCATAAAAAACAGTATCATAATAAACCCTGATCTTATCTCTGAATTTTCCGCCTAACAGCTGATACACCGGTACATTCAATGCTTTGCCGGCAAGATCCCACAGTGCAATTTCAATGGAAGACAGCACAGCAATATACATACCTGCCTGGGCTCCCTGGAAGATGCCCCCTTTACGTATATCTTCGAATATACGGTGAACATTTAATGGGTTCTGTCCCCTAAGCCGGAAACCAAACTGCTTAACCAGGTAGTAAGTTCCGGGTATGGCATCCACTCCTTCGCCCCAGCCTACAATACCCTGATTGGTTGTTATTTTAATATACATCCTGTTGCCCGGGGTATAAGCAGGAGCCACTGATTCTATTTTCAGATCGGTGGGAGCTGAATACTTAACTTGTTTATCAATGCCCTCCTCTAAGGGCTGGCCCCAGGATGCCATTGGCGCCATGGGCGCCAAAGCAGCCGCTGTTGCTGCTTTGGTTAAAAATGATCTTCTTGAACTTGACATTTTGATTGATTTATATTTTTAGAAATTGTGTTGCTGATATATACAAATTGCAGGGATTTAAAATTCCCAGTCCATCCAGCTGTGATTATTATTTAGTTTGGCCGTGATGGATTTTCTCTTTGTTTTATAATTTCCTCCACCTGCTCCCTGCCAACAGGCAGGTTGATTACATTGTCTTTGAGCCATTGAGTAAAATCTTTTTGCATCTCATCAGTCCACCGGGCATCAACCTGCCCGGCAGTATACTTTCCTTCCCGGATGCGCTGGAATCCAAACATATCTTCCAATCGCCTGAACTCTGAATTTTTTACTACCCTTTCCGCCAGGTGCGGAGGAATGAAAATAACAACTCCCAGTTTACCCAATACTACATCTCCGGGCATTACTGTTGCCCCTTTAATGTTGGTTGGCTTATTAATACCAATAATCATGGTGGTTAAATCCCTGTTTTGTCCGCCTCCGGGATTATGAAACGACGGATCGTAGCTGCTGAAAAAAGAAGTAAACCCGCCAAATTCCTTCATGCCCTCCACATCTCTCAGTGCGCCGTTATACACAATGCCATTGCCGGTTTTTGAGTAAATGTGAGTGGCTACTCGTGTTCCAATAGTTGGCCCATTCTTTTTTGCTCCAAACTGATCGGCCACATATACATCGCCTTTTTGCAGTTGCTCTACTGCCCACACATTCTGAGCCAGCCTTCCTTCTTTTTTCCCCATTGAGTCAATGGCTCTCCATACATCGGGGCGGCCCGGCATAAATGTAGTAGTGAAGGCGCGGCCCACCAGTACACTATCCGGGTTGATGATCTGGCCCCAGCCCTCAGCTATCTGATACCTGTAGCCTGCAGGATTTATCACCTCCCAGGCTTCTTCTATTGAAACGAGTTTCATTCTTTTCAGAATGTCGTCTGGCACTTTGGGTCTTCCGTCCGGAAAACGTTCACCCTTCCAGTCCGGCGTCAGCGCAATGATTTCTTCCCTGCTGGCCTGTACATACTGGCTTTGGGATTGATTGCAGAATATAACCATGGCAACTATCAGTAATATGCTTCCTTGTTTTAGCATAAATAAATGTTTATGTGGTGATAATTGTTAATAAAAAAAAAGTTTAAAAAGTTATTGCTTAATTATTATTTCCGCCCTAACCATTTTTGGGTAAACGATTATGCCACCAGCTGGCCAATACAGAGCCGGTGATATTCATTAATGGTCCGAAAATAGCTGCGGCCAGTCCCACCGTGGCGACCCTTCCCATTTCCTTTGCAATACCTGAAGCGAGACCTGCATTCTGCATGCCTACTTCGAGTGCAACAGTGCGGCAGTCCGCCTCAGTCATTTTCAGCAAACGGGCTAACCAGTAGCCAAGAAAGTATCCGGCCAGATTATGAATAACCACAAACAGGATCAGCAGGTGACCGAGCTTCAGCAAGTTGTCTCTTCCTGCAGCGGTAATAATAGTAAGTATAAACGCTATGCCGGCCATTGAAACCAACGGCATCGCATTGTGAAGCCACTGAGACCTGCCTCTGAAGATCCTGTTGAAAATAAGCCCTGCGCCAATGGGCAGAATAATCATCTTGAAGATATCCCACATCATTTTCAGCATATCAATTTCCACCATGGCCCCGGCAAGAATTTTCATAAGAACAGGAGTGATTAAAGGAGCCAGCAAAGTGGTGCATGTGGTGATGGTTATGGAAAGCGCCAGGTTGGCCCTTGCTAAAAACGACATTACATTGGAGGCAATACCGCTGGGTGAGCAACCGATCAGCACTATGCCGGCTGCTATTTCAGGCGGAAATCCGGAAACATTTGCCAGGGTAAATCCTAGTACAGGCATGATCATAAACTGACTGAAGATTCCGATCATCACGCCTTTGGGTGTTTTAATAACACCGGCAAAATCTTTCAAACTCATTGAAGTGCCCATTCCAAACATGATTACCTGAATCAATGGAATAATCAGGCTGCTTAACTTAAACTCCCCCCACTGCCGGAAATACCAGGGATAATACATGGCCAAAGCTACCGCAGCAAATATGATGACCGTAAATGACAATCCCCGCAACTGCCTGTTGCCCCTGAATGCAATAGCAAGACTGACAAAGACCAATGCGAGCATCCAGCCAGCTTCATTCCAATGATACGGATAGGTTAAAAAAATAAATAACAATAAAAACAAACCTGCTATGCCATAAAACAAGCTATATCTTTTCCCGGCTGAATCTGTCATACTTTCTTATTTTGTCCGTTACTGTGTTTGTATATATAAAAATTTCACAACCATTAATTGTTATTTGTATGATGCTGCAAGGCAGCTATATCAGCAAATTCGGCAGCAAGTTTTGTACTTAGACGTTCAAAAATTTTAAAATACTTCATATATGCCCTGTGATTTTTTTTATCGGGGGTTACAAGATCCGGCAATACCACAGTTTTCACCGCTTCATCCAGCGATTCATAAATTCCCATTTCGATTGCACTCAGCAAGTAGGCGCCATAGCTCACACTGTGATAATTCTGTCTTAACCGCACCGGTTTATTATAGATATCCGCCACCATTTGCGTGAAGAACGGCAGGGAGCCAAAACTGCCGTTAATGGAAAGACTGTTGATAACACGGTGCTCTTCCAGGATTTTTCCAATGCTGTATATACCGTATAGAATACCCTCCAGGGTAGCTCTTACAAAATGTCTTTTTTCATGCTTGATGTTCAGCCCAAAATATACACCGCGGGCATTGGCATTCCAGATCGGCGCCCTTTCACCAAGCAGGTAAGGCAGAAAGATCAATCCGTCCGACCCGGGCGCCACTTTAGCGGCATTATTGATCAGGTCGTGCATGCTGTGTTCAATGTCAAATGGATTTTTAAAATCACCAAACTGTCTGGTAAACCATTCATAGATTACACCGCCATTATTAGTGGGGCCACCGGAGACATAGCGGTTCTCCGTAAGCAGGTAATTAAAGAAACGCTGCTTTTCATCCTGCAGCACTTTGTTACTCATTACCCTCACAGCGCCGCTGTCTTCCACCGTTATCGTGGCTGTTCCTTCTCCGTTTATCCCATCACCCAGAATGGCCATGCATCCATCACTTGATCCTACCAGTATCCTGGTATCTGCTGAAAGACCAAGCGAAGTTTGGTATGCTTTACTTAGCTTGCCCATACGGGTGAAGACAGGTACTAATTCCGGCAACATTGCCGGCGTGATACCGGCAAACTTCAGCGAATCTGTTTCCCATTTTATTTTATGAATATTCAGCAAACCCGTAGCAGATGCAATGCTGTAATCGATCATGTATTCGCCGGTCAGTTGCTGCAGGATATAACTCTTCAGGGAAAGAAATTTGCTGACTTGCCTGAATTTTTCATATTCATTGTTTTTGATCCAGGCAATTTTAGTAAGTGGCGACATGGGATGCAAAGGGGTGCCGGTGGCGATGTATATTTTTTTGCCCAGTGCAGAACTCTTCAGTTCCCATGCCTCCTTTTTGGCCCTGTTATCAGCCCATGTGATTGCATAGCCCATCGGGCTGCCCCTTTTATCCACTGCCAGAACACTGTGCATGGATGAGCTGAAACAGATACATGACACTTTGTATTTCTGTGGATAAACAAAATCATTCAAAAGATTTTTCAGCACATACAGCATGGTAATAAATATCTGATCGGCGTCCTGCTCACTGTAATCAGGCTCGCTGTGAAAAGTGGGGTAGTAGCCCTTCAGTGAACCAATAATGTTGCCGTTAAGATCAAAAGCATACACCCTTACTGCATTGGTGCCAAGCTCTATGGTGATGATACTTTCCATAATATCCCTTTTATTTTGTTCGTAAATGGTTTTTCCTGAACTGGCTGGGTGTGTACCCCGTCAGCTTTTTGAAAGTGGTGGAAAAATGTTGTGAGGAATAAAAACCGGTTTCCAGGGCAATGTCGGTAAGGCTGATGCCCGGCTGCTTTAACAGCTTAATAGCTTCAGATATACGGATATTAATCAGGTAGCTGAGTGGTGAAAAACCAGAATAGTTTTTCACTTTCTCATTAAAAAGCGTGGTGCCTAAACCCACCAGTGCGGCCATTTCTTCCACTGTCCATTGATGAGACAGGTTGCGGCGAAGTTCCTGCTCCAGATTCATGAAGGTTCCCGGAAAATCTCTGCCCGGATTAGAGATCCGGGTAAAATACCGTGCTATCTGGATAAATATCTCATCCAGAAAATGATTTACTCTCGCCTGGTATCCTATCTCCTGTGTGAATATTTCGGCCTGAATGGTTTTGAAAATGCTGCCGATTTCGTGGAATTTTTGAAGCACGGGTGAATTAACTGATTGCAGCACCTTGCTTACGGTGTGGCTTTCCTTATCCGACAAATTGCTCCAGGAACCGGTTACAAATTCCCCCCGCTCGTTCCTGTCTATATTAATATGTATCCAGAAAAAAGAACCTATCTCCAGTACATCACCTTTATTTCCAAAAGACTCTTGCGGTAACACCAATGCCGCATCGCCAGGGTAAAAGACAAATGAGCGCTGTCTAATAGTCCATTCAAACTTGCCGTCATGGACATAGTAAATTCTTAATCCCTGCTTTGCACCGCAAGGGAAACCATTCAGCCGGATAGCAGGATTTTTTACAGCACCAATTTCTATAATATGTTGAAATAAGCGAAGCTCTAACGCAGTTTTATTACAAAGTACAAACTGATTCATATGCAATTCAGAACAAGCGGTTAATAAGCCTTTCTTGGCAATCGTTGCTTACTGACTCGGCTTGTATAAAGAAAGGGAATTTCTGCCAACTGAATTTATAAAATTCAACAAAGTTCTTTATTGGAAGATTATCATTTACAACCCCAATACTTTAGTATGCGGATTGTGTAAACCCAGGGAAAGAATCTGTATTCTCTGGAATTATTTATTTATCAAAACGATTTACTTTATGAAGGAAAATCAACGACCCGCCAAAACGGGTTATGGCAGACTTGCCTGCCTGCTGCTATTTTTCACCCTTGTTTCTGTTTCAGTCCGTGCACAACAGGTTACCGGGATGGTTTTTGATGATGAAAAAAAACCGGTTGCAGATGCCTCGGTAACGGTAAAGGGCACCAAGAATGCCACGATAACTGACAGCGATGGGAGATTTACAATCAATGCCGGTGGCAACGCGGTACTGGTCATTAGCCATATTAGTTTCATGACACTGGAAATACCACTCAACAACCGGACAACGATTACCGTAGAATTGGTAAAGAAAGAGGGAACTGGCCTGGATGAAGTGGTGGTGACAGCACTGGGTGTAAAACGGCAGTCCAAAAAACTGGGCTATGCCACAACTTCTGTTAATACTAAAGAACTCGTTACCCAGCGAACCACTAATATAATGGAATCGCTGGAAGGAAAAGTGGCCGGGCTTAACATTACACCTCCTGCTGCCGGCGCCGGCGCCAGCACTCAGATCCGCCTTCGCGGGCAGGCTGCATTTGCCGGAGCCAACAATGCGCCACTACTTGTAATTAATGGTCTCCCTATAGACCAGGACGCAAGGGGTGCGAACGGAAACGGCCAGATTGCCCAGCGTGACCGTGGTGATAACCTGCAAAACATTAACCCGGATGATATTGAAAGCATGACCGTGCTGAAAGGAGCCACAGCTGCAGCCATATATGGCGCCAGAGCAGCCAACGGTGCCATCATCATTACCACCAAATCCGGCCAGAAGAACAGGGGCATCGGCGTGGATATCACTTCAAGCTATACTTTTTCCAGGGCTATGAATTTTTTTGATGAAATAACGCAGACTGAATACGGACAAGGCCTCGCAGGCGCACGGTTCACCACTCAGGGAGCTGCACAAGGTAATGGCCAGTTTGGCTGGGGCGAGAAACTGGATGGCGTACCTACTATTAATTTCGACGGCGTCCTTAGACCTTATTCTGCTTATCCTTACCAGCTTTTTGATTTTTTGCAAACAGGAACAAATTTCACTAATACAGTAGGATTTTCAGGCGGTGGCGCCAATGGAAGCTTCAGGGCATCTATCTCCAGCACTGATTCCCGGGGTATCCAGCCTACCAATGAATACAAAAGAAGAATTTTCAACCTGGGGATAACGCATGACATCACCACAAAGCTCAAACTGATTCTCAACATTAACTATGCTGATGAAAACAACATTAATCCTCCGCAAATTGGTACGCAGGGCGAAGGCGCTGTAAACTTCTTCACCAGGATGGCCATCTCAGTCCCTATGGAAGCCTACAGGGAACATGCAATTAATCCTGTTACAGGAGCTGAATTAAGAACCAATGGATTTCTCGGCACCATCAATAATCCCTTTTTCCAATTGCAGAAGAAACAGTTTTTCAAAGAAGACAGGAATCGCCTGCTGGGAACTGCTACATTGCGTTATGACATTACAAAATGGTTGTATGCACAAGGCAGATTCAATCTTGACCGCGGCAGCAGTTTCCTGGAATGGAATGTGCTGAATGGCGCCGGCGCCGCAACAGTATTTAACGGAGACAATACATACAGAGGCTCCTATAATATCAGGCAGGATGCAATCTCGGATATCAATGCTGATTTCCTGATCGGCACCAATCATAAGATCAAGGATTTTACTATTGATGCCAGTTTTGGCGGTAATACACTGCGGACACAGTTTCAAAGAAATGAACAGGGTTCTTCCAATTTCACCGTACCGGATCTTTATTCCATTGCAAATGGAACCGTGCGGACCCAGGGTTATGGTTTTTCCAGAAGCCGCATCAATTCGCTATATGGCTGGGCTGAACTGGGATATAAAGATCTTATATTCCTGAACTTTACAGGCAGAAACGACTGGTTTTCCGTTTTGAATCCTGCCAAAAACAGCAAGTTCTATCCATCTGTATCCGGTAGTTTTATTTTCTCAGAATTACTGAAAAATCAGACCTGGTTGAACTATGGCAAACTGAGAGCTTCCTGGGCAAAAGTAGGTAGCGCAAATGGTGTGAACCCATTTGATGGCAATTTGACTTACGCAATCAATCAAAATCAGTTTAATGGCCAAACTTTAGCAGGTGTTGCCGGCGCTAATGCCCCCAATCCTTTCCTGCAGCCTTTTACCATCACAGAAAAAGAAGCAGGTATTGAATTGCGAATGTTCAAGAACAGAGTAATGGTTGATATTGCTGTCTTCGATAAAGTAACAACCGACCAGATATTAAATGTTGTATTGTCTAACGCATCCGGTTATAATGCATCACAACAAAATAAAGCTTCACTGAAAAATAGCGGACTTGAAAACCTGATAGAAGTGAAGGCTATTCAAACGCGTAATTTCAGCTGGACCACCTCCTGGAATAATGCATTCCTCAAAACAAAAGTACTCGATGTTGGAAATGAAACCGGAACCCTGCTGTTGATTTACTTTAATGGAACCGGTAACGAGTTTCTTGGTGAATTAAGATATACAGAAGGCCTTGCCATGAACCAGCTTTACACCCGTACATACAGGAGAAATAACAAAGGTGAAGTAGTTGTCAATAACCAGGGCCGAATGCTTGCATCAACCGGTGGACCTGTGGGTAACGGTTTCTTCCCGGTTGGCAGCTCAATTCCCAAGTTTACAGGCGGCTGGAATAACACGGTCACATTTAAAAACCTTAGTGTTGGCATACACATTGACTATAAGTTTGGCGGCACTGTGTTAAGTTCTACCCTGCTGAATATGACCCGCCAGGGACATTCCAAATTGTCGCTGGAAGGCCGCAATGGCGGACTGTTAATTCCCGCTGTGAATGAAGGCAGCGGGTTGCCCAACAATACCGTTATACCTATTGCAAATCTACAGGCACATTATACAGACTACAGGAACCTTCAGATCGGAGATCCATTCACATTCAAGTCAGATTATGTGAAACTGAGAAACGTGTCAGTATCGTATGACTTTACCACAATGGTAAACAAAATGCCCAGGCTGAAATTTGTAAAGGGGTTGGTTTTATCGGCTGCCTGCCGCAATGTGGCAATTCTCCATAAAGATATTCCAGGCCTGGATCCGGAAGCCATTCAATCTTCCGGTGACTTCAGGGCAGGTTACGAAAATTCCTCATTGCCCACTACACGTAATTTCAATTTTACTTTAAATATAAAATTCTAGCTATATGATAAAAATAATTAAAGGACTTTTCCTTATAGGCGCCATCCCATTTTTTACGGGATGTGATAAGGACTTTGTAGAAGTAAATACTAACCCGTATGCGATAACAACGGTTGACCCTGCGCTTTTGTTTGCAGGGGCACAACGAAATCACCTGGGAACATGGGAAGCCGAACATACCATTGTACAGCAATTTGTAAACCCATACAACCAGGGCGCAACGCTGGGGTTTAACTTTAATGCAGATATTGATGACCTCAGCACGCCAAAGTGGAACCAGTCTTATCCATCCGTTATCAGAAACCTGATTCAGGCTTTGAACCTTTTGGGAAGTGATGCTTCCATGGTCAATTTGCGGAGCATGATCAGGATATGGAAAGCACAGGTCTTTATGGGCTTAGTAGATGCTTATGCCGATGTTCCCTATTCTGAAGCAGGCAAAGCCGTTAGTGATGGCATCTTTTATCCCAAATATGATGATGATGCCGCCATCTATGACGATTTGTATAAAGAACTCAAAGAAGCCACGGCCGCACTTAATCCGTCAGGAGATTATGTTTCTGCTGACCTTTTTTATGGAGCAAAAGCACATGCAACCACTAGGACATCTACCGCATCAGAGCAGGTGGCTAAATGGAAAAAGTTAGGCTATTCATTACTGCTGAGGCTGGGTATGCGCTATTCAAAATTGAATGCCTCAAAAGCCCAATCAATAGTTTCAGAAGCATTTACAGGTGGTGTGATAACATCCAATGCCGATAATGCCTTCGTAAAATATGACGGAACATTGTATGTGCAGGCAACGAATAATAACCTGCGCAACTTTTCTGCTTTCAACTATGCTGCGGAGCCTTTTGTTAATCAACTGAAATCAACGAATGATCCCAGGGCAAGAAACATCATTGCAAATTTTGCAGATCCCGGTAATGTAGTGGGCGACGTTAATCCTGATGTTGTTCTTGCCAATCAGTTTGGCGTTCCTATCGGGGTAACGAATGTCCAGATTGCAGCCGGCGCTCCTTACCGGGGAACAAGAGGCACTGGTCTTAACTATTCACAATTTAATATCTGGAGAATTGCATCTCCCGCAGCCCCCGACTTTTATGTTACATATGCACAAACAGCTTTATTACTTGCCGAGGCAGCTAAAAGGGGTTGGATCTCCGGAGGTGATGCCACAGCCAAAACCCATTATGAAAATGCTATTGCAGCAGATATGGCTGTTTATTCCCTGTACCCCGGAACTACCCCCATTACCAGCGCTGAAGTATCGGCCTATCTTGCTGAACCCAGTGTAGCCTACACACCAGCCGATGCGCTCAGGCTGATTAACACGCAATACTGGATAGTGAACATTCGAAACGGAACTGAAGCATTCGCCAATTTCAGGAGAAGCGGATTCCCTGCCTTAAGCCCCAACCTGTTTAATAATAATCTGGGGGGCGGCTTTGCAAGAAGATTATCCTATCCCGATGTAGAGGCTTCTTCTAACGGAGCTAACTACACAGCGGCCGCTACCGCAATCGGTGGTGATAAATTAACTTCAAGAGTGTTTTGGGATAACTAAACTGACTTATTGATCAGGGCACATCCTGGAAAAACAGTTATCATATAAAACTTAAACTAAAGACTCTCTTTGAGCAGGCATATAGCAGTTTTCTTTTCAGTCAAAAACCTTTGTTTTTACAAAGGTTTTTGATTCATAAAGCAAATAAATGAACCTCAATATACATTTTGAGAGAGAATCGGTATCTGTATTTATCAATTTCATTAATTGCAAACAGTAAAAGAAATAGGGCTGATAACCCAATGAAAATTAAAATGCCGGCAGTTACAATAGTTTGCCGGAAGTATTAGTAAATTGAATGTATGAAGAAAGAACTACAGAAACTACGCAGCCATGCCTGGTTTGGCCGAAAAGATAAAGACGGCATCATTTACCGCAGCTGGCTGAAAAATGAAGGTATGCCCACCGATATGTTTGATGGCCGGCCGGTCATCGGCATTTGCAATACGTTCAGCGAACTCACTCCCTGCAATGCACATTTCAGGGACCTGGCAGAAAGTGTAAAAAAAGGCGTGTTGCAGGCCGGGGGATTTCCATTGGAATTTCCGGTGATGAGTTTAGGAGAAACATTACTAAAGCCAACTGCCATGCTTTTTCGCAATCTTGCCAGCATGGATGCCGAAGAATCCATTCGCGGCAACCCGATTGATGGCGTTGTACTGCTTACAGGATGTGATAAAACAACACCTTCCACTGTAATGGGCGCCGCCAGTGTTGGCTTGCCCACCATCGTCGTTCCCGGCGGGGCGATGCTCAACGGAAGATACCGCGGGCAAACCATTGGCAGCGGCACACACGTGTGGAAGTTTGATGAAGACATGAAAACCGGGAAGATGACACAGGAAGAATGTGAATACGCCGAAAGCTGCATGAGCCGCAGTATCGGTCATTGCATGACGATGGGCACGGCCAGCACTATGGCCTGCATGGTGGAATCACTGGGATTAACCTTATCCGGCGCAGCCGCTATTCCCGCAGCCGATTCACGCAAAAAAGTATTGGCACAACTCAGCGGCAGAAGAATTGTGGAAATGGTGAAAGAAAATTTAACTATTGATAAAATTCTTACCCGTGAAGCATTTGAAAACGCCATTATGGTAAATGCTGCCGTGGGAGGCTCTTCCAATTTCATCATTCACTTAGCTGCTATTGCCGGCAGAATCGGGGTTGATTTAACGCTGGAAGATTTTGATACAATCGGCAGCAAGATTCCGCTGCTGCTGAACCTGATGCCCTCTGGCAAATATTTAATGGAAGATTTTTATTACGCCGGCGGCCTGCCGGTAATTTTAAATGAACTGAAAGACAGGCTGCGTAAAAATGTGATTACCGTTACCGGTAAAAATCATCATGAAAATATTAAAGGTAATACGGATTGTTACAACCAGGATGTGATAGCAACCTCAGAAAAACCTTTTATAGCGGAAGCGGGCATCGTGGTGGTAAAAGGCAACCTGGCCGAAAACGGCGCTGTGATAAAACCATCAGCAGCCACACCTGCACTGATGAAACACAAAGGCCGGGCTGTGGTGTTTGAAAGCATTGAAGACTATCATGCACGGGTGGATGACCCTGATCTCGACATTGATGAAACCTGTGTGATGATTTTGAAGTATGTGGGCCCTGTCGGTTATCCCGGCATGCCCGAAGTGGGCAATATGGCTTTACCAAAAAAGATACTGGAAAAAGGCATCAGGGATATGGTGCGCATCAGCGACGGAAGAATGAGCGGAACGGCATACGGAACTGCCGTATTACATGTATCGCCTGAATCTGCTATTGGCGGCAACCTGGCCCTGGTACAGAATGGCGATATGATTGAACTGGATGTAGAACAAAGAAAACTGCATCTTCATGTTTCTGATGAAGAACTTGAAAAAAGAAGAATGAACTGGGCTCCGCCAAAACCTGCAGCCAGCAGAGGCTATGTGAGTTTGTATATAAAACATGTACTGGGCGCAGATAAAGGAGCCGACCTGGATTTCCTGCAGGGAAATTCGGGTTCTCTCGTTACCCGGGATTCGCATTAACAAGAAGAAAATGCCGAAACAATAATAAAAATCACTACGGAAAGCCAAAGGAGACATTTATCATTACTTTAACCCGGCCGTATTTATTAAATAAAAAATGAAGCTCTACAAAACCAAAACCGGAATCGCAATTGAAGAAGAAAAAAAATTCTATTTGTTGAAAGAAGATTGGGATTTGTTTATCAATGATGATGAAATTTTTCAAAAAACAAAGCAGCTTATTTCAACGTTACTTCCCGGCAACAGAAGTTTAATTGAGGAACTCCTGCCCCCCACAGGCAGCCGGCAGGAACTTTGGGCCTGCGGTGTTACTTACCAGCGCAGCAAAGTGGGACGGCAGGAAGAGAGCAAAGCAACAGGCGGCGCCGATTTTTATGCCAGGGTATATGAAGCCGAACGGCCTGAAGTGTTTTTCAAAGCCAATCCCCAACGCATCGTTGGTCATAATGCGCCGGTAAGAATAAGAAAAGACAGCAGTTGGGATGTGCCGGAGCCGGAGCTGACTCTCGTTGTTACTTCATCAGGAAAAATCGTCGGCTACACCATCGGCAACGATATGAGCAGCCGCAGCATCGAAGGAGAAAATCCTTTGTACCTGCCCCAGGCTAAAACCTATGATGGTTGCGCCTCATTGGGGCCTTGCATTTATGTTTCGGATAAACCGCTTGATAAAAGTAGTATGATCCACCTTGAAATCAACAGGAATAGTAACACAGTGTTTGAAGGTAGTGTAGCCATTGGCCAGATGAAAAGAACGTTTGAAGAACTGGTTTCTTTTGTTTATCGCGAATGCAGTTTTCCGCACGGCTGCCTCATCATGACCGGCACCGGCATTGTGCCCGGCAGTGATTTCACATTACAAAGTGGCGACGATATAAAAATCACCATTCACCCCATCGGCACGTTGAGGAATCCTGTAAAGTAAATAAAATTTCCATCCAGAGTTTTTACGATGTACACTTCATAATTTACTAAGCAAAATTTCCTGCAGATATTACTGTTGATAAAAATACCACGAAAGTGGTATTGACTTGGCTACCAGGTGCACTTACCTTTAGCCTGCTATCAAAATAATATCTGCTGTAACTATGCCACTACCTGGTTACAGAAAACTAATTGCACATGCTTCGCACTGCACTGGAGTTTCTGGCTGAAGAGCTGAATCTTTACATTAAACGAAAAGATGCGGACAATTTTGGCAATGTGGATATGGTGGTGGTATCCAACCTTATGAAACCTGACGGCAGCTTTGCAGTAGCCGCCGACCAGGGTAATGATACCTTTAAAATAATTCTCACCCTTGTAAATCTTGAAGAAGACCGTATCGCCGAATCGCAGCAGTATTTTCAGAAGGTGAATGACAGAATACAGGTAAATAATCCGCCACTGAACCTGAACCTCCATGTTTTGTTTTCTGTATTTACCACTAATTATGTTTCGGGGTTGAGATTACTGTCCTATGTTATTGGCTTTTTTCAGTCACATTCCGCTTTTGATACGGAAACACATCCGCACCTGAATAATAAAACAGATCCCGGTAAACCCTGGCAGCGTATCGGACGCATCGTTGCCGACCTGCATCCAATCTCCTTCGAACAGCAAAACAACCTATGGGCTGCGCTGGGTGCCAAATACATGCCCAGCGTCATTTACCGCCTCCGCACCGTCACATTCACCGACGCCGAACCCAAGATGGAAGCCCCGCCGATTACCGAAGTTGTAATTGCGGACAATTAAAGAGGAGTAACATGATTACAATCCTGTACAGGGAACTCTTCAGCATAGAGTTCCTGCATGAGTATTATTCTTCCGGCAAATGCCCGGACCTGCAACTGCTGCCAACAGCAGAATGCGGCCTCCTGTTGCAGTCGCTGGGTTTACGATTTATTCCAACAATATTTGGCGGAAAAGTATTTGGCAAGGTTGACAAAACGGGGCCGGTAAATGATCCACAATTCATTTTGCAATATCCTGTACCCGAAAACACCTGGTTTTCCTTTCAGATAAAAATAATTAATAAGACGTTTGAAACATTTACTCAAACCAATTTCGACAGGCCGAAAGACAGCTATTATTATTTCAGCAACCTCGTGAACAATGTAAATACTGACAATTTTCCATTGCTGGTGTCTGATGCCGGTACAAAAAAAGCGAGCAACAATGACCTGGTAACAATAAAAAGCGGAAGTTTTTCTTTTACACACAACAGCAACGAAGCTACCCGCACTGGCAGACTGGAATCAACTCACAACGGCGAGGTACTTGAACAAATACTTAGAAATAATGACAACAGGTTTCATTTCAGCTTCGATCTTGCGATGATTTCGCAGGGGCGGTTGACGTTTTCAATTGAGGGCACTCCGCAAACATCTTTTTATAACCTCTACCCTGCCGAAGGCAAAGATTTTTTTGGTATTGTAGAAATTTTTCACCGTTCAGCGCTGCCGGGTTCGCACCGGTTTTTGCAAACTGATAATTCAATCGTTACAAAATCATACAAAGTCGCATTCGCCAGCCGCAGCACCCGCTGGCGTTATCTCGTTACAAAAAAATTTAAACCCGGCGTGACAGGAGTGTCAGTACAAAAAAGTGGCGGCACCCCTATCAGTTTTAACCCGCAGGTAGTATTGCCATCGGGCCAGTTTTCCGTATCCTCATCGGCTGCAATACCACTGAAAGAAGAGCCGGTTACAGGAATTGTATTGAAAGACCAGGCCAATAAAACTATTATTGAACATCTGCCCAATCCTGCGCTGACACATTTAAAAAAGGAAGGAGCAGATTTCTTTTCAGATATACTAATTACCATTTAACCCCTGTGCCCGCTAAAACGGGGCAGGACAAAAAATCAATCTATGGCTGAAGTATTTAAAACCCCGGGAGTGTATATCAAAGAGATACCCACTTTCCCGCCATCCATTGCTGAAGTGGAAACAGCAATTCCTGCTTTTATCGGCTACACCGAAAAGGCAGTTTTCAACGGCCGGCCCATCACCGAACCAACAAGAATTACTTCGCTGCTTGAGTATGAAAGTTTGTTTGGCAAAGCACAAAAAGAAACGGCGCTCAGTGTTACCATTAATGAAACAACTTCCGGCGGTGTCACAGAGAGAACTTTCAAAGCCGATATTGATACCGGCACCCAATCGAAGTTTAAAATGTATTATGCATTGCAGATGTACTTTGCCAATGGCGGCGGGCCCTGTTATATTGTTTCTGTTGGCGATTACTCAGCAGCACCTTCACGAACTGTTTTAGAAGGCGGCCTGACAAAAATTTCCAAATTCGATGAGCCTACTTTGTTACTTTTCCCCGATGCGACATCTATAACGCCGGCTACTGATTATTATGCCTTGCAAAAAGCTGCACTGGATCAATGCTTCATCCTGCAGGATCGTTTCGTTATCATGGATGTGCTGGAAGCAACGGGCACAAATGTGATTAATGCCACCATGACTGCTTTTCGTGGTACCGATGGCGCTACCCTGGGAAATGAACCCGACAAACTGAAATACGGGGCCGCATATTTTCCCACCGTGGAAACCATTTTAAATTATAACTATGAAGAAGCTGATGTAAAAATCAAATACTTCCAGGGCGTAAATGAACTGACTGCAGTGGATGCTGATGCTAATATCGAAGACCTGAGGATGAGTGACCTGCTGAATCCAAGAGCCGATCTCGAGGCTAACATAAAAACCGGGCTCGGGCTGCCCAGCACAGAAATATATAATAAAGTAAAAGCCGAGTTGCAGAAAGTAACAGTAAAAATGCCTCCATCGTCGGCCGTAGCCGGTGTGTATGCAAAAGTAGACAGCAACCGCGGCGTATGGAAAGCCCCGGCCAATGAAAGCCTGACTTATGTTACGGCAGCTGCCGTGAAAATTTCACACGAAGACCAGAAAGATATGAATGTGGATCCCACATCGGGGAAATCAGTAAATGCCATTCGTTACTTCAATGGCAAGGGTGTTATGATTTGGGGTGCCCGCACCCTGGCCGGTAATGACAATGAGTGGAGATACATTCCTGTTCGCCGCTTTTTCAATTTTGCCGAAGAATCCATCAAGAAAGGAACCGAGTGGGTGGTGTTTGAACCCAATGATGCCAACACCTGGGCAAGAGTGAAAGCGATGATTGAAAACTTTCTGCTGAAGCAATGGCGGGCCGGCGCCCTGGCAGGCAGCAAACCCGAACACGCCTTCTTTGTAAAAGTAGGATTGGGAGTGACCATGACAGCGCTGGACATCCTGGAAGGAAGAATGAATATCGAAATTGGTATGGCAGTTGTCCGGCCGGCAGAATTCATCATCCTGAAGTTCTCTCACAAGATGCAGGAATCGTAACTGAAGCCGGTGGTCGGAGGTTGGATGCAGGATGTTTGATTTTGGATGTTTTCAGTCAACAGCCAGCTGCAGTAAGTCAGAAGCAACCATTTATCAATTTAACCATCAAAATCCCAAACAATGGCAAATAAATATCCCTTACCAAAATTTCATTTCCGGGTGGAATGGGGCGGCAGCAATATCGGTTTTTCCGAAGTGAGCGGCCTCAATATTGAAAATAAAATCATCGAATACCGCGATGGTATTTCACCCGAGTACAGTAAAATAAAAATGCCCGGCATGCGTGAATTCAGCAATATCACTCTTAAGCGGGGTGTGTTCAAAGGCGACAACGAGTTTTATAAATGGCTCAACACAATTGCACTGAACAATGTGGACCGCCGCGACCTCACCATCAGCCTGCTGAATGAAAAGCATGAGCCTGTAGTGGTGTGGAAGATAAACAATGCTTTCCCGGTAAAAATTCAGAGTACCGACCTGAAAGCCGACGGTAGCGAAGCCGCCATTGAACAACTGGACCTGGCACATGAAGGGCTGACGATTGAGAACGGATGAGGAAGAGCATGGAAAATGGAGAATGAGTTGGGTTGACAAAAATTGATACTTAAGGACAGCGGTCCGAGTTAATCCAAAATCGCTCCCGATAATTATCGGGACTAAAATCTAAAAACATCATGGGCTTACTGGACGGTCTTATTTATCCCCCGCCGGGATTTCATTTTGCTGTGGTCATCGAAATGTTTCCACAAACACCCCAGGATTTCCGTTTTCAAAGTGTCACCGGTCTTTCTGTTGACATAACGACTGAAACGGTGGCCGAAGGCGGTGAACTGCGTTTCAAACACCAGTTGCCCGGTGTGCCGCAATATGGCAAGCTGCAACTGAAGCGTGGACTTTTCCAGGGCTCGTTCATCGTGAACTGGTGCAAGAATGCGATTGAGAAATTTGAAATCGAGCCCAAAAATGTGCTCATCACCCTGCTGAACAACCTGCACCTGCCGGTTGCGGTATGGCATGTGTTCAATGCCTATCCCACCAAATGGAGTATTTCGGAATTCAATGCCGAGCAAAACTCACTGGTAATTGAAACGCTTGAACTCACTTACCAGTATTACCAGACGATGGGTCTCGATGTTTCATTGCTGGGCGGCATTTCTGCTTCGGTGTCGGTGGCGGGTTCGGTCAGCATTTAAAAATTTTCAACCATGCCTGTTGTCATTAATGAAATAGAAGTATCGGTGGAAGTGGCCGGCAGCAATACCACAAGCGGCGCCGCTTCTGCACTATCCCCGGAAATAAAAGAAGAAATCATCCGCGAATGCGTGGAGCAGATTATGGAAATTCTGAAACAAAAAACTGAACGCTGATGTTTGATTTTTTAAACAGCGGAAAACTGGAAAAACTCACCATTGAATCCTGGTCAAAAATCGACCGGCCGGGCAAGGCTGAAAAAGTATTTACAGCCTACATCAATCCCGATGAGTTTACCATTAATTATTCTGTACAGCAGGATACCAATGCTCCACTGGGCAGTATCAGTTCCATCGGTAAGTTTTTACGGGTGCCGCCACTGGAAATGTCGCTGAAATTTTTTCTTGACGGTACCAACTCTACCGGAACAAAAATTGATGTTGCAGAAGAAATCAGGAAGTTTTACCAGGCAGTAGGCTATGACGGCGTGGGCCACCGCACCCGCTATCTGCGTCTAAAGTGGGGCAAGCTCAGTCTCATCCGCAACGAACCCGATGTGCTGGACTGCTGCCTGAAATCGGCATCAATACAATATAAACTTTTTAAACCCGACGGCACACCTTTACGTGCAATCATTACTGCCACATTTGTAGAAGTAAAGGATTATGAAAAACAGGAACAGGAACGGCTCGACAGTTCGCCCGACCTCACCCACGTTCGGACAGTGATGGAAGGCGACACGTTGCCCGGAATGACTTACAAAATTTACGGCGACCTGAAATATTATCTCGAAGTGGCAAAGGTGAACAAGCTGGATGATTTCCGCAGCCTGAAACCCGGCACTAAAATTTTTTTTCCTCCCTTTGATAAAAATGTAAAACCGAAAACTTCAAATGCCTGAAGAACGCATTATACCGGCTATTGACTCCGTGGCTGAATTTGTCATCAAAATCAACGGCACGGAAATTCCCCGTTCGGTGCCCAAACTGATGGTGCTGGTAAACAAAACGGCGAATAAAATTGCTTACGCAAAAATCGTCATCGAAGACGGCGATGCTGCTACCGGCGAATTTCCGCAAACTGACGGCGAGCTTTTTGTTCCCGGCAGCGATGTGGAAATTGCCGCCGGCGACCCGGACGATCAAACAACAATTTTCAAAGGCATTATTATCAAACAATCCATCAGCATTAAAAACAATACGGCACCGCAACTGGTAGTGGAATGCAGGCATAAGGCAGTGAAAACAACCATTGCCCGTAATAGCAATTGCTTTCACGACACTACCGACAGCGATGTGATGGAACAACTGCTCAGCGATGCCGGCATTACCGGTAAAGATGTGGAAAGTACCACACTCACTCACAAAGAACTGGTGCAATACAACTGCACCGACTGGGATTTTATTCTTTCACGAGCGGAGCAAAACGGCCAGCTTGTTTTTACCAACGATGAAAAGGTGGTAATAAAAAAACCGGATTATTCGGCCGTACCTGCTTTATCGCTGCTGCATGGCGCTACCATCCTTGAGCTGGATGCCGAAATGGACAGCCGCAATCAGTACACCGCTGTAAAAAGCAAAGCATGGGATATGGCCAACCAGGCAATAGCGGAATCCGATGCAAGCGATCCGGGAATTGTGGAAGAAGGAAATCTTACTGCAAGTAAACTGGCGGATGCCATTGGCATTAGTGAATTTGTTTTAAATCACGGCGGTGCTATTGCTGCTGATGAATTGAAAGCATGGGCAGATGCACAGCTGCTGAAATCGAGAATGTCGAAAATACGAGGCCGTGTAAAGTTTGAAGGTATTGCTACGTTGAATCCGGGTGATATGCTGGAGCTGAATAAAATAAGCGAACGCTTCAGCGGCAGAGCATTGGTGACGGGTGTGCGGCACGATTACGACCGGGTGCATGGATGGAAAACCCAGGCGCAGTTTGGCCACGATCCGAAGTGGTATATTGAAGAAAGTGAAATCATGGCACCAAAAGCAGGCGGACTGCTGTCCGGCGTCATCGGTTTACACACCGGCATTGTAACCGACAACGAAGACCCTGCCGGTGAAAAGAGGGTGAGGGTAAAGATCCCGTTTATTAATGCAGATGATGATGGTGTGTGGGCAAGAATATCCCAGGCCGATGCAGGCAACAACAGGGGATTGTTTTTCCGCCCGGAAATCAGCGATGAAGTAGTGCTTGGTTTTTTGTTTGATGACCCGCGGCAGCCCGTTATTCTTGGCATGCTGCACAGCTCCGCGTTAGCATCCCCGCTTTCACCGTCAAACGACAATCACCAGAAAGGATATACATCAAGAGAACAGATGAAATTTATTTTTGATGATGAAAAGAAAAGCATACAAATAGAAACACCGGCCGGAAACAAAATCACTATCAGCGACGATGCACAGGGTATCACTATCGAAGACCAGAACAGCAACAAGATAGAAATGGGAACAAGCGGAATAAAAATCAGCAGCCAGGCTGCCATTGAAATTACTGCGCAAACCGATTTGAAACTAACGGCGATGAACCTGACACTTGCAGGCAATGCAAGTCTTGGCATGTCGGGCAGCGGCAGTTCCAAACTTGAGAGCAGTGGTGTGCTGGAGCTGAAAGGCTCATTGGTAAAAATAAACTGAAACAGTATGCCGGCAGCAGCAAGAGTAACAGACAGTACCAACCATGGCGGAACCATCGTGGGGCCGGGAATGCCAACTGTGCTGATTGGAAACAAACCCGCCGCTGTGGCGCCTGATACACATGTTTGCTCCATTCCGCCCAACACACCGCATTTAACTGTAAGTGTATTTCCAATGGGGAGTGCAACAGTTTTGATTGGCGGCAAACCGGCTTTGCGCATCACCGATGCCTGTCTGTGCGGTGCCACGGCGGTGGTGGGAGAATCAACTGTTTTAATCGGGTAAAATTAAAATATGAATGAAGAATTAACAATAACGAATGAAACATCCTTCCTGGGTACAGGTTGGAGTTTTCCTCCATCCTTTTCCAAAAAAACCCGTGAAGTATTGCTGACATCCGACGAAGAGGATATTAAGAAAAGTCTCGAAATTCTTTTATCAACCGCCATCGGAGAAAGGTTTTTGCAGCCGCGGTATGGGTGCCTGCTCGACGATTATGTCTTTGAACCGATGAATGCCACTATCGAAACCTCCATCAAACTGACTGTTAAAAATGCCATCATGGAATTTGAACCCCGCATCCGCCTGCTTGCTGTGCGGCTCGATAACGGCCTCATCAACGAAGGCCGGGTGGATATTGCGGTGGAATATGAAATCATCACTACGAATTCAAGATTCAATTTTGTTTACCCGTTTTATATGAATGAAGCGAACAGTAAGACAGCATGAGCCACAAAACTATTGACCATAAAATTTTATTGAAAAGAGACGGGCAAACCCAGCCGCACCGTATGCCGCAGTGGTTGACCCCGGAACGGGTGCCTGTTGACAGCAGAACTACGGAAGACCTCTGGATTTATGTTCAGAAGATTGCCGGCGAAATGAATTTTTTTGACACATCAACCAATGAGGCCAACGGAACCTGGAATGAATTCTTTGATCTGCCACTGGCAGAAATAAAAAAACTGGAAGCCAGTCACGCTGTGCCTCCGCACCTCGCCTTGCTTTATTCCTTTCTGAAACTGTACAAAGAACCACAGCAGCTACTTAACAATTTTACCAAACGTCATCTTGATTTTTATTACAATGAAGTGCTTCGGATGAAAAAAAATCCGCCGGTGGCTGATAAAACTCATGTGGTTTTTGAGCTGAAAAAAAATGCCGGGAACACCTTGTTGAAAACCGATACAAAGCTGCTGGCCGGGAAAGACGATACAAAAAAAGAACTGAATTACAGCCTCACGCATGATATCATCGTCAATGCATCCAAAGTGGCCGGCCTGCGATCAGTATTTGTTGACCCGGCCAATAAAAATTTTATTCACTATGCCCCGGTGGCCAATTCAAAAGACGGAATCGGCGAACCGCCGGACCCGCTGAACCTGAAATGGATCGCTTTCGGGCATAAGGGACTGCCGTTGGCTTCCGTTGGCTTTTGCCTGGCGAGTGATGTGCTGCTGATAAAAGAAGGTTCCCGGAAAGTTTCAGTAACTCTTGAACTGCAAAATGTCCCTGTTGAAGCGGAAACCAATAGCCATGTTTCCGGTCTTTTTAAAATAAGCATCACGGGAGAAAAAGGATGGATAGGGCCCAAAACGGTCACTCCGGTCTTTGATGTAAAAAATAATAACACCGCTACCGCCAGTTTTAATTTTTCACTCACCAATGAAGAACCGCCGGTTGTAAACTACGATCCCGCATTGCATGGTTTTGATTATGCCGCCAACTCGCCGCTACTTCAGATTTTAATAAATAATGAAAAAGGCAATTTTGGATATGAGCAGTTAAAAGATGTCATCATAACGGCCGTCACTGTTGATGTGGATGTAAGCGGCATGAAAAACCTGCAACTGGAAAACGATGCCGGTACGCTGAATGCCAAAAAACCCTTCTTCCCTTTCGGCAATGCTCCGGAAACCGGCGCCAACTTTTATGTGGGTTGTGATGAAGCATTTACAAAACGGCTGAAAATATTTTCTGTCATTATTGACTGGAAAAACATACCTGATGATAAACTGAATGACTACTACATCGGTTATCCCGGAAATAACAATAACAACACATTCACGGCTACAGCTTCTTTCAAAGACGGCGCTTCATGGAATGGTTTTGAAAGCAAACAGATTTTTGACAGTGCCAATGCCCTGAACACTGTCACCCTTTCTTTCAACAATCCATCATTTGGCATCAAAATACCGCCATTTGCATTTCCCTTTCCTGAGTTCAAACCTGTCAGGATTGCCGGTGTCACTTTTGGCCAGTCACTGAATAAGTCAATCAAGCTGTTGCAGCCGGCTGTATTTCCTGCATTTCAATTGTCAAAAAATTTCCAGTTCGATTTAGCCCTGAAGATTCTTTCCTATTTTTCCGCTGCACGAAAAGGATTTTTATCTTTAAGGCTTAACCGCAGTTTTCTTTTCCGCGAATACCGCGAGCTGAATACAAAAAATATTCTCCTGTTCAGCAAAGGCCCGCGCAATGATGAAAACGGTAACCCAGTTCAGCCGGTTTTGCTGAAAGAACCCTTTGCACCGGAAGTGCAGTCACTCACATTCAGCTATACTGCCACCACGGGAAAAATTTCTTTAACAGACTCTTCCATTCATGATTATGTAAATAGTGAAGTCCGTTTTTATCACGCAACCGTATTTGGTCAACTGCGTGAACATGCTTACCAGCGAACACATGCAGGGTTTTTGCAAAGCACTTCGCTTCGTTTGTTGCCGCAGTATGCCGATGAAGGCGAATTTAATATCGGTCTCACCGGTTTGAAGGCAGAAGACAGTGTGTGTATTTTGTTCCAGGTCGCTGAGGGAAGCGCCAATCCCGACAAACCAGCAGTGGATGTAACCTGGCATGTGCTCTGCAACAACTACTGGAAAAAACTCGGACCTGAAGATTTTATTTTCGACACTACCAACCAGCTGCTCACAAGCGGCGTAATCAAATTGGTAATTCCCAAAGAAGCAACCACCGAAAATACATTGCTGCCCCCGGGCTTTCTGTGGCTGAAAGCTTCCATTGCAAAAGACAGTGATGCCGTATGCCTGCTGACTGATGTGCAATCTAATGCTGCCATTACAGAATTTAAAAACAATGACAACGACCCGATGCATCTTTCCCGCCCGCTGCAAGCAGGAAAGATTAATAAATTGAAAGAACCGGTGGGCTCCATTAAGACAGTTTCGCAGCCCTATGCATCCTTCGGCGGACAGATGCAGGAAGACGACAATGCATATTATATAAGAGTGAGTGAACGGCTGCGGCACAAGGAAAGGAGCATCAGCATCTGGGACAATGAGCGGCTCATCCTTCAGCACTTCCCTGCCATTCACAAAGTGAAATGTATTCCGCATGCATCCGGCACATCGTTTTATGAACCCGGTCATACGCTTACAGTGGTGGTGCCCGACCTCAGCAACCAGAATGCCGTCAACATCCTTCAGCCGAAAGCTGATAAAAACACGCTGGATAAAATTTATGATTTTCTGCATGCACACAGTACCGCATGGGCGGTGCATCATGTCATCAATCCCAAATACGAACCCGTGAAAATTTCCGTACGCATCAAACTGAAAACCGGCTATGAGTTTAATTATTATGAAAAAAAAATTGATGAGGAACTGCAGCAGTTCCTGTCGCCATGGATCAGTGATAAGGAAAAAGACATACAGTTTGGCGGCAAAGTAACCAAGTCAATGATTGTGCAGTTTCTCGAAAACCTGGAATATGTTGATTTTCTCACCGACCTGAAGTTGTTTCAGTCGCTGAACGGGGGAATAAGTTTTGGCAGCGATACCGATGTGGCGGAAGTGAGCAACCCGGCTGCTATTCTTGTATCGCATTATCGTCATGAAATTTTTAATTTTTGAACCGCATGCCCCAGGCACTAATCATATCAACAGCGAAGCCGAAAGAAAAAGCGCTTGATTATGAAAGCCTGCGCAGCATGGCAATCAGGCATATTGAAAACACAGCTTCGAAAATCTGGACAGATTACAATATTCATGACCCCGGCATTACTTCGATGGAGCTGCTCTGCTATGCCATTACTGATTTGGCTTATCGCTGCAGCTATCCCGTGCCTGATCTTCTCGCCGATGAAAAAAATAATGCTGCTACCGTTATCAGTCATTATAAAACAGCCAAAGAAATTCTTCCAAACAAAGCCGTCACTATTCATGATTACCGGAAGTTGCTGGTGGATATTGAAGGCATTAAAAATGCATGGCTGCGCAAAAAAATCAAAACCGTTTATGCGGATTTGGTGGAAAACAAACTGGTACGTGATAAACCAGCAGCCCGCCGCCACGAAGAAGTAACGGTGAAAGGCTATTACGAAGCTTTGCTGGAGTTTGACATAAATGTGAAAACGGATGAGGATAAAAAAAAGCGGTTGGCTGAAGCAAACGAAGTGCTGCTGAAAAACCGCAATCTTTGCGAAGATTTTATTGAAATAAAAGAAGTAAGCAGGCAACCGTTCCGGCTCTGCGGCGAACTGGAAATAAAATCCGGCGCCGACCCGGTGGAAACGCTGGTAAAAGTTTTTCTCAACATCCAGCTTTTCCTGAATCCCCTGATAATTTTTTATACACTAAAGGAAATGCTGGACGCAAACATCCCGTCCGGCAAAATATTCCAGGGACCCACACTACAAAAGGGATTTATCAAAGATGAAGACCTGCTGAGCTCAGAGTTGAAAACCGAAATTCATCTCTCCGACATCATGCAGCAGATTCTGAAAGCAGAAGAAGTGGTGAACATTAACGACATTATTTTCAATCCTTCAAACCAGGCGGAACAACTGCCCAACAAATGGGTAATTGATGTGAAAGACGGTTTTCAGCCGGTGCTGGATGTGCTTACCAGCAATGTGCTGCTGTATAAAGATGGCATGCCTTTCCGGCCTGATATGAATAAAATAAAAATCAAATACGAAGAAGAACTGACAAAAATTATTAGTGCCAATGAAACAAAATCTTCCGAAAACATATCTTTTAATACCGGCAAATTCCGTAATCCTGCCGCTTACCTGCCGCTGCGCTTTCATTTTCCCAAAACTTATGGCATCGGGCAATGGGGATTGCCGGATGATGCACCTGCGCTCCGGAAAACACAGGCCAAACAACTGAAAGCCTATCTCTGGCATTTCGACCAGCTGCTGGCAAATTATTTATCGCAACTCGCCAATGTGCGGAATTTATTTTCCATCGATGAAACCCTTACGCAAACATACTTTACTCAACCGGCTGATGAATTTGAAAAAGCAAAAGACCTTTTTGCTGATGAAGCGAATGTAAAATCGCATCTGCAGGATGCAGCCGAAGACACAGCGCTTTTCAGCAAACGCCGCAATCTTTTTCTCGACCATCTGCTTTCCCGCTTTGCCGAATCGTTCTTTGACTATGTTTCCATTTTAAAAACCATATTCCCCTCCACCACCGATGAGGAAATCAGGAAAACAAAAACTGATTTCCTGAATAATTACCCGGAATACAGCAGCGAAAGGTTCTGTGCCTGCCGCTACAACGATGCATTTGGCCTCTGGGATACCGATAATATCAGCGGGCTGGAAAAAAGACTGGAGCGGCTGCTGGGATTTAAAGACATGAAACGCCGTAACCTTGTCATCCTGTTCAGCAGCATAACCGAAGAAGATGACGGCAGCGGCAATAGCAAATTCCGTTTTGCACTTAGTAATAAAAAAACCGGCAAGACGATGCTCCGCAGTGCAGAGTTATTTGAAACGAAAGAAAATTGCACTGCCGAACTGGAAGTGGCTTTTACCCTGGCGATAAATGCTGCCAATTATAAAATCACGGAAGATGCCGGCAAGTTTCATTATGAACTGCGTGACAAAGTGGATAAACTGATTGCGGCAAGCGCCGAATCATTCAATTCGAAAAATGCAGCCAACAATGCGCTGAAGAAATTTATCGAATTGTTTGCTGCACAAAGTGAGGAAGGGATGTTTCTGATTGAACACCTGTTGCTGTTTCCTGATAGTGCAAATCAATTCCTTCCTGTCTGTGCCGACCCGGATTGTGAGGACTGCGCCGATACTGACCCCTATTCTTTCCGCATCAGCATCGTGTTGCCGGCTTATGCCCCGCGGTTTCTGAATATGGATTTCCGCCGTTATTGCGAACGGGTGATTCGCTTTGAAACACCGGCGCATCTTTTTCCGAAAATCTGCTGGGTGAATAATGAACAACTGAATGAACTGGAAGAAGCTTATCGTGAATGGCTCGGGGTGAAAGCCGGTATCAGGACAGACCCCGACGGAAAAATTTTAAAGCGGCTTATAACGATTCTCACTTCCTTAAAATCCATTTACCCCCCGTCAACCCTGCAAGACTGCAGCAGCAGTGAAGAAAGAAAACTCTTCCTGCTCAATCAACATTCATTGGGAACCTTAAAAACATAATGTATGGTCAGCGTATTAGGCAATGCCACCAAAGACAACACCCGCTTTACCATTTTTGAAAATGACCAGGTGCTGACTGCGGACCAGCTCAACGACCTGTTCAATTTCCTTGATGTGCAAACCCGGCTTACCCGCACAAGAGCTATTGGTGTGGGCATTATATGCGGACTGGAAATCGGCCTGCTGGAAAAGAAAATGATTGTGGTGGAAAAAGGCTCGGCCATCACTACTGATGGCGACGTGTTGCATTTCCCCTCCGATCAGGTATTCACACATTACCGCAGGTTTGAAGATGCTGTGGCAAAATACCCTTTCTTCCGCAAGGAAAATGAGGCAGTAATTGACCTGTTTGAAATGATTGCGGAAAAATCAGCCCGCAATGATGATAAAAAAATTGAATCGTTTGAAGGCGATACCGGCAAGACGCTGAAAGATTTTGCGGGCATACTTTACCTCGAAGATCACCTGCACGACCCCGACCTGTGCACCGGCACCGATTGCGATAACAAGGGTTTTGAATTCATCCGCCAGCTGAAAGTACTGCTGGCG
>CAZDUO010000034.1:0-38773 GCA_964508655.1 uncultured Chitinophaga sp. | reverse complement strand
TGCTTTATTATTGTTTTCTTCCCTGCTGCTGAACTCCCGGCTGGCAAGCGTAGTGCCGGTGAAGAGCAGTATTTCCTGGTGGCTTGTTGTCGGTTTCATAACCTTTGATTTTTTCATGATGCCAAGCTACTACGACGAACAGGCTATTTATAATTGAATTTTGCATTAGCGATTCCCTGATTTGCAGTTTCTGCAACCGGTTTGGCAGCCTTCCCGGCATCATCCATTTTTTTTAAAAAAGGGCTCAGTGTAAAGCTACCTGTTGCAGAATCTGCAAAAAAAGGGTGATTTAACGGGGTGGGGGAGAGTGAAAACCGGGATTTTTCAATTAACTTTTCAAATGTAAGTTGCAGAATATGCAATAAGAGCCTCTAACTGCGAACCAGCCATGCCCGACTACCAATCACAGGAATTTTTGTTCCGCAGAATAAAGGAACTTTTACCGCCTCATGCATCCCTTGTGGATACGGTAGCCAACATACTGCACCTGAGCGAAGACAGCGCTTACCGCCGCATACGGGGTGAAACACCCCTGGTGCTGGATGAGGCTAGGGAACTTTGCCATCATTTTAAACTGTCGCTTGACCAGGTATTAAATGTACAGGGCAACAGCACGCTGTTTCAGAATGTGCGCATCAACACCCAAAACTACAGTTATGTAAAATATATTACGGACATCATAAGGCAGGTGGAGTATGCCGGCAGCTTTATTCATAAGGAAATCATTTACCTTACCAAGGATATGGCCCTGTTTCATAATTTTTACTTCCGGCCGCTGATTGCCTTCCGCTATTTTTTCTGGATGAAATCCATCGTGCAGCACCCCGATTTTGCCAATAAAGGATTTGAATTTTCCCTGCTTTCTGAAGAAATAGAAAAACTAAGCCGCGAACTGACGATTGCCTATAATAAAGTACCCTCGGTTGAAATATGGAATACAGAATGTATTAATTCGGCTATTTCGCAGGTGGAGTTTTACAGGGACTCGGGCCTGTTTGCCCATGCCGCCGATATTAAAACCATTTACGAAACGCTGGAAGAAACCATTCTTCATTTGAAAACCGAAGTGGAATACGGCGCCAAGTTTATGCCGGGTGAGAACCCGGAAACCAAAAAAAGCAACTTCCGCTTTTTTTATAACAGGACGATCCTGGGCGATAATACTATTATGGTGACTACGGACAGAATAAAAACTGTTTTTATCAATTACGACGTGCTGAATTATATGTTTACCCGTGATGAAAATTTCTGCAATCCCTGCTATGATGATATGCAAAAAATGATAAAGCGGTCTACCCTGATAAGCCAGACCAGTGAAAAACAACGCAACATTTTCTTCGGCATCCTGCTCAATAAAATAAAGGACAGGATGAAAAACTTATAAACGCAACAGCTATGAACATCAACGAAATCCAGCAGCAGCTTTTCCAGTTTATCAAAACAAAACTTCCGGCCGAGGCATCGGTAGCCGACGAAGTGGCCCGGCTGCTGAATATAAGCAGCGACAGTGCCTACCGCCGTATGCGGGGCGAAAAGCTGATAACTTTTGAGGAACTGTATACAATAGCCACCAACTTTAAAATATCGCTTGACCAGCTGATGAATATCCAGACCGGGGCTTTTCTGTTCCAGGGCAACCTGCTTAACTCCAAAACCTACCGCTATGATGCTTACCTCACAGGCATGATGCATAATTTGGCCTATCTAACCAGTTTTAAGGAAAAAGAATTTTTTTATCTGTGTAAAGACACACCCATCTTTCATTATTTCAATGTAAGAGACCTGGCGGCATTCAAATATTTTTTCTGGATGGGGACACTGCTTTTTTTCCCGGATTTCAGAAACAAAAAAGTGGCTTTTGAAGAATTCCCCGATGAACTGGAAGCGCTGGGCAGAAAAGCGCTGATGTTTTACAACCAGATGGACTCAACTGAAATCTGGAACATTGAAAGCTGGAACACCACCATGCACCAGGTAGAATATTACCTGGACAGCCAGATGTTTCAATCCGATGATGATGCCCTGCGGGTGTACGAGGCTACGGAAAAAGTGCTCGATCACCTGGAAGAGCAGGCGCAGCGGGGATATAAATTTGACATCAACGACCCCGGCAAAAAGCCGATGGGCCGGTACAGCATGTATTTCAACGAAACCGTAATCCAGGACAACAGCATGATGGCCGTGCTGGACCAGTCACGGATTGCATTTGTACCCCACACCGCCATTAATTATATGATGACCCGGGATATTAATTATTGTGAAAACTACTACCAGTATGTACAGAACCTGGTGAAGCGATCCACGCTGATAAGCGAGGTGAGTGAAAAAGAAAGAGCAAGATATTTCCGCCGCATGCGGGAACGGATAGAGCGGCGCAAGGAAAGCCTGCGGGTGTAGTGTTATTTTTTTCCAAAGAAATTTGCATTATTCTCTCCGGCAGGATATTTGAAATACCTTGCAGCAAATTGCCGCTATGAAAAAAATCATGTACGCTTTCTGTTTTTATTCTCTCTTCTGCACAGGCAGCGCTTTGGCGCAGTTCCCCATTAAGATTGGCAAAGGCGGTGGCGGCTTTACTGAAGCCGAAGCTGCTGAAGGAATAAAAGAAGCGCTGGTGAACGGCGTAACAAAAGGTGTTGCTTTCCTGAATAAACCCGACGGGTTTTTTGGCAATGAAGCCTACAAACTTTTTCTGCCGCCCGATGCAAAGAAGATTGAAACCACCCTGCGCAAAGCGGGCATGGGCGCCCAGGTGGATAAAGCCATCCTGGCCATCAACCGGGGCGCCGAAGATGCGGTGGGTTATGCTACATCCATTTTTGTGGATGCCATCAAGGAAATGACGCTGACCGATGCCATCAATATTGTAAAAGGCCCGAAGAATGCCGCCACGCAGTATTTTAAAAAGAAAACAACGGAGAAGCTGATTGCCGCCTTTACTCCGCCGGTAAAAACCTCGCTGGATAAAGTGGATGCAACTAAATACTACGCCGACATTGTTAACACTTACAATAAATTTCCTACCACGTTTAAAAAAGTAAATCCCGATTTGCCTTCGTATGTGGTAAGCAAAGCAGTTGAAGCTTTGTTCGACCAGGTAGCCAAAGAAGAAGCCAACATCCGGGAGAACCCGCTGGCCCGGACGAGTGAACTATTGAAGAAGGTGTTTGGGGGTGTGATAATATAACTTCTTAAGTGAATCAATTAAAAAAACTCCGGTCATTGTTCCGGAGTTTTTTTTGTCAGTTTCATAAACCTATTTTGAAGTTGACTGAAGGGATAGGCTGGTTAACAAGGCTGCCCTTTTGCCACAGCGGCACCTGCTGCATCTTAAATGACAGGCTCATTGCTTTGCGTTTGCTTTTACCGGATGCAATAAACAATGGAATACTGCCAGCAGCAGCCAACGAACCGATGGCGGTAATGATCAAGCCGGTAGATGTATAACTTTTAACAAAAGCCCCCACCGGATCTTGTTCATTAGTTACATCGTTATTGTAAACTATAATGCCGGTAATCATTACTGCAGTCCCTCCGCCCAGTAGTATCCACGCAGCAGTTTTCTGGTTTTTACTTTTTTGCAGGTAATCCTGCTTTGTTAATACAGAGGCAGGATTCGATTGCTGGCTGAACATTACAACTGAGGTTATCAACAATAAAAGGGAGATAATGATCTTTTTCATAAACTTATTTTTAAAAGTTAAAGAATGAACTTGTTTGCTAACTAAACTGAAATTTTGTAACTGTCGTACCTGTTGAGACCCGAATAACATACTCATTGTTGATTGCGGAACTAATCACTTCCCTCGCTTACTCCATTCCCTAAACCAGTATCAATACCGGCCTGGTTAGTTAAAAGACAACCAGCTCTTCTGGGAAATAACAGATCCCTGTTTGTCATACAGGTAAACTGTTTCATCTGCTCCTAAAACGAACCCGATTGTGGTTGCACTGTAATTAATACTGGCGCCTTTATTCAGCAGGGTGCCGGCCGGAATTACATAAGTATTGGTATCGGAGCCACCCATAAGATATTGCCTGATTTCAACCAGTTTCCAGTTCTCCAGGTTGACCATTCCGTTTGATTCGTTCTTTAACGTGAGGTGGGAATGTTTTTTGACTTCTGAAATAATGACTTTTCCTGATGATAAGCCCGATGATATTACATCACCAAGGCTGCCTGATGATTTGGAACAGGAAAGGAATGATGCCGCCGCTATCGCGGGCAACATGATGTAAAGAATTGACTTTTTCATAATCTTAATTTTTGAACTAAACTACAGCCGGGTATGGCCGGTTCATAATTGAACTTTGCATTAACCGTTTCCTGGTTTGCCGTTTCTGCAAATGGATTGGTAATATGTAAACTCACAAGCCGGGAAATTAAGGCCGCTTAAAAAGTGAAAATCGTTCCTTGTTCCGAAGCTTCTTGTTGAATGTCAATATTAATTTCAGGTAAGATAAGGTATCGAAAATAAGAAACGGATTATTTGACCTACCCGGTAAGTAACCTGATAAAATTGTAAAAGAATTATGGGAGTTAAAATGGCTTGCCGCTGCCAGGTTATATTAATTCAGCTGTAAAAAGTTTAACTTCATTTCATGAAGCCAGCTGTCGTGACAGCCTTATGTTTTTTCATTAGTATTCACTGCGGTTTCACCCAGGATACATCTGTTATAATTTCTGCCAGGATATTTGATGTTGAGCAGAAAATAGTTTTGTCAGCAATGAATGGATGGCTATTCAGGGAAGGTCATGATCCTGCATGGGCGAATAAAGAACTTAATACCAGCGACTGGAAAAAACTGAAGCCGGCAGAATTATCTTCGAAGCTTGCCGACAAATCAGGAAGAGTGGAAGGTTGGTTCAGGTTTTCATTCAGGCTGGAAAAGGATTTCATGAATATTCCTCTATTTATAGGCAGAGGTGGCTGGGCAGCTACCGAAGTTTTTATAGATGGAAAATTCTTAGCGTCCTTTGGCAATACCAGTGCAGACTACAAAACTTATAAAGAACATAATCCGGCAAACGAACTTTCTATACCGGCTGTACTGGAGCCGGGAAAAGAACATACAATAGCCCTGCATTTCGTTGACTATACAGCACCTCTTTCTTTTGGTCTTTTAAGATCAGCAACGATTGGCACTCATCGCTCTATAAGACAAGGCCTTCGTTCCTTATTAATACTCACAGGCCCGGATTATAACCTGAATGTACAAAAATACACGAAAGAAAAACTGTTATACAGGAGTATATGGTTATCAGCAACCATATTATTAGCCTTACTTTTTTGGTTATTGTATTTTCAAAATCTCGGTGAAAAGAAAACGCTCATGCTCATTGCGCTTTATTCCAGTTTTTCAGCCTTGTCGAATTTAACCCGCTTTTTTTTAATTAAAAATGATGTTTCATTTCCTATCTACCAGAAGAATGATTTATTATTTAAACTGTGCACCTGGATCATTTTTGTGCTCACTTTCATCATTGCAAAAAAAATTTTGAATTTTAAAATCGTCCCCGGTATTAAGCCATTTTTAGTTGCTTTTTCGGTTTTAGGGGCGTTCAGCATATTTTTTAATTTCTTTTTAAAGTTTTTATATCTCTCCATGATTGTGAGTTGTTTCTTTTATGCCTACATATTGGTTTCTTTCTGGAAAAAACTAAAAATATCGCAATGGGCCATTGCGATCGGGTTAACTTTATCCGTATTATTCGGAGTGCTTTTCGGCATTGTCAATTTTGGAAGTTATTTTAATAAGCACTGGCAGCTTTTTCAGACCGGTATTTATTTCACATTCCCTCTCTCGTTACTGGTGTATGTGTCAATCAGGTTCCGGGAAATTTCCAAAGAAAGGGAGGAGCAGGCACTGGAGCAACAAAAAATTTACAAGGAACTACTTGAGCTTGAAGCCCGTGCTCTCCGTGCACAGATGAACCCGCACTTTATTTTTAATTGTCTTAATTCCATTAAGGCATTGATACAGGAGAAACAAACTGAAAATGGTATTACCTATCTTACTGTTTTCTCCAAGCTCATCCGTACTTTGTTCAATAATGCCGATAAAAAGGAGATTACTCTTTTTGATGAAATAGAAACCTGTAAGTATTATCTGCAGCTGGAAGCGATGAGGTTAAGCACAAAATTTTCTTATGCGGTAAATGTGGATGAAAAAATTGATTTAAAGTCAATACAGGTACCGGCGCTGGTCATCCAGCCTTTTCTTGAAAATGCCATCTGGCATGGGATAGTTCCCCGCGATAACGGGGGCTGCATTTTACTGAATGTTGTTAAGAAAGATTCAATGATTGAAATTATTATTGACGATAATGGTATCGGCAGGGAAGTATCAAGACAAAATAAATCAACCAGCGATCTTGCTCATCAATCCCGGGGAGTGAATCTTACCCAATCAAGACTGGAACTGGATAAGATATTACAACAGCGGGAGGCTGATTTGCAAATTATAGATAAGAAGGATGAAAAGGGAAAGGCTGCCGGGACGAAAGTAATTCTGCGTTTCAGTGAGGAGAGGTAAGCCAACTGCCAAGTACGGGCTTGTAATTGCCAATTCAGATTACTTTGAAAGGTTGTAAAAGAATAATTTTAATTGATGCCGGGAATATCTGAACTCTATTATCGGGCACTCCGGTTATTTATAAAATGTGGCGACTTATCCCGGATTACCCGGGGATATAAAAAACAGAGTAATCTTATTGATATGTGGAAATTAAAACCGGCAAGTTTGAAATCAACCACTGAAATAATTAAACCAGTTGAAGATTATGATAACAGGGAACCAGCAGGAACAAAAGTTGTCCTTACCTTTAACCTGCAAAGACATGCTCCGCTCCATCATCATAGACGACGAACCGCAAAATGCATCTATTTTAAAGAATGACCTTAATTTACATTGTCCTTCTGTAGAAATAATTGCGGTCTGTCATTCTGCCAAGGAAGGCATCATGGCCATCAAAAAAGAAAAACCAGATCTTGTTTTTCTTGATATTGAAATGCCGTGGATGAACGGCTTTGAAATGCTGGAAGTGTTGGGCGAGGTGAATTTTTCTATTATATTCACTACGGCGCATGATGAATTTGCCGCCAGAGCTTTCCGCATCAGCGCTGTGGATTACCTCTTAAAACCTATTGATGCCAACGACCTGAAGGAAGCAGTGAAAAAGGTTCATCAGAAAATTGAACAGCAGCATGGTAATGTGCATATCGAAAATCTTCTTCGTAATATCAAACAACCCTCCTCGCAGCAAAAGATTGCTTTACCCTACAGAGACGGATATGAATTTGTAGAAGTAAGCCATATTATTTATTGCCAGGCCGAAGGCGCTTATACAAAAGTATTTCTCGATAATAAAAAATATATTCTTGTTTCCAGGACATTAGGCGATATTGAAGAATTATTGCCAAATGATTTGTTTCAGCGTATTCACCATTCTACAGTCGTAAATCTGAATTATGTTACCCATTTTGTAAGAGGAGACGGCGGCTATTTAAAATTGCGGACAGGAGAAGAGCTTACCGTTTCCAAATCAAAAAGAGAAGCCGTGATGGGCAGGCTGGGACTGAAGAAAGAATAACAGGAGAGTATTATTCCCAAATAGCCTGCAGATTCACTTCAATCATGCAGTTTTCTTCAAGCTGAAAAGAGAAAGACGTTTCGTTTTGCACCGGCACCTGCTGGTATTTTTTTTCTTCGAGCCGGTAAATTTCAATCTCTTTTTTATCCGCATCAATAACCAGGTAATAAGGTATACCGAACTGCTGGTATAAATCAAACTTGGAATTGCGGTCTTTCAGCGCCGTGGCAGGCGATAAAATTTCAACAACAAGGGCAGCGGGAAAATCAAGATAGGGCTTGCTGATTTCACCACAAACTACTAAGGCGTCAGGCTGAAGAATAGTATTCTCAGAAATTTTCACATCTATAAAATCATATACCTTACATTTTTTACACCCTGCTTTTTTTACTGCATCCTTAAACTCATAAAGAATATTTGCTGCAATCAACTGATGTCGCGGTGACGGAGCAGGACTCATGGCATACGGAATACCGTCAATCAGTTCCCATCGTCCTTCCCAGCGACAATAGTCTTCGTAAGTATAATGGGGTAATATTTTTATGGCTGATGACATAAAGTAAAGGTACTGATTTAATCCTCTGTCAGCAATACCTGCCACGCATCCCTTACTTTTCCTTCATCCAATAACTTCTTTGCATAAGTATGCAATTCTCTCTCCATTTCATCCGGGTTTACGCTGTAATACTGAATGATGTTTTTCAGGTGCGGGTCGTCAAATGAAGGTTCAATCACCGGCATTTCACTTACATTGGCCAGCTGTCCCAGGTTGTTGCCGGTAAGTATTTTGCTGTTGCGGATACTTTCGGGCAATGCATCCACACCGATGCCCAGTTCGGTATTCGGTTTGGGTACCTGGAATAAATTGCTTTCATCCACCCGGCAGTACCAGTCGCCGCCCAGCCGCGCCACATGATGAATTTTGCGTTGGTCCATCTTTTTATTTTCATCAAGCAATGAATCGTCTATATGCATTCGGAGCACTTCACAGATAACCAGATTGCCGGCGCCGCTTTCAGTGCCTAGCGGTTTTACTTCAATCACTTTACATTCCATCTTCACCTTGCTCTCTTTTACCATCGGCGGCTTTACAATTGTGGCCAGCTCCGGAGTAAAGCCGGCTTTGACAAATTCATTCACTTCTTTCGGGTATTCACAGCTTGATAATGAAACCTGATGTACCATATCATACGTAACAATATTGATCACCACTTCCGGCACTTCTTTTATGTTTTCCAGCGTATGCTTGGTTGTATTGTCCCGTATTCTTCTTGACGGGGAAAAAACAACAATGGGAGGATTGGATGAAAATGCATTGAAAAAACTGAACGGGCTCAGGTTTATATTGCCGGCTTTGTCAATGGTGCTTGCAAAACAAATGGGCCGCGGCGCCACCACGTGCAGCAGGTAGTATTGCTTTTCGGCGGGTTTCAAGTCTTTTAAATCGATGGTCATATTTATTTATTCACCGCAGAGAACATGAGAAAAAGAGTTTTCGCAGAGTTAAAAGTTATATACAATTCTGTGAAACCCGTCTTTCAAAAGCGGTACATTAAAGTTTATTAAATAACCCAATTTCTTTTTTAATAATTTTAAATAAGTAATAAGTTGTGCTTTGAATATCGGTTCAATTGCATCGACTGATTTTATCTCCAGAATAATTTCTTCCTCAACCAGAATATCTATTACATAGACTTTGCCAAGCCATTCACCTTTATATTCCATTTCTACTGGTACCTGCACACGTACCTTTATTCCCCTTAATTGTAATTCTTTTACCAATGCAGTTACATATGCTGATTCTAACAAACCAGGCCCCAACTCTCGATGCACAGCGATACATGCATCCAGAATTATGCCTCCCAATTTATTTAAACTTTCTTTTGTCATAATCTCTGCGTTAACTCTGGGTACTCATGTTCTCTGCGGTGAATCTCTCAAATCTTTTTAATTTTTAATATACTCCAATCACTTTCCTCCGCCACTATTGTATTACTCAGTCTTCCCAATCCATCAATTTCCATCTCCACTAAATCATCAGCCTTTAACCATTGCTCAGTATAATCCGGGTCATTCAGTTTTCCCGTGCCGTTCAGTTCCAGGAAACATCCCGTGCCCACCGTGCCGCTGCCAATCACATCACCGGGATAAAGATCCACACCATATGAAGCCCGTTCAATAATCTCGGCAAATGTCCAGTCCATATCAGCAAGATTTCCTTCACTCACTTGCACGCCGTTTACCCAACATTTCATTTTCAGGTTCCAGCTCCTGCCCACATGAGTTTCCTTGCACGGCACTACAAACTCTTCCAGTTCATCAGGCGTCACCAGCCACGGGCCAATCACGGTTGCAAAATCTTTTCCTTTCGCCGGTCCCAGGTTCAGCAGCATTTCTTCCATCTGCAGCTGTCGGGCACTCAGGTCGTTCATAATCATCAGCCCGCCGATGTATTCATCTGCTTCTTCCGCTTTGATGTTTTTTCCGTGTTTGCAAATCACAATCGCCGCTTCTAGTTCGAAGTCCAGCTTTTCAAAATGGTCGGGCAAGCAGCGCACTTCACCCGGCCCCTGTATGCTGTGATGATTGGTAAAGTAAAAAACCGGGTACTGGTCAAACTCAGGAATCATCGGCACCTTGCGGTTTCTTCTCGCCGCTTCCACATGCTGGCGAAATGCGTAACCATCACGACACGATGCGGGATAAGGCACCGGCGCCAGCAACGTCACTTCACTCAATGGTATTCCCCGGCTTGTCGTCCGTTCACCTTCCCGCAGCATCAGTTCACCCGCCTGCGCCACCGCAAACGAATCCGCCCAGTAATTCAGAAATAATCCCATGCTGTTCGGCAAATCGGGATGGATCACCTCCATGTCATACACCATATCATTAATCAACACACCGAGCCGGTCATGACCGTCCTGCAAATACGAAACTAATTTCATCGAATAACATTTAGTGGCGCAAGATAATTTTTATTATGAAGTCAGCTGCCGGAATTCTGCTCAGCTTCCGTTGCGACGCTTGCCGACGATAAATGTTCCGACGATTTCGTGTCGGAATCGAGACATTTATCGTCTCTGATCGGCATCCCGACCGAAGAGTCGGTGACCGTTCAGGGTTCTGAATTCTTTTCAGCAAAATTTAGCGCAGAGAACAGCAGGTCGCAAAGCATACGCCGAAACTCTCTGCGAAATCTCTTTATCTCCTGTTCTCTGCGGTGAAATAAATTTTAATAGTAACTTAACTCCATGAGATTAAAACTCTTTATTGCTGTATTCATGTTTTTTGCGTTTTCTCCAAAAAAGGAACAAACCCAATCATGGATACGCATTAATCAGCTCGGTTATTTACCCCACGGAATAAAAGTGGCCGTATGGTGCAGCAAGGAAGAAAATGGAATTAATACCTGGCAATTGGCCGATGCAAAAACAAACAAAGTTGTTTTTACCGGCAGTGCAGGCAAAGCCTTTGGTGCTTACGGTCCGTTCAAACAAACATACCGGCTGAATTTTTCCGCATTCAAAAAACCCGGAAGATATTACCTGAAGGCAAGCGGGGTGAAATCGCCGGAATTTGAAATCGGCGAGGATGTGTATAAAGGTGCTGCGGATTTTTGTTTGCGTTATATGCGGCAGCAACGTACCGGCTTCAATCCTTTCTTGAAAGACAGTTGCCACACCCGTGACGGCTATGTGCTGTACGGCGAAAAAGCAGGCATCAAGGACAGCACCTACATTGATGTGGTGGGCGGCTGGCACGACGCCAGCGACTACCTGCAATATTCCACCACATCGGCCAATGCCACTTACCATTTACTGGCTGCGTACAGGGATTTTCCAACTGTTTTTACTGATGAAAAACTTGCCAATGGTCTTGACGGAAAGAATGGTTTGGCTGATGTATTGGATGAAGCAAAGTGGGGGCTTGACTGGCTGCTGAAAATGCATCCAAAAGATGATTGGATGTTTAACCAGATTGCTGATGACCGCGACCATATGGGTATGCGCATCCCGGGGCAGGATACATTTTACGGCAGGGGCTACCAGCGGCCGGTATATTTTGTAAGCGGCGAGCCGCAGCAGAGAGGGAAGTTTATGAACAATACGACGGGGACGAGTTCTACGGCGGGGAAGTTTGCAAGTGCATTTGCGCTGGGGGCAAAAATTTTCCGCTATCAAGATCGAGACTATAGCAACTTATTAAAGTCGAAAACTAAATCGGCTTTTAAATTTAGCCAGAGAAAATTAGGTTTTACGCAAACCGCTTCTGTTAGATCACCATATATTTATGCTGAAGAAAATTGGGTTGATGATTTGGAATTGAGTGCCGTATGGTTTCATGATGTTTTATTTTGGTCAGACCCATTTCCAAAAAACATAGATACGGTTTTACAAAATGCTTACAGATATGCTTCAATGGAACCAATTACTCCCTGGCTCAGCGAAGATACAGCCAAGCACTACCAATGGTATCCCTTTATAAACATCGGCCATTATGAACTGGCAAAACAATTAAAAGATAAAAGAAGAGACACAATCATTGGCTTTTACAAAGAAGGAATCAATAAAGTCTGGAATAAAGCAAAACAAAACGCCTTCTTCCGCGGCATTCCCTTTATCTGGTGCAGCAACAATCTCACCACATCCTTTGCCATCCAATGCTATTGGTACAAGCAACTTACCGGTGATAAAACTTTTGATGAACTGGGGCAGGCCAACTTCGACTGGCTTTTTGGCTGCAATCCATGGGGCACATCCATGGTTTACGGTCTGCCATCCTGGGGCGATACACCGGTTGACCCTCATTCGGCTTTCACGCATTTGAAAAATTATCCCATTGACGGCGGTCTTGTGGATGGCCCCGTTTATACCAGTATTTTCAAAAATCTTATCGGTATCAGGCTTTATCAGCCGGATGAATATGCAGAATTTCAAAGTGACCTTGCCGTGTATCATGATGACTATGGCGACTACAGCACCAATGAACCGACAATGGATGGCACAGCGTCGCTGATTTACCTGCTTGCTGCGAAGGAGGCGACCTACCTAAACCCCTCCAAAGGAGGGGCTTTGAAACCTTCCCAAAAAAAAACTTTAGTTACCGCCACGGAGCGATAATAAGAGGTGATACTACAAAGAAAAATATAGCATTGGTTTTCACCGGTCATGAATTTGCCGAAGGCGGTGAGTTTATTGCAAACACGTTGAAGAAAGAAAAAATAAAAGCCTCGTTCTTTTTCACCGGCGATTTTTACCGTAATCCTCAATTTAAAAAACTGGTGTTGCAATTAAAAAAGTATGGCCACTATCCCGGCGCTCATTCCGATAAGCATTTGCTGTACTGCGACTGGAACAACAGAGACAGCCTGCTGGTTACACAATCTCAATTCAGTTTTGACCTGGCCGATAATTACTCCGAAATGGCACGGCTGGGTATGGATGTAAAAAAAGCAAAATATTATCTGCCGCCTTACGAATGGTACAACGATACGATTGCTGCATGGACAAAACAACTGGGTCTGCAGTTAATCAGTTACACACCGGGCACACTCAGCCATGCCGACTATACCACGCCCCAGGACAAAAACTACCATAGCAGCGAAACGATTTACCGCTCCATCATAAATTATGAACAGTCCCGCCCTTCAGGCCTGAACGGTTTTATCCTGCTCATGCATATTGGCGCCGGGCCGGAACGAACGGATAAATTTTATTATAGGCTGCGGGAGTTGATAAAGTATCTGAAACAAAAAAACTATCATTTTCAAACAGTTGACCAATTGCTATCCCGTTAATTTTTGAACTGCGAACCAGGAATGAAAAACCTGTTAGCCATTAGCCTTTGACCTTTCTCCTTTCATTATCTTTGTCTCCGCAAGATTTCATTTATGCAATTTGAAAAAATTCACAACAAAGGCCAGGCCCGTCTGTTTAAAAATGAACTTTTAGAGGCGTTGACCAAAGCAAATCCGCTGGTGATCTGGGGCATGTACATTCCTATACTCACTTATATCATTTACCTGGCTGCAGCTACATATAATTACACAACTACGAGGATTATATTGACTTTTTTGGGCGGCATGTTTTTCTGGACTTTTTTTGAATACATTGCTCACCGCTTCGTCTTTCACCTTGTGAGTAAGAAGAAAAGCCTGCAGAAATTTGCCTATATACTTCACGGAAACCATCATCATTATCCCCGCGACCGGCAGCGTCTCTTTATGCCGCCGGTACCGAGCATCATCATTTCTTCCTCCATTTTTGGAGTGATGTATTTTATCATGGGAAATAATGTGTTTATGTTTTTCCCGGGATTTATTTTTGGCTACCTCATGTATGGGAGTACGCATTATGCCATTCATGCATGGAACCCGCCGTTCAAGTGGATGAAACCGCTGTGGCGGAATCATCATCTTCATCATTATAAAAACGAACACCAGGGCTTTGGTGTCAGCTCCACGCTTTGGGATCATGTATTCGGCACCATGTTCGACCTGAAGAATGAAAAAGAAGATAAGGAAAAAGTGAAGGAGTTGATGTTTAAGAAAAATATTTGATTGTTTGATGGCTTGGTAGTTGAAAGAATGGTTATGCCGGGGGACTCCAAATAACCATCATACAATTCCTCACTAAAGCAGTCAGCTTTTAAATATATACTTGTACGTCCTGTGCGTTTTATCTCTCACGGCGCCGGTAGCTTGATGCAGTGCAATCATCTTTTTATTCCAGTCGCCCACCCATGCCAGTTCCACACCCTTGATTGTATGTCGCGGCAGCACTTCTTTTTGCAGACAGTGGATCAATGCAGATTCCAAACCGTGATTCTGAAATTTTTTTTTGCAGCCCATCACAATAATGCGAAGCCTGTCAACTTTTGTTGTATTCCGGAACCATAAAAATTTCAGCTTGCCCCACCAATTCATTACCCCGTTCAGGTGTTTTAGTACCTGGTTTATATCGGGCAGGCACAAAATAAATGCGACGGGCTCATCAAGGTAATAAACATACCAGATGATTTTTTCATCCATGATGGGTTTCATCTGGCGGAAAATATCACAGATCGTATCCATATGTATGGGAATGAAATTTACAAAATCACTCCATGCATCATTATATATTTCCATAAAATCGGCTGCCAGCCGGTTAAATTTTTTTATTTCAAAATGCCTGAATGTATATTCGGGTTTGTTCATCACCCGGTTGGCAATGCGTGTAAAACGCTCCGGCAACGGCACTGTGGCATCGAGAAAATTGGTGTACTGATCGTAGAGTTTGGTGAATCCGTACGATTCAAAAAAATCAATGTAGTAGGGTGGATTATAATTCATGCCCAGGCTGGGCGGCTTGAAACCTTCCACCAGCAGGCCCCAGTACTTATCGTTTTCGCCGAAATTGACCGGTCCTTCCATCGCCTGCATGCCTTTTTCTTTCAGCCATTGCTGTGCGGTGTCAAAAAGGAGAAATGCGGCCCCGGGGTTGTTGATACATTCAAAAAATCCCACACCGCCGGTAGGTTGCGGATTCTTGTATGCTTTTTCATGATTGACAAATGCGGCAATGCGGCCCGTGACGCTGCCATTCATTGTCAGAATCCAGCGGGTGCATATGCCATGCGAAAAAAAGTGATTCCGCTTCGGATCAAATACCGATTCAATATCGCTGTACAGCGGGCAGATCCAGTTGGGATCGTTACGGTAGATTTTTCCCGGCAGTGAAATAAATTCTTTGGCTGTTTTTTTTCCAGTGACCTCAATCACGTTCATGGGATAAACTTACATCAAAATGTTATGCTGTATAGTAATTATGATATGGATTTTCCCTTACCATTTGTCCTCTTCAGGAATGTTATCACCGGGTTTGCCCGACTGCTGGCGGTATTTCAGTTTCTGCATTTGTCTTTCTATGATCAGTCCCGCAATTATTTTCCCCGCATCAATTCCTGCATTTACTTTCAGCATCTGTTTCAGCTTTATTTCACTGATATCAATCCGGTACAGCAAATACACCAATTTTTGAAAATCTGACTGAATAAGAAAATTGATATGTGAAGAAAGCGTTTCTTTCAGGAAATCCGGTGAAACATTATCCGGCAGTTCAACTTCCATTGACTTCCGGACAGCAACAATCAAATCTTTGTCATTCTGTGTCATCAATGAGCATTAAAATTTTTCAATCACCCCCAGGTTAAACAATGCGAAATCATATTTCACAGGATCATCCTTATCTAATTTACGCAAAGTTTCAGTCAGCTCCCTTGCCGCAAGCCAGTCAACCTGTTTTCTTTTCAGCAATCCCAGCTTTTTGGCTACTCTTGCCACATGCACATCCATAGGGCAAATGAGCTGCGAGGGGGAAATATTTTTCCAGATACCGAAATCAACGCCTTTGTCATCGCGGCGCACCATCCAGCGCAGAAACATGTTCAGCCGCTTGCAGGTGGAACCCAGCTCCGGCGAAGCAATATGCTTCCCGGTTCTTTTTTCGTGTTCATAAATGAAAAAATACTTCCTGAAAGAGTTTAACCCGGCTTCCACTGTTTTATCCTTTTTGCTGATGCCGGCAGAAAACGCATTTTCCAGGCTGTCGTTTCGCAGGTAATGAAGACTTAAAAACTCAATAAAATACAGAAGATCGGCATAATGAAAAGTACGATGCCGGAACCCCTGGAGTTTTTTTATATCGGATTCTTTGTATTGCGTAATAAATTGGTTCGGTGCGTTGTCCATCCGCTGCATCAGTTCCTTGCTCTTGCTAATGATGGTGCTGCGGTTACCCCATGAAAATATGGCGGCAAAAAAACCGGCAATTTCAATATCCTGCTTTTTGGTAAAAAGATGCGGAACAGAAATCGGGTCATCTTTGATAAAACGCGGATGATTGTATTCCCCGGTTTTCTTGTTTAAAAACTCAATTAGTTTCAGATTGATTTTCACATCGGCAAATTAGCACATCATCAAATTGGCCCATCACCCGATTGCCTTTTTCAAATCTGCAATCAAATCCTCCGCATCTTCAATGCCGATACTCAGCCGGATGAGTGAATCGGTCAGACCGTTTTTTAATCTCTCTTCCCTCGGAATGGAAGCATGCGTCATCGTGGCCGGGTGATTGATCAGGCTCTCCACCCCACCCAGGCTTTCAGCAAGGCAAAAAAGTTTTGTTGAAGAAAGAACCCGCATGGCTTCCTCTACACTATTATTCTTCAGCTCAAAGCTCAGCATGCCGCCAAAGTCACTCATTTGTTTTTTAGCCGCTGCATAGCCCGGGTGATCTTCAAACCCCGGCCAGTACACTTTGCCAACTTTCGGATGCTTGCGCAGCCAGTGTGCAATTGTTTTCCCGTTTTCACAATGTGCTTTCATACGCAGGTGCAAAGTTTTTATACCTCTCAGCACAAGAAAGCAATCCATCGGCCCTGGCACGGCGCCGCAGCTTTTTTGGATGAAATATAATTTTTCACGCAGCTCTTTATCATTTATCATCAAGGCACCCTGAATCAGGTCGCTATGTCCACCCAGGTATTTGGTCACGGAATGCATCACCATGTCGGCGCCAAGGTCAATAGGGTTTTGCAGGTAAGGAGTGGCAAATGTATTATCTACTGCCAGTAAAATATTTTTTGGTTTGGCAATGGCAGCCACCGCGGCAATATCCACAATATTCATCAGCGGGTTGGTGGGAGTTTCCACCCACAGCAGCTTTGTATTGGCATTGATGTAATTTTTTATGTTTTCGGCCCGGTGCATATCCACATAATGAAAACGGATGCCGAATTTTTCAAACACTTTGCTGAACAGGCGATAGGTGCCGCCGTACATATCGTTGCCGGCAATTACTTCATCGCCGGGCTGCAGCAGCTTTATCACTGCATCAGTAGCTGCCACACCGCTGCTGAAGGCAAGCGCATAATTTGCATTTTCAATTTCGGCAAAAGCTTTTTCCAGTGCCGTGCGGGTAGGATTCTGGCTGCGGGCATACTCATAGCCTTTGTGTACACCCGGCGCCTGCTGCACATAGGTGCTGGTTTGATAAATGGGAGTCATGATGGCTCCGGTAGAAGGATCGGGTTCTGTGCCGGCATGAACGTACCGGGTTCCTGATTTCATTATTGATAATTTGTATTTGTGCAAAGATGAAGATTTCATTTTATTTGAAAAGCATGGAGGCGGCCAGATAACGCCAGTCGGAGTTAGCCGCATCATACGCTGTTGCCGGCAGAATTTTTTTATTCAGCACCTGTGGTTGTAAAATTTTTTCTTCTACAAGTTTCTTTTTTCCATCCATAATCAGTTGCTGTATTTTTTCATCCTGCATCCATTGTTCCTGCGGGGGTTCAAAACCGGTTTTGTCCCGCCTCCATGTAATTTCATCGGGTAAACTATCCTCCATGGTTTTGCGGAGCAGCCACTTGGTCCACCCGTTTCTTATTTTGAAATGTGAGGGAAGAGAAAAAACAAACTCCGTCAACTCATGATTAAGAAACGGTAAGCGGATTTCCCGCCCATGCGCCATCGAATTCCTGTCGGCATAGCGCAGCAGTTCTTCCAGGCCGTGTATGCAGGTGTTGAAATACAACACGCCGTTCAGGCTGAAAATATCCGGTGTTTCATAATATGCTTCTTTGCTTTGCAGGCGGATAAATTCCCGGGTAAGGTCTTCATGCCTGAGGGCATGCAGCAGGAATTGTTTTTCCAGCACGATGGCGGCAAATTCGGGAAACAGCGCCGCCACCCGGTTTTTCCAGCCGAAACGTTCCGTTACGCCCAACTTTTTTGCTGCCTGCAATTCCCTGCTGCCGGCCAGTTTTCTTTTTTTAAAAAGCTCCTGCCAGTACCATTTGTAATATTTATGATAACCAGCCAGCGTTTCATCGGCGCCCTGCCCGTCGAGCAAAACTTTTACTTCCTGCCGGCTGGCCAGTTCATACACTTTGTATTGGGCATAAATGCTGGCTGAGCCGAACGGTTCTTCCTGGTGATAAAAAAGTTTTTCAAAATCTGCGGCCAGCGATGCTGCACCAGGCTGCACAGTAATGTGCTGAAGGCCGAACTTCTCTGCAATTTTTTTCGAAAAAGAATATTCATCTTTTTCAAACGATGGGAAAACAGCCGAAAAACATTTATATGAATCTTTATTTCCTGCCAATGCATGAATCATTGCTGCCACAGAGGAACTGTCAAGCCCGCCGCTGAGGCTGGTGCCGAAGGGTACATCGCTGCGCAATCGCCTTTTTACCGACTGCTGAAAAAGAAAACGAAATTGCTCGATGGCTTCTTCATCTGTTATTTTCTTGTTTTCATTTTCTGTTTCAATATCCCAGTAGTTGAATATGGAACATTGAAAATTGATTATTGAAAATTTCAAAATTGAAGCAGCCGGTAACTTAGAGATGTTTACAAAAAAAGTTTCCTCCGGCCTGTCCGGGTTATCGGCATAGCCGATGGTAAGAAAATTGAACAGCAGCTTCCGGTTTATTTTTCTTTCCACACCGGCCGTCCAAAACGCTTTCATTTCTGAGGCAAAGAGAAATTGTTCATCGTCGCGGTAAAAGTAAAACGGTTTTTCACCATAGCGGTCCCGTGCGGCAAAAAGTGTCTTTTCTTTTTCATCCCAGACGGCAAAAGCAAACATGCCGTCGAATTGAAGAACACAGTCCTCTCCCCAGCAGTCATAGGCTGCAGCAATTACTTCGGTATCGGTTTTTGAAAAAAAGGAATAACCTTTTTTCTGAAGAGCTTCTTGCAGCTCGATGTAGTTGTAGATTTCACCGTTGTGAACAATGCTGTAACGGTTGAGATAATGCATGGGCTGACAGGCAGCTTCACTCAGGTCAATGATGGCAAGGCGGCGGTGACCCAATGCAACAGTTCCGTTTTCATTTATCCATTGTCCTTCGCCATCAGGCCCGCGGTGAGCCAGCGCATCGGTCATTTGTTGTAGGCGTGATGCATTAACTAATGATGAATCAGGAGAAATAATTCCGGCTATGCCGCACATGAGTGTAAAGATAGGTGTATGCTGAATACCGCCTGCGCCAAAGCTTCAGCGGGCAGGGGTGCATGATGAATTCTTTACTATTGACCCTTCAGCATCAACAGAAAATTCAAAAACTCACGGCCAGCTTTGTTTTCACATCATCCCAGAGAAAAATGATGTCGGCGCTTTTGTCAGATTTTTTTTCGAAAGCTATGGTAAAAAAATCCACGGGGTTGTTGTTTTTTTCTGCAGGCACATCAAACTGCTGCAAATCTTTTTGCCGGTTTTGCTGCAGCCCCCAGCTGTACAGGTTGCTGTTCAGTATAAATGTCCATTTTGTTTCCTGCGGGATGCAGTAAATAATATAGCGTCCCGGTTTGACGGTTTTGTTTTGAATGACGGCTGCTGAAAACAACTCCAGTTCGGTAGCTTCATTGGCGCCGAGCCGCCAGGGTTCATTGTATTTTATCAGTTCACCAAAAATTTTTCTCCCTTGTTTTTGTGGCCGGCTGTAAATAATGCGGGCCCATGGCAGTGCCGGTGCATTGCCTGCCATTTTCAGCAGCGGGTAATCAGCAGGAAAATAGATCATATCCATAGGCGACCTGTCGGGAGAGGTATATTCGGTGGCGGGCGGCAATACCTGCCGCAGCGTATCGTTTTTTACGGGAGCATTTTTTACTTCCGGTTTTTCTTCAGCATCATGGCAGCCGGCAATCAAAAAGGATAAGATGAAGATGAAACAAATTTTTTTCATGGCGGGGTTTTATAAACTGATGGGAAGTGAAACTTTCACCTGTTCCCAGGCAATGATGAGTGCCAAACCGCTGCCGGTTTTTTCAAAAGCCATGGCAAACGATTCCAGCACATCGTCCGTCTTTTCGGCCGGCACTTCGATGCGTACCACATCTTTTTTGGCATCGTATTTAAAAGCACCCCATGTATCGGTGTCTTTGTTTACGATGATGGTCCAGCTGGTTTCATTCACAATAGCGTAAAGCGTGTAGCGGCCTTTGTTTATTTTTTTGCCGCCGATTCTTACGTCTTTGAAAAATTCAATCTCGGTGGCTTCATTGGCACCGAGCCGCCACACTTTGCCATACTCCACCAGCTCGCCAAAAATTTTTCTTCCCTGCCGCTGGGGCCGGCTGTATATCACTCTTGCCACCAAAGGTTCAGTGGCCTTGTTCTGGATTTTCAGAATGGGGTAATTGGCCGGGTAATAGCTCATGTCCATCGGCGATTTGTCTACCTCGGGCAGCTTGCTGCCGGGTTGTGAAAATGAAACAGCGCAACAAACCAGGAATGCAAAACAGGTAATTGATTTCTTCATAGCGGGGTATTGAAAAACAAAAATAAAGGTTTCATTTTCTATGACGAACAAAAAGACTCCGGCGTTGGTTAATCATTTAATTGCTGCACAAATTGCTGCGCCAGCTTTTTTACGTCAGGGAAAAATGAACGGTAACATTGCCGCAGCAGATCATAGTGTTCATTGAAAAGCCGGAAGGCTGTGTCGCTTTCCGTCATATAAAGGGAGCGCCTCACCACACCGGCCAGACTTTGTTCAATACCCCGCAGGTAGCGGTAATTGTACAGCCAGTTCTGTGTTTTCATGTAGGGGTACATCCTCCCGAATTTTTCAGGAAAATACCCGGCATACCCGTCGAGCAGCTTGTAAGTATTTAATGAAAACAGGCGGAGACTTTCATCGCTGAACTCATTTTCATCGGTGGCCAGAAAATGATCGTTTATTATATCCACCAGCGAGCCGCTGTAGAGCCGGTAGGCAGGCCGGAAAATATTTTTTGCATCTCTTATCGCCGGGTGACTGTCAGTAAAGCGGTCAATTTCGCGATGCAACGTTATGCCGTGTCGGATACCCGGCGGGTAATCAAATCTTTTTTTCCCTTTTACAAAATCGCTGATCATGTTGCCCGCTAATAAACCGGGTTGCTCAAAAGAAAGATAGGCATGAGCCAGGTAATTCATTTTCTAAAGTTAGCTGATAGGGTAATGAGAACGGCGGGTTCAGTTTGCGAAAGCGGTAAAGACTTTTTCTTTCAGCATTTGTTATAAAAATTTTCACAATTGCTGCGCAGGTCAACTGCCGTGATGAATGGAATATGGCTGTGGCCTGCGGTTATATTTATGGACGCCTGTTCATATTGGTTCAGCATAATTCACCTGCATTAACATAGTTATCCGGCAATCATAATTTACTTGCCACACCGTGTAACGAAATCTATTTTTGAAACGTCAAACCAATTACATCGTCTTTTATCATTTTACCTTAACCAATAAAAATTTTTACCATGAAAAAAATTTTGTTAGTGCTGGGGCTTACAGCAGGCATGGGATGGACAACTGCAATGGCGGGAGAAAAGACTATTTCTCCGCGTGTGCTGGAATCCTTTAAACAGGAATTTTCCGGTGCAACCAATGTAAGCTGGATTGCCGGCAGCAATTACTACAGGGCTGCCTTTGTCATCAACGGGCAAAATGTTTTTGCTTATTACACCACTGATGGGGAACTGATGAGCCTGGCCCGCTATATCAGTTCGCAACAGTTGCCTATTCACCTGCTCACTACCCTGAAAAATGATTATGACAAATACTGGATCAGCGACCTGTTTGAAGTAAACAACAAGGAAGGCACCAGCTATTATGTGACGCTGGAAAATGCTGAAACAAAACTCATGCTCCGCTCCGGCAACGGCAACGACTGGAGCACACATAGCAAAAGGAGAAAAATTTAAGAACGGTTTTTTGGTGTGTGGTAAATAAAGCCCTGGTTCGCTGCGGCGATTGCGGGGCTTCTTTTTTATTATTACTTTCATGATGAGCGTCATTATTCGTTAATCCTTTTAACATTGCTGCCCATCAATCAATTATTGCTTGACTCCCGCATTAATCCAGGGTACATTTGATGCATATTCCATACGCCGCATTGCTCCTGGCCGACAATAAATCTTAACCTTTAAACCTTAGATTATGAAAAGTGCAATGATGGTGCCGGCCGTGTTGCTGATAGTTGGTTTATCAGCCGCAACAGCACAGGACAGCAACAGGATTGACGACCGTATTTTATCTGCTTTTAAAAATGAATTTTCATTTGCCCAAAATGTAAAATGGAGCAGGGAGAATGAAAATACAAGAGTGAGTTTTACACTGAACGACCAGCGATTACTGGCCTGGTACAATCCGGAAGGCGAGCAGCTGAGTGTGGCAAGAAATATTCTTTATATGCAACTTCCCCTTGCTGTTGTTAAAGCATTTGAACAGAATTATGGCGATGCGTCGACGGCGGCTATAACTGAAGTGACACGCAGCAACGAAACGGTTTACTACATACAATCAGAACGAAAAGGGAAAAAATATTTATTGCGGGCAAGCCCCTCGGGTCATATTTCTGTAATCAAAAAGATAAAAGGATAAAAAGTCAGTTCTTCTCATGAGCATGTGGTGTGACCCCGGCCGGAGTGTCGGGGTTTTTTTTATATTCCCGGTTGTTTAAAAAAATTATTTTTGTCGCACTTTATCCGTCAGCGCAGGCAGGCCATCCTGTTTCATAATTGCGTGGGCGGATAACCGCAATGTCTCACCTTATTGTGATCCGAAGGCGGATTAAAAAAACAGCATTATGAATAAAGGTCCCGTTTCACAATTCATTCTTCACCATTTCCGTCATTTCAATGCGGCTGCACTGGTGGATGCAGCCAAAGGATATGAAAGACATTTACAGGAAGGCGGTAAAATGATGGTAACCCTTGCCGGCGCCATGAGCACGGCAGAACTGGGCATTTCGCTGGCCGAAATGATAAGGCAGGATAAAGTGCACATTATTTCCTGCACCGGCGCCAACCTGGAAGAAGACATCATGAACCTGGTGGCACACAGCCATTACAAAAGAGTGCCCAATTACCGGGATTTGACTCCGCAGGATGAGTGGGATTTGCTGGAAAATCATTACAACCGGGTAACCGATACCTGCATCCCGGAAGAAGAAGCCTTCAGGCGGATTCAACAGCACATTCATAAATTATGGAAAGAAGCAGATGAAAAAGACGAACGGTATTTTCCGCATGAGTTTATGTACCGCATGCTGCTGAGCGGCGTGCTGAAGCAGCATTATGAAATAGATCCGAAAGACAGCTGGATGATGGCTGCGGCAGAAAAAAATCTTCCGATAATAGTGGGCGGATGGGAAGACAGCACCATGGGAAATATTTTTGCTTCGTATGTAATAAAAAAAGAACTAAAAGCCACCACCATGAAGAGCGGAATTGAGTACATGGTGTGGCTGGCCGACTGGTACAGGAAAAACAGCGGTGGCAAAGGAGTGGGTTTCTTCCAGGTTGGCGGCGGTATTGCCGGCGATTTTCCCATTTGCGTGGTACCCATGATGTACCAGGACCTGGAGTGGCACGATGTGCCGTTCTGGAGTTATTTTTGCCAGGTAAGCGATTCCACTACCTCTTATGGTGGTTATTCAGGTGCCGTGCCGAATGAAAAAATCACCTGGGGTAAATTGGGTATTGATACACCGAAATATATTGTTGAAAGCGATGCCACTATTGTGGTTCCGCTGCTGTTTGCTTATTTGCTGAACTGGTAAACTACGATGTATGACAACACAACTTGAAGAACTTTACCTGGAAGCGGAAGCTGATATAAAGAATAATAATTATGCTGAAGCTTTTAAAAAGTACGAAACAATTTTGTATGAAGAACCGGGCAACGGGCCTACACTGAATTCACTCGGATGGCTTTATAAAACGCAGATTGAAGATTATACAAAAGCCGAGTCGTATTATAAGGCCAGCATTAAAAGTGCACCGCTGTACCCGCATTCCTATTTCAATTATGCCACCCTGCTTACCGATATGGAGCGGTTTGAAGAGCTGGACCGGCATCTTGAAAAATGCCTGTCAGTTTCCACCATCGACAAGTCGTGGGTGTACATGAAGTGGGGGTTTAAGGAAGAAATACTGCTGGATTTTCAAAAAGCTATTGCGTACTATGAAAAAGCTATCCTGCTCACTTTGAATGATGATAAAATAAAAGAATACAGGCAGCATATTGACCGCTGCCGGGAAAAAACCGAGCTCTCAAAAAACCAGAAAAAGTGGGTGGAAGTACAAAAGAAAAATTAAAACAAAACGGCTCACTATTGAGCCGTTTCCCTTTATATAGAAGGTAAGGATTAATGTCTGCGGTCTCTGCGGTCTTCACGGCGGTCACGGCGGTCTTCTCTACGGTCGCGGATGTCTTCACGGCGGTCGCGGATGTCTTCCAGCCGGTCTCTCAATCCTCCATGATGCCTCCTGTCCCAAATGTCTTCGAGCCGGTCCCTGCGGTCTTCACGGCGGTCACGAATATCTTCACGGCGGTCACGGATGTCTTCCCTGCGGTCCCACCTTTTTTCAATGCGGTTGAATCTTTGCCGGACCTGGGCTGCTGTATCTGAAAAAACAGATAGCCCCAGTATAAATACGCCGCTTAACAGTACGGATTTGATGGCTTGTTTAGTTTTCATAATCGTTATTTGGGGTTGTTAAAAATCAGTAACGGTAAAATAGACCGGCTGGTTACCGTAAAGTTTAATGCATAAAAAAACCGGTGACCGGCACCCGTTTACTTTTTTCAAAATTTTTTCAGGAAAAATGAAGCTCTTTTCTGATCAGTTCAGCTTCTTTGGATGCATGCAGGCACGATACCAGCAGCGAAATGATGAAGAGTTTTTGAATGGAGCCTTCAATCAGCAGGTCGTCAGTGTTTTTCATAATGATTTCAATGGCCCAGAAGGCAATGCAAATTACCAGCCCTGCCAGGATGGAGAGGTAGGGATATCTTTTGCTGAAAACAGAAAACAAGGCCAGCACACTGGCCAACGTCAGGTAAATCAAAAAATTTCGGGTGGTGAAAGATGTTTCGGGCATTATCCAGAAGACAAGAGCACCGCCTACCACTGCAAAGGAACTGATGAGCAGTATTATCCGGGTTTTTCTCAGCCGCTTATTCAGCTGTTTGGTTTCCAGTTTGCGGTACACTTCGGAATAATCAATATGATCACCACTTGCTGCGGATGAAAGGGCAGCACTTTCTTCTTTCCGGTTCATCGCTTATTAATGAATTTGAGAAGCGAAAGTAACTAAAAATTTACCGGTTTCATTCATCTGGTAAAACACTTAAAAGGCCTGCTGGGAATCAAGCGGCATATCCCGCTTCAGCATTTCATCACGGTTGGCAATTTCCATGGCTGTATAAAAAACCAGGCGGGCCCGTTTGGCCATCAGCTCATATTTTATTTTATCCGGTGTATCGGTAGGCCGGTGATAGTCGGGATGTACACCGTTGAAATAAAATATTATTGGTACGCCTTTCTCCGCAAAGTTGTAATGATCGCTGCGGTAGTAAAAGCGATTGGGATCGTTCGGGTCATTGTACTTCCGGTCCAGCTTCAGTTTTGAATACGTATTGTTTACCGTTTCAGTGACGGGGGTGAGATCGGAACTCAGCTTATTATCCCCGATTATATACACATAGTTCATCGAGTCTTTATCTTTCATATAATCATTCCCGATGCGGCCAATCATGTCAATGTTCAGGTTCACTGTTGTTTTTTCCAGTGGGTACACAGGGTGGCCGGCATAGTATGCCGAACCCCACAGGCCGTGTTCTTCACCGCTCACCGTCATAAACAGGATGCTGCGTCTCGGTCCATTGCCTTCGGCTTTGGCTTTGGCAAATGCCTCGGCCAGTTCCAGCACCGAAACAGTGCCACTGCCGTCATCATCGGCGCCATAAAAAATTGTAGTATCGTTTCTTTTACCCACGTGGTCATAATGCGCCGTTATAATTACATACTCATCTTTTTTATCTGTGCCTTCAATCAGCCCCAGCACATTGCTCACATGGGTACTGAGTGTTGTTTTCCGGTAAGTCAAATCAATATTGGCTCTGTATGTTTTTCCCTTTATTGAATTGTTTGTCATTTTATCAAATACTCCTTTGCCGTCTTCACCCATTATGGCAGAGGCAATATTTTCAGAAATGTAAAACAGCAGCGGGTTTACTGTAGCCCGATAACCGTTGAGGCTCCAGTTGCTGAAATTAACTGCGGGCCGGCGGGGAAAAGTTTTCAGTATCATCAGTACGGCTACGGCGCCTTTTTTTGATGCGGCATTCAGTTTTCCAAAAGTGCCCGACGGATTCTGAAATCCCTGTTGCGCCGGTTTGTAATCGGCAGGGGCGCCTTCCAGAATAATTACTGCTTTGCCGCGAACATCAAGGTCCTTGTAGCTGTCTGTTTTATCATCCACTATTCCGTATCCGGCAAATACAGCTTCGGAGAAAGGCAACTCGGCCGTGTAGTTATTGTTACCGGTTTGGTAGTCGGCATTTACTTCATACATTTTGCCATTCACACTTACTGACGAACTGATTACCGAATCGCGGTAAAGCGGGTAAGGCTGGCGGTAACTGTCGCCCTTGCCTGGTTTTAGCCCCAGCATTTTAAAATGTTCTTCAATATAATTGGCTGCTTTTTCCAGGCCGGGTGATGGGGTATCACGGCCTTCCATTTCGGCCGAAGCTATTACGTAAAGATGCTTTTTTAAATCAGTGGCCGTAATAGTAGCCCCGGTTTTTTCCCAGGCTTTATTTTTCTTTTGTGCTACCAGCAGAAGCGGCAGGAAGGCGAAAAGTGCAAGGGTGATTTGTTTCATGAGCATAAAAATTGTTGCAGGCTCAAATATAAGCCCGTATGATTTTACAGTAAGTATAAATGGATGAACGGGTTTCAGCAGCCTTCGGCTATTTTTTCCACCCGACGTTTGTGACGGCCGCCCTCAAATTCAGTGGTCATAAACAGCTGCACCATTTTTTCCGCATCGCCTTCCCGTACAAAACGGGCGGGAATGCAAATGACATTGGCATCATTATGCTCACGTGCCAGCTTAACCAGCTCTTCGCCCCAGCAAATAGCTGCTCTTACTCCTTTATGTTTATTGGCGGTGATGCCTACGCCGTTGGCGCTGCCGCAAAGCAGGATGCCAAATGCCGCCTGGCCTTTTTCCACTGCTTCGGCCACCGGGTGGGCAAAGTCAGGATAATCCACCGAGTCTTTTGTATGGGTGCCGTAATCATGATAAGGAAGATCTTTTGCTTCCAGGAAAGAAATAAGTTCTTCTTTGTGATCATACCCTGCATGATCGCTGCCGATGGCAATAGGCTTGCTGAGATTGAAAGGGGAAAACATAAAAAAATAATTATTGATTAATAATTATTAATTATGAAAACAAAGGTAGGCTAATAATTTTTCATTCAGCTCCATTCTTCCGACTCTTCTTTGGCTCTTGCTTTTTCTTCCCGTGCGGCCAGCAAAATGCTGATTTCGTACAATAGCCACAGCGGCAGCGTGACAACTACCTGGCTGATAACATCGGGCGGGGTGATGATGGCGGCAATAATGAGGATAATGACCAGGGCGTAGCGCCTGTTGTTGCGCAAAAAATTTCCGGTTACAATACCGATTTTAGCCAGGAAAAAAATCACCAGCGGCAACTGGAAAGCAAGACCGGCACCCAGCACCAGCGGCATCATGGTGTTGATGTAGCTTTTGATGGTCCAGATGTTCTGAATGGAATCGGACATGGAAAAGCTGGCGAGAAAATTCATGCTGAAAGGCATGAGCACAAAATAGCCGAACAGCACACCGGTAAAAAACAGGAAGGATACCCAGAAAATAACGCCGCGGGTTTTTTTCAGTTCTTTTTTGGTGAGGGCAGGTTTTACAAATTTCCAGAACTCACGAAATATAACCGGAAAGGCAATGATAAATCCGCTTACAAACAGGGAGGTAAAAAACAGCGATACCTGGCCTGTGGTATCCACATTCTGCATGCTGACGCCTATTTTGTCAATGCACATTTTATCGCCCAGCCCGATGCGGCGGCCCAGCTCGCAGATTTTTCTGAAGGTGATAAAATCTTCATGAACGGGACCCAGCACAATGCGGTCAACAATGAATTTGTTGTAAATGCCGGCAATCACCATTCCCACTGCCAATGCGAGCACACTGCGGAAAATATGTTTGCGCAATTCTTCGAGATGATCCACAAAAGACATCTCCGCCTTGTCTTCCACCGCACTCTTTTTAAAAAAACTCCATGCCATCCGGAATATTTATAGTGGGCAAATATAAGAAGCGGCAGCGGGGTGAATAAAATAATAAACCCCGGCAGCAAACTGGCCGGGGTTTAACGTATGGATTGTTTTTTACTTTGTTTCCATGGCTTTGTCAATCAGGAATACGATGTTGGCACGGTGTGCACGGGTTTGTTCGTTGGCAGAAACAGCGGTTGCCATCATCGCCTTTATTTTTTTCAGCGTATGGTACATGGCTGCACGGGAAGCATTGTCGTAAGGATTGGCCGGCGTTGACACTACTGCTGCAAGACCTCTTACAAATTCTGTCTGCAGGTTCAGCCGGTACAGGTTCACGTTTGTTTTCAAATCGGCGCTGAATACAGCACTGGTCAAATCGGCCAGCATATCGGCAGCCGTATAAGTATTTCCATAAAGAGAGCTGTTGTTCAGCCTTGTCATCACATTTGAACTCAGCAGGTGTGCAAATAAACCAACCTGCACGGAGAGTACGACGGTTTGTGCTCTGAAATCTTCACCCGAGCCAAAGAAATTGAAGCCACGCCGCTGCTGCTGCAGGTAAGCAAACAGTTGGGCATCGGCGCTGAAAGCATCCGGTGCAAAAACATGTTTGGCTAAAAATGCCATGGCTTTTTTCTGGTAGGCTGCCGGCACGGGAGTGAAGGGTTTATTTTTTGTATCCTGTCCCACAAAACTTCTGTCCACCATCACACCACCGATAAAGCGGCTGACACCCTGCGCCATTTGCGAACGCTGACCAAGCAAAATACCGTAGCGGCTTCTCAGCTCTGCATACGATTTGCCGGGTTTGCTGTATTTATCTTTCAATTTACCAAGCAGCGAACTTATCAGCGTATATCTGTCTTCGGCATAAGCCACCATGTCATTGCTCATGTCGTTGATCATAACACGAGGGTCAATACCGCCGCCACCCGGGCTGCGCATATCATCTGCATCGTTGCCAAATGCAAGCTGCGGCTCAGTGCTGCGGTTAAGAATTTTTTTCAGGCCTGCTTCTTCTTCAGCCGGGCTGAAGGGTGTGTAGCCAAACTCAATAGCCCATATATCATAAGGACCGGCTTTGGTGGTATAATAATCACCCTGCTTGCCCCGGTCAGTTGATACATTGATGGCAGGATAATCCATTACCGAGCCCTGTAATCCCATCTTGCGGGTGATGTCTTTGTTGTTCACTTCGGCCGGGCTCAGCATCTGGCTGGCCTTCATGTTATGATTCAGCCCCATGGTATGCCCCATCTCGTGCATGATGAGGTAATAGAGAAACTGTTTGTGCAGTTCTTTTATTTCAGCCGGCGAAGCGCCGGTGGCTTCCAGTGTGGTAAGCCCTGCAGTAAACTGCGCCTTCAGTTCACTGCCCAATGTGCAAAGCATCCATTTATTATTATTACCCGGTAAACTGACAGGGGCCGGGGATTGTTGCGGGTTCAGCAGCAACGATGGCAAATCGGTGTTCATTGATTTCACATCGTAGAGTTCTTCCAAATTGGGACTTGCGCTTCCGGTAAACCATTCCACGGTAATATCGGATCCGAGTATCTGCCCGTTTTTTGGGTTTACAAAGCTGGGCCCGATGGCGCCGTAAGGAGGGTAAGGCGACGATACCCAGCGGATAACATTGTAGCGGATATCTCCCGGATCCCAGTCGGCATCGTCGGGCATAATCTTCATCACTACGGCATTTCTGAAACCAGCTTTTTCAAATGCCTCATTCCATTTCAGGCCAGCGTCCACAATCGTCTGGCGATATTCAACCGGTGTGGTATTTTCTACCCACCACACAATGGGCTCCACCGGTTCGCTGATAGCTGCTGAAGGATCTTTCTTCTTCAGGTGCCAGCGGTTGATTACGTCTTTGTAGTCGGCCACTTTTATGCTGGTCAGGTTTTCTATTTCCTGTGTAAAATAACCCACCCGCGGATCATCATGCCGCGGTTGAAAATCATTTTCCGGAATTTCAAGAAAACTGTGCTGGAAACGGATGCGGTTGTAGCGGGCATCGGTTATGTCTTTTCCGCCCTGGTTGAAGGGTGTGGGATTATCATATGCCAGCTCAACAGTCACATCGGTATTGTTTGGATAGGAGCGAAGTGATTTGTATCCCGATTTGGTCGTATTCAAATTGCCGAGATTAAACACCTGCGTGGCAGCCGGGCCGGGAGGAATTACCGGCTTTATCGGGTCCAGCTTATCGCTGAGAAAGAGAGCATCGCCGGCAATGATAAAGCCCAGCGAATCTTCCGCATCAATTTTTGTGGAATAAAAAACAGCTTCCGTCACATCCACGTTGGCGGCCTTGCTCACGGCATTGCCGGCGTCGTACCAGAAGTTGGTATTGACCTGCGAAAACTCCAGTTTGTCAAAATTCTTTTTGATATTAAAAACCCAGGTAACCCGTATCATGTTCTGGTGAAGAAACAGGTTGGTAGGCCCGCCCATGGAAAAACTCTGGTAGATATATTCTTTGCCCAGTTGGTTTTTCTTTATATACATCTGCATACTGCCGGTGGTCGTATCCTGGTACAGGGTAAAAAGCCCGTCGGTTTTCTTGCTGCTTTTTACTTTTTCAGCTACAGTAGGTTTGGGCGGCGTGGCCGGTTTTTTGGCTGTATCAGCTTTGGCCTGCTGGTTGGCTGCCTGGCCAACGCTGAAAAGGACAGCTAGCATGCCTGCTCCAAGCAGGAGCAATGCTTTTCTTGCTTGTAACATAAGTTTAGAATTTTGAAGAGGGAAAGATAATGGGTATGCCGGCAAGAAAAAAAATTAAATGGATAAGCGGTGGTGAGGCGAAAGTGCCGACGATAAATGTCGGCATGCCGACCGCAAGCGTCGGCATCGGAAGTCGGAAAAAGAAAAGACTTACAGGTTATGAGAAAATATCCGACCACTGAACCCCGGCCTCCGGCCTCGCTTATTTCAGCTTCTTTACTTTCACCATCTCGATGCGGGTATCGCTTACATTCATGATATCGAACTCGTAGTCGGCTATAATGATGCGTTCCCTTTGCCGCGGTATGGTTTCGTGGTAGTTAATGATGAAGCCCGAAAGTGTTTCAATTTCATCTTCAGGGAAATCGAAGCCGTATTTTTCATTCAGGTAATCCAGCTCCAGCCGGCCGGAAAAGATGTATTCGTTTTCGGCAATCTGCTTTTCTACAAATTCTTCCACGTCGTACTCGTCCTGTATTTCACCGAAAATTTCTTCCAGCACATCTTCCATGGTGATGATGCCGGCGGTGCCGCCAAATTCATCCACCACCCAGGCAATGCTTTTGCGTTCACGGGTAAATTTGTTGATGAGGTCAGTGGCGCTCATGCTTTCCGGTATGGCCGGTATGGGCAGCAGCACCGGTTCGATGGATGCGGGCCGCCGGAACATATCGAGCTGGTGAACATAACCCACGATATGATCAATATTGCCGTCGTACACAATAATCCGCGACAGTTTTGTTTCAATAAAAAGATTTCGCAAAGTATCCACACTTTCTTTTACATCAATGCCCACAATTTCTTTTCGCGGCACCAGGCACTGGCGGATTCTTGTTTTGGGCAGCTCCAGGGCATTTTCAAAAAACTCGGTGTTGAGCGGCTGCTTTTCTTCATCCGATTCTTTGGCCTGGCGGAAAAGATGCTCGAGGTCGCTGCGGCCAAAGGCATCTTTTTTTACATCCACCCGTACATTAAAAACATATTTCAGCAGCCAGTTGGCCAGGGCGATAAATGCTGCTGCTATCGGGTAAAACATCTGGTAAAAAATATCCATGAGCTGCGCCATCCTGCTCAGCAGGTTGTCGGCCCGGGCACGGAAGATGGCCCGGGGAACAAACTCGGCAAGAAAGAGCACCATCAGCGTAGAGAAAAGAATTTCGGCAAGAATGCGGAAGGTATCAGAGCCTACCTGCCAGGTATCCCATACGGGTTTCATCACATTGCTTATCTGCAGCCCGAAGAAGACAAGAAAGATATTGAACCCAATCAGCGTGGTGCCGAGAAAATGCACCGGGTGATCTACAAACTGGTCGAGTATAAGACCGCTGGCCCGGCCCTGTTTTTTCTTCAGCTCGATGGCCATGCGGTTGGCGCTGTAATATGCCATTTCGATGCCGGCAAAAAAACCCATCAGCAGGATGGTAAGGATGAACCAGATGATGATGCGGAGCTCAAACATGGGAGAGTAAAGGTAGAAAAAAGAGGTCGGAAGTGCCGACGATAAATGTCGGCATGCCGACCGCAAGCGTCGGCATCAGAAGTCATGAAAAAAGACTTACAAGTTAGTAGAAAATATCCGGCCTCCAACCTCAGACATCAGACCTCAGACCTCAGACATCCGACCTCAGGCATCGGGCCTCAGGCTTCAAGGAATTTCCTCACCATCTCCTCCGCTTCACGGCAGGCTTTGTTGAGGTTGTCGTTGATTATTATTTTGTCAAACTGGTCTTTGAAGGAAAGCTCGTAGGCGGCTTTGTTTACACGGGTGGCGATGCTTTCGGCCGTTTCGGAACCGCGGCTCATGAGTCGTTTCTTCAGTTCTTCCACCGAGGGCGGTTCGATGAAAAGGGCAAGCGACTGCTGCGGGTACTGCTGCTGCATATGAATGGCGCCCTGCACATCGATGTCGAGCACCACGGCTTTGCCTTCGTTCCAGCTACGCTGCAGTTCGCTTTTCAGCGTGCCGTAGTATTTACCTTCGTACACCATTTCCCATTCGGCAAATTCGTTGTTCTTTATTTTTTCCTTAAACTCGTTTTCGCTGATGAAATAATAATGCACGCCGTCTTTTTCATAATCTCTTTTCCGGCGGGTGGCTGCCGATACGGAGAAAGCCAGTTTTTCGGGAAATGTTTTCAGCAGGTGGCGGGTGATGGAAGTTTTGCCTGCGCCAGAGGGTGCGGTGATGATGATGATTTTGTTTGCCTGCGAAGCCATTCAATTTATTAAATGCCGCAAAAGTAAGGATTAAAAGGATGGGGGAACATGCCTTCCGGAGCTTCCGGCTTCGCAAAAACTTTGTGGGATGAACCAGTGCAGGAAGAAAGGCTTGCACCAGCTTTCATCCCGATAACTATCGGGAGAAAATATGATTGAATGATATGATCCTTCTCTGAATTCCTATATACATAGGATGCACCTGTTGGCTGTTGTTTTTCTCTGTCACCTGTGAACGACCTTTTTACTTTTTAGATACACATACCTCTGTTCAGGACTTTTCTGGTAAATAATTATTGAGTCGCCCAAATAATTTATTATTTGTTTTTCGGTAATGTCGTTACCAAGTGAGTCAAATGAATAGATGTACAGTTTTCTTAACGAGTCTTTTGGATTCAAAATTTTTACCAGAATTGTGTTTGGCTTTTTTTCAATTATCCAGCGATAATTGTTAGTCACAGAGTCAAGCCTGCTGCTCAAGGGTGTTACAATCTCCTTTTTGAAGATTGTTTCTGCTGTAGAAGTCGGTAACGAGTCAATGTTGGATGAAAATTCCCTAACAATTATAAAACTTGAGTCACAATTCCGGTTATCATTCCATTTCACCAGGGAATAAATGCTTTGGCAGTCGCTAAATGTCACAACATATTTAATTGTTGTGTCAGAACGAATAATTACAAATTCGTATTCCGGTGAAATTTGTAAATGTTGAGAGAAGTCCCTTTCTGTGTAATTTAAATTTGATGAGTAAAAGGCATCTTCGAGTCTTTCAAGTCGTCCCTGAAACCCAAAAGCAAATTCATTTTTAGGTGGGTCGTTAGGGAGATAACAACCATCAAACAAAAGCAGAAATAAGAGTAATAGTGGTCTCAAATTGAAGGTGCATTTTGAAGTTCCGTAATTTGTAAGATGCGTCTCAATAAAATAGCGGCCCAACTCAAAAACTTATGTAGATTCTCAAAAATATTGATTTGATTTTCAACATATACCTGCCCTATATTTACGTTGGGCCGGGTTCATTTATGGGGTATTAAAATTATTCTTTTTCCCTAATACAACCGCCAAATAAATCACAAGCCCCGCAGCAACCGCAATTCCGATATCACGCAGCTCATTCGGCTTCGAGCTGCTGAGCAGCCAAAGGGTAATGATGATGCCGGCAACAGCAGCAAGGTTACCGTACCTGATTCTGAAAAAATCCTTTTGCCCCGCATTCTTTTTGCGCAGGATGATGAGGGTGCTGCACACAATGGCATAAATCATCACCCGGGTAATGGCGCTGAGCGAGGCGGCGGAAAGAAAAGAATAATTGAGTGAAATAATGATGGTGATGCCCGTAAACAGCAGCAGCGACCAGGTGGGTGTTTTATACCGCGGGTGAACAAAGGAAAAGAGTTTCGGAAACTGGCCTTCTTCGCTGAAAGCAAAAGGCAGCCGCGAACCCACCAGCATGATGGCATTGAGTGTGCCGGCAACAGAACACAGGGCCCCGATGGCAATAAGGGTGGCGCCTTTTTTTCCCATAAACAAACCAGCTGCTTCGGCCAACGGTTTGTCGGTGGCAGCAAGGGTGGGCAATGTGCCGATGCAGACTACCTGCACCAGCATGTAAATGGAAGCAATGATGAGTGTGGCAAGCAGTAATGCAAAAGGCAGATTCTTCTGCGGGTTTTTTACTTCGCCGCTGTTTACCAGCACCGACTCAAACCCGCCAAAGGCAAAAACGAGTAACAACACAGTGGAAGAAAAGGAAGCGAAGCCCGGCGCCTCTTTCAATTCAAAATTTGTCGGCTGAAGGAAGAAAAATCCAACCACGATAAACAGCAGCAGCGGCAGCAGCTTGGCGATGGTTAAAAAATTGTTTACCCGTGTGGTGTTTTTTATACCGATATGATTTATAAATGCAAGAAACAATGTGAGCAGTACAATGGTGCTGATGCGTGCCGCCGGCTGCGTGAACCAGCCGGAGAAAACTGACAGGTAAGTAACCAGCAGGTTGATGAGCGCCGCAAAGGTGATGAAGCGGGTAAGCAGCAGCAGCCAGCCGGTAAGAAATGCCGGCAGCGGCCCGAATGATGAAAGGGCATACAGGTAGGGTCCGCCGGTTTTGTCGAAGCGGCTGCTCACTTCGGCAAAGCAAAGAATGATGACGGCCACAGCAACAGCGCAAACAAGAAAAGCGAAAATGCTGTAGGCTCCCACTTCTTTAAACGCTTTGGATGGCAGGCCGAATATGCCGGAGCCGATGACGCCGTTGATGAACAGGAGCACCATGGCCCATTTGCTGATGCTGCGGTTTAGCATGGGCAAAAGATAGGGGAAAAAGCTGAAGCCTGATAGCCGGTAATACTTCAATTCGGGAGGATGTGGATCGTAGGCTAAAACGGCAGGGATACAATTATTTTCATCAGGTTTTCACCCATAACCGTCTTTCGGATTCATACATCGGTAAATAGGGTTCAAACGATTATTATTTTTTCCCGGGCTGGTTTTTATATTCAGCTGGTGGCTCGTTAACTATTGAATGCAGGTTGGTAAACAATACTTCATAGCGGCGCTCAATATTTTTATAAAAATTTTCCGGTAGCCTTGCCCAATCTCTCAACTCGACCAGTATAGGTATGTTGCTCTCTTTAATTTTTTCGCAAAGTTCAAGATAAATTTCAACGGGTAAAGGTTGAAGATTTTGGCGTCGTATTACCAGGTCCAGATCGCTTCCATCATGAGCTTCGCCGCTTACCGGGCTGCCATAAGCCCATACTTCTACCGGCAATTCAATGGCAGAAAAAATCTGCAATAATGCATCTTTATCCTTTTCACGAAGCAACATGTCAATCAGTATTCATTTTATTTATGGCTTCGGCCAAAGCAGAAGCGTCAGCTATAAATTGCGGAAGCAGCGTAAGTGTTTCTTCGGCAAAGTTTACACCATAGTCGTGTGCTGTATTATTACGGTTATCACGGTATTGCAACCATCTTTCACAAGCTTCATTGGTTATTACCTGCGTGCCTGCTTTTCAAAATAATTTCCGGCACTCGTTTTCCTGTCTTATGTATTTTATCATCAAAGATAGCATTCTGTTGCTGTCACTGACAGAGGAAAGATTATTTTACCTCACCCTTCCACTCTCTTTATCTGCGCACCAAGCATACTTAATCTTTCGTCAATGCGCTGGTAGCCGCGGTCAATCTGTTCGATGTTCTGAATAACGCTTTTGCCTTCGGCGCTGAGGGCGGCAATGAGCAGGGCCACACCGGCGCGAATATCGGGGCTGCTCATGGTAATGCCGCGGAGTTTCTGCTCACGTTCCAAACCGATAACTACAGCCCGGTGCGGATCGCAGAGAATAATTTGTGCGCCCATGTCAATCAGTTTGTCAACAAAGAACAGGCGGCTTTCAAACATTTTTTGGTGAATGAGCACACTGCCCCGGGCCTGTATGGCGGTGACTAAAACGATGCTGAGTAAGTCAGGAGTAAAACCCGGCCAGGGATGATCATAAATGCTGAGCACAGCACCATCGAGATAGCGCTGCACTTCATACACTTCCTGTTCGGGTATATGAATATCATCGTTGCTGAAATTCATTTTGATTCCCAGCTGCTGAAATTTTTCGGGAATGATGCCGAGATGTTCAATGCCTGCATTTTTAATTACCATATCACCTTGCGTCATAGCGGCAAGTCCGATGAAGGAACCCACTTCAATCATATCGGGCAGCATGCGGTGCTCTGTGCCGCCGATATAAGTGACACCTTCTATTGTAAGCATATTGCTGCCGATGCCGCTGATCCTGGCCCCCATGCGGTTCAGCATTTTGCACAGTTGCTGTATGTAGGGTTCGCAGGCAGCATTGTAAATCGTGGTAGTTCCTTTTGCCATCACGGCAGCCATAATGATATTTGCAGTACCGGTTACTGAGGGTTCATCAAGAAGCATACTTACGCCATGCAGCATCGGTGCATCCAGGTGAAAAAAGCCGTCTTCTTCGTGGTAAACAAATTCGGCGCCGAGCTTTTCGAAACCGATGATATGTGTATCGAGCCTTCTGCGGCCGATTTTATCGCCTCCGGGTTTGGGAATAAATGCTTTTCTGAACCTTGAAAGCATCGGCCCGGCCAGCATCACCGAGCCACGCAGCCGGCCGCTTTTTCTTCTGAAAGTATCGCTGTGCAGGTAATCAATATTCACATCATCGGCCTGGAAAATACAGGTGTCACGCTGGGGCCGCTCAATCTTCACGTTCATTTCGCCCAGCAGTTCTATCAGCAGGTTCACATCCAGTATATCGGGAATATTGCTGATGGTAACTTTTTCCGGCGTAAGCAAAACAGCGCTGATGATTTGCAACGCTTCGTTTTTTGCACCTTGAGGAATAATTTCGCCATTCAGTTTTTTACCACCGGTAACTTCAAAAGAATACATAAAGACCTCCAGCCAACTTTTAAGTAAGATTTTATTTGCGTAAGAAAGGTAGCAAAAATAAAAAGCCCCCTTCAGAGGGCCGGGGGTTCAGTATCTTTTCTTTTTAAAACCTCCACCGCCGCGGCCATCATGTCGCCGGCCTCCATTGCCGCCACGCTGCTGAAATTTTCCTCTTTGTTTTCCGTATCCGCCCCTGCCGTCCTGCTGCTGCGGCCGGTAAGCTTTTACAAATGGCGTGTTGGTAAAGGTGAGTTGCCCGTCGGTGATGCCGGTGAGTTCGCTTTGAATGGCGTCATCATGTACGGTTTCCTTATGCCAGTTGTTGTAGGCCAGTTTCATGTAATACGCAATGGCATTGGCAAAACCGAGACGCTTATCAGGATTCTCTTCTTTCAGCGCTTTTTTAATTATCATCTCAAGGTTTTTGCCAAGATGGGAATATTTGGGATACCGTTTGGGATAGTGCAGCGGTTTGGGTTTTGCTTTCAGTGTTTCTTTGGTAGGAATAGGGTAAGGCGATTTTACATCCAGCTTGAAGTCGGAAATCAGAAAAAGGTGGTCCCACAGTTTATGCCGGAAGTCTTCCACATTTTTCAGGTGCGGATTCAGGAAACCCATCAGTTCAATCACAGCCTGTGCATTCCGCTGGCGGCGTTCGGG
>CAZDUO010000033.1:0-38782 GCA_964508655.1 uncultured Chitinophaga sp. | reverse complement strand
CCCCAAGTACACTACCACCGCCAAAGGCGGTGGATTTTTAAGTCAAATTAAAATAAAAATCCCGCCAGCAGTACTGACGGGATCAAGGGCCATACAGCCCTCCACCTTCAAATAAATGAATTAACCCAAAGATACAACGAGTACTAAACCATTATGGCAAAAAAAATAAAAGCTTACAAACACGCCGATAAGCGGCCGCATACACCCAGCACCGAAGAAGCAGGTATGGAACAAAACAATCCGAAAGTAAGATCAGTTGAACAGATTGATCTGCCCAAAAACCCTGTGGTGCACAGGGGACAAGACCCCGAACTGTTTTGGATGAACAAATACGGTGCTGATGAAACGGATGACCGCCTGCAGGTAGATATAAGAAGCCTTTACCGCCATGAGCATATAAGCCCTGAGATGCTGATAAATGGCTTATATAAATTAAAAAAGGATGTGGATGATAAAGGACAGCTTTCATTGATAGATGCTTTTGGTAATAGCTTTGAGATGGATGAATTGGATAAACCAACAAGCTATTACACCCACCAGGATGGCTGGAGCAACCGCCTGATACAAGGCGATAGTTTGCTGGTGATGACAAGCCTGCTGGAACGTGAAGGCATGGCCGGCAAAGTGCAATGTATTTATATGGACCCGCCTTATGGAATTAAATACGGCAGCAACTGGCAAATGCAATTAAATAAACGAGATGTAAAAGATGGCAACGATGATTATTTGACAGGTGAGCCTGAAATGATAAAAGCTTATCGTGACACATGGGAATTGGGAATACATAGTTACTTAAGTTATTTGCGAGATCGTTTATTAGTGGCAAAAGAATTATTGACGGAAAGCGGAAGTTGTTTTGTACAGATCAGCGACGAAAATGTCCATTTGGTAAGAAGTTTAATGGATGAGATTTTTGGAAGTGAAAATTTTGTGAATCAAATTACTTTTTTTAAAACGGCAAGTCAAACAGCTTCTGTTCTTCCAAGTACTGCGGATTATATTATATGGTATTCAAAGAGTAAAGAATTAGTGAAATATAGGCAACTGTATTTTGAGAAATCACTTGAAACTGATGCAAGTGGAGTTTATTCCTGGGTGGAATTGAAGACGGGCGAAAGAAGAAGAATGACATCTGAAGAAAAAAATAATCCCAAACTCTTGCCGGAAAACTCAAAGATATTCAGACTAGATAACATGACTAGCCAAAGCGGAGGAGAAACTACTCGATTTCCTGTTGAAATGAATGGCAAAACACTTGTTTCAGGAAAGGGTTATTGGAAAACTAACAAATTGGGTATAGAAAATCTAATTAAGAAAAAAAGAGTTACTCCTTCAGGAATAACACTGGCTTATATAAGATATATAGATGATTTCCCAGTATACCCAATATCCAATCTCTGGACAGACACAGGTACTGGGTCATTTACAGACGAAAAACGATATGTTGTTCAAACTGGAATAAAAACTATCCAGCGCTGTCTTCTTATGACCACCGACCCCGGTGATTTAGTTCTCGATCCAACATGCGGCAGCGGTACTACTGCTTATGTTGCCGAACAATGGGGCCGCAGATGGATAACCATAGACACAAGCCGTATTGCACTCAATATTGCAAAGACAAGATTGATAACTGCATTGTTTCCTTATTATTATTTGTATGATGAAGTGCATCGTGGTTTGGTGGTAAATGGTGCGGGTCATGCCAATGCGGCTGATATAAGAAATGGGTTTGTGTATAAAACTGTTCCGCATATTACATTAAAAAGCCTTGCCAACGATGAACCAGCGGAAACAGAAACATTATACGACCAACCCAAAGAAGATAAAAGCCGAATAAGAGTAAGCGGGCCTTTCACTGTAGAGACTTTGCAAAACTATGAACCCATTCCGCCGGATGAGTTGGAGAAAAAAGATACAGAAGCAACAGATGTTACCGGCTTTGAGCAAAAAATATTTGAACATTTAAAATCAGCGGGTGTAAAGAATGGATTAAAGAATGAAACAGCGGTATTTACAAGAGTAGAGCCATTGGCCAGCGCATTTATTCATGCTGAAGGTTTTTATCAAACCGAAAAAGGCGAACGTAAAGCGTATTTCCATATCGGGCCGCAGTTTGGCACGGTAAGCAAACAAGCAGTTAATGAAGCAGTAAAAGAATGCCGCAATCGCGGAGGCGCCGATTGGTTAATTATTCTTGGTTTTAGTTTTGAAAGCGATATAAGCAATGTAACCGAAACCACCAGTGTAGGCACTTTTGAAGTCACCAAAGTCCGCATGGCCGATGATCTGCTGCAGGAAGGTTTGTTGAAGAAAGATAAAAAAGCTGCTTCCTTCATGACGATTGGCGAACCGGATATAAAAGTCCATAAATCCGGCGATTCAGTCACGGTTGAAATTGCGGGGATGGACATTTATGATCCGATAAAAGATGAAGTAAAAAGTTTCAATCGTGAAGACATTGCTTACTGGATGGTGGATGATAATTACGACGGTGCCAACTTTGTCGTAAAGCAGGTTTTCTTCTGCGGCGGCGATGATGAATTCGACAAATGGCGCAGGGCATTGGAAAAGACAGTGAAAGTGGAAATTGATGAAGAAGCCTGGAGCAGATTGTATAAACACACTTCCCATCCCATTACCTACAAAAAAGGAAAGAAGATTGCAGTGAGGGTGATCAGCCAGTTTGGGGAGGAGAGTACTAAAGTTCTAAGTCTTTAATCTGTGACGTCCCTCACTCCCCCAGCTCCAAAAACACAGTCCCCTTTTCTTTCACAGTTTCAAACCAGTTAAACTGCTCATGCAGCTTTACCACATTGCCGATGATGACAAGGGAGGGGGAAGTGAATTCTTTTGCCGCAAAATCGGCGCAGTAGTTTTTGAGTGTGGAAACAAGTACCCGCTGGTAGGGCGTGGTGGCCTGTTCTATTACGGCCAGCGCTGTTTCGCCTGCTTTATGATGCCGTAACAGATGCGTGCAGAGGTCACACAAATTTTTACCCGCCATATAAAACACCAGCGTATCGCTGGTTTGCGCCAGTTCTTTCCATCGCTCAGCGCTGTAATTACTGTTGGGGTTGTAGGTGAGCCACTGCACACCCTGTGCATAGCCGCGGGCCGTAAGCGGTATGCCCGCATACGCCGAAGCGCCGGATGCAGCCGTAATGCCGGGAATAATTTCAAACGGGATATGGTGCTGTGCGCAGGTAAACAGCTCATCCAGCACATTGCTGAAAAAAGCCACATCCCCGCCTTTCAGCCTCAGCACTTTTTTCCCCTGCAGGGCATGTTCAATAATCAGCGCATTTATTTTTTCTCTGGTGGCCGAGGCTTCATTGTAGCCCTGCTTGCCGGCAAAAATGACCAGCGCATCTTTTCGTGCATGTTCATTTATTATTGCCGGATTCACCAGCCGGTCGGTGATGATGACATCGGCTTCAGCCAGTCGTCTTTGAAGTTTGAGAGTAATCAGTTCCGCATCGCCGGGGCCGGCGCCGGCCAGAATGACCTCACCTCCCATCCTCCTCTCCAAAGGAGATATGGGGCCGGGCTTCAGTTCATTATTCAATTTTTGCTTCGGCATATTAAGCAAATCAACACTACTCAGTAAATAAAGAAACAATCAATATGCGATGAATCTCTCATCTACCCCTTTAGGGGCCGGGGTTTATTTAATAAGCACCGCCGCCACCGTACTGTTACTCGTTTCATCAATCAATACCGCACTGCCGTTTTCACTTAGCTTTTCGTAGCTGTCATACACCAGCGGCGCAGCGGTTTTAATTGTCGCTTTCACCACTTCATTCAGCTTCACACCGCCGTTCACCGGCTGGCGTTGCAGTGTGTTTACATCCAGTTTGAATTCCACATTTTTTACCACAACCCTTACCTGGCGGCTGTTGTGTTGCAACAAATATTTATTGCCGGAAATAAGCGGCTTTTCATCCAGCCAGCAGAGCAGCACTTCCAGTTCATTGCTTACCTGCGGCAGGCTGTCAATTTTTACAATCGAATCGCCACGGCTGATATCAATATCGTCTGCCAGAAGTATCACGGCGCTTTGCGGGGCAAACACTTCATTCACCTCTTTGCCGGCAATTTCCACAGCAGCAATTGTAGTTTCTATATCCTGCGGCAATACTTTTACCCTGTCTCCTTTTTTATACACCCCGCTGATTACTTTACCGGCATAGCCGCGGTAATCGTGCAGCTCATCCGTTTGCGGGCGGATGACATACTGCACCTGGAACCTTGCATCGGTAAAATTGATATCGCTGTCAAGCTCCACTTCTTCAAGAAACTCCAAAAGAGGTTTCCCTTTATACCATTCTATTTTTTCCGATTTGTCCACAATATTATCTCCGTCCAGTGCGCTGATGGGAATATAAGTCACATCCTTCAATCCAAGCTGCTTTGCCACTTCGGTGTAATCAATCACAATGTTGTTAAACACATCCTGCGAGTAATCCACCAGGTCCATCTTATTTATTGCTACCACCACATGCGGTATCTTCAGCAGCGAGGCGATAATGGAATGCCGCCGCGTTTGCTCCACCACGCCCTGCCGGGCATCAATCAGAATAATTACCAGGTTGGCATTGCTGGCGCCGGTAATCATATTGCGGGTGTATTGTACATGCCCCGGTGCATCGGCAATAATAAACTTACGTTTCGGCGTGCTGAAATAGCGGTAGGCCACGTCAATGGTGATGCCCTGTTCCCGCTCAGCACGCAAGCCATCAGTAAGCAGCGCCAGGTCCATCTCGCCGTTTGCTTTATTCTTCGATGATTTTTCCAGCGCTTCCAGCTGGTCAATGAGAATATTCTTGCTGTCGTACAGCAATCGTCCGATGAGTGTGCTTTTGCCGTCATCAACACTGCCTGCGGTGATGAATCGTAGTAAGTCCATAAACCCCCTGTCCCCCTAAAGGGGGAACTTAGTTTGTATCAGTCTTTCAAATTTATCTCTGACTGAGTATTAGAAAATTTCATTTTATAAAGATTCCTCCCACAGCCCCTTTAGAGGTTGGGACTTTTAAAAATACCCGTTCTTCTTCCTGTCTTCCATGGCGGCTTCGGTCACCTTGTCGTCAATTCTCGTTTCGCCACGTTCGCTTATCCTGGTCGAGATAATTTCATTAATCACTTCATCCAAAGTTTCTGCATTTGATTCCACGGCTGCTGTGCAGGTCATGTCGCCTACGGTGCGGTAGCGTACTTTCTTTTTCATTATCACATCGCCCGGGTCAAGCCTGATAAATTCTGACACAGCCACCAGTTGCCCTTCATGTTCTATCACTTGCCGCTCATGGGCAAAATAGATGGAGGGTAGTGCAACGTTTTCTTTCCTTACATAATTCCAGATGTCCAGCTCCGTCCAGTTGCTGATGGGAAACACCCTTACATTTTCACCTTTATGAATCCGGCCGTTGTAGATATTCCACAGTTCAGGCCGCTGTAGTTTGGGATTCCACTGTCCAAATTCATCCCGCACGGAAAAAATTCTTTCCTTGGCTCTTGCTTTTTCTTCATCCCTGCGGCCGCCACCGATGCATGCATCGAATTTAAATTCTTCAATCGTGTCGAGCAGCGTATAGGTTTGCAGCCAGTTGCGGCTGGCAAATTTTCCTTTAGGCTCTGTAAGATTTTTTTGTTTGATTGTATCTTCCACCTTTCGCACAATCAAGGTTGCATTTACCTGCTTTGCCAGCTCGTCGCGAAAGTCCAGCGCTTCAGGAAAATTATGCCCGGTATCAATATGCACCAGCGGAAAAGGAATTTTACCGGGAGCAAATGCCTTTTTTGCCAGGTGCACCAGCGTGATGGAATCTTTTCCGCCGCTGAACAGCAGGGCCGGTTTTTCAAACTGCGCCGCCACTTCGCGGAAGATGTGAATGCTTTCCGCTTCCAGTTGTTCCAGGTAATTGAGATGATATTGATTCATGTGCTTCCTTTATTAGTCTACTAATTTGGTAGGATTATGTTTATAAAAATTAAGGGTGTTATCCCTTTACTTTTTTGCCTGGCCAATCATTTTCTACTTTTCCTCTTCTTGTGCCGTTACAGTTTGTTCATGAATATGAAGGCCACATTCTTTTTTAGTATTGTCTTCCCACCACCATCTTCCGGCACGGAAATCTTCGCCGGGCTTAATGGCTCTTGTGCAGGGAGCACAGCCGATGCTTACAAATCCTTTATCATGCAAAGGATTGCAGGGAACATCATTGCGGCTTACATACTGTTTCACCTGGCCCCATGTCCAGTTGAGCAGCGGGTGAAACTTAATAATCTGATTCACTGCATCCCACTCCAGCACCGGCATATCGTGGCGATTGTTGCTTTGCTCGGCCCGAATGCCGGTAATCCACACTGCGTTTCCCTTCAAAGCTCTTTGCAATGGCTCTACTTTTCTTATATGGCAGCATTGCTTTCTGTTATCCACCGATTCATAAAAACAGTTCGGTCCCTTTTTCGTTATAAACTCCTGCAATGTTGCTGCTTCCGGATAGTAAGCTTCAATTTTAATATTGTATTTTTCTATCGTACGACTCCATGTTGTGTATGTTTCTGCAAAAAGTCTCCCGGTGTCAAGCGTAAATATTTTCACAGGCAGCTTATTGGATGCAATGTAATGGGTGATGGCCTGGTCTTCCAATCCGAAGCTGGTGGAAAAAACCACCTGCCCGGGAAAACGGCTAACGATAGACTGCAATTGCTCTGCAATGCTTTTATCCTTTAACTCATTCAATAATTCACTCACCGGAACACCCATATTTTTCTCTCTTTTTGTTTCAAAATTTAACTCAAATGGCAGAGCGGATTATCATAGTTACAGATGGCTGCGAAGATAGGCCAAATGCGCTGCCCTACCAAGCCGGTAGATTTTGCGTAGGCAATTTTTCAGGGGTTTTGCACCAAATCTACAAGTGTTCGTTTCTCAAGTATGTTCAAAGTGGCATCTCTTACTTCAATCATAATGTCGTGCAGCGCACAATGTTTTTCATCGCAGTCTTTGCAACGTTCGTAAAAATAAAGGCTTACGCAGGGCAGCATTGCAATCGGGCCGTTTACTTTACGGATTACGTCGGCCACCCGAACATTTTTAGGATCTTTTTTCAGAAAATATCCGCCGCCTTTACCTTTTTTGCTTTCGAGCACATCAATGCTTTTCAGTTCAAGAAGAATATTCTCCAGGAACTTTAACGGAATTTTTTTCTTCCTTGCAATTTCTGAAATCAGCACCGGCCCCGACTTGTACTTCTCAGTCAGGTAGCCTAAAGCCCGCAGGGCATATTGCGACCGTTTGGAAAGCATGAAACCTAAATAATTTCAAGTTGATAATGAATCTTTGAATTTTTTCGCAACATGGCTGCCACACCGCAATATTTTTCCAGTGAAAGATCAATGGCTTTTTTCACTTTTTCTTCATTTTCCTTTTTTGTTTTCACCTGGTACAAAACATAGATATCCTTATACACTTTTGGAAAAGTATCCGTTTGTTCCGATTTCACTTCAATGGCCAGGTCAGTAAACCTGACCCGCATTTTTTTCAGAATATCCACTACATCAATGCCCGAACAGGCAGCCAGGCCGGCCAGCAGCAGCGGCTTGGCGCCAAAGCCATGCTTGCGGCTGCCGTCAATTTTAATAGTGTTGTGATCCAGGTGGCTGACAAACTCATGATCCTTTTGCCACACGGTTTTCGTTATCGTCATAAATGATGCTTTTGATTCTGCAAGATATTATCAATTGTCCAGTTAACCTGTTTTTCAAAATTATGCTTTCGTTCTTTACAGTTTTGTTTGCTGCAAATGCGGCAGGAAAAAGACTGGCAGCCGTCGGAATGCACAAACAGCTCCATGGACTCGCCAAATTCTTTTTTTACCAGGCTGCTCAATGCCTCCACTTCCTGGTGCATTTCATGCACATTCAGGTACCAGGGCACGGTCAGGTGACAATCGAGATGCAGCACCGGGCCATATTTTATCACACGAAGGTTGTGCAGGTCTACCCAGTTTTCACGGCGGTTGCTGTTCAGCAGCTCTACCATCTTTTGCAGCAGCTCAATGTCGGCTTCGTCCATAATGCCTGCAATGGATTTGCGTACGATTTTATAACCGGTATAAATAATAAGGCCCCCGAACAGGATGGCCACAGCACTGTCAATCCAATTTTTTCCTGTAACCAGAATCAATACGAGCCCGACAATAATGCCCAGCGTGGAATAGCTATCGGATTGCAGGTGCCTTCCGCTGGCAACCAGAGCAAGCGAATTATTTCTCTTTCCTTTTTGTACGGTAATCAAACCCATAATGAAGTTGACGCCAGCAGTGGCTGCCACCAGCAAAATTCCTTCATCAATTTTTTTAATTTCAACCGGGAATATTAAATGTTGCACTGCTTTATAAATAATGATAGCCCCGGCAGAAAGAATCAAGGTGCCCTCGATGGCGGCGGAAATAAATTCGGCCTTACCATGACCGTAGGGATGATTTTTATCGCGGGGCAATGCAGCCACATACAAACTGTACAACCCGATAAAACCGGCAGCTACATTCACGATGCTTTCCAGCGCATCGGTAAGTATGGCCACTGAATGGGTGAGAAAATAAGCAAAAAATTTAGCTGCCAGCAGCAGCACTGAAACCGCCGCCACCCATTTTTGCATCTTCAGGCTTTGTGAGTGTGTTTTCAAGAAATCATCAGCCGTTTATGGGTATGCAATATTATTCCTTTCTGTTCAGCAGCATCCTGATTTTTCTCCATAGCCTGAAATAAAACTCGCGGCTCATCAGGTTGGAATCATGCATGGCTTTATACGTCAGAAATGCGCCGGCGGGAAGTAACACAAGCGTGGCCATCCACATGCCGCCAAAGGCGGTCATTACATTTTCCTTTACATATTTTTCGCCTGCTGTATTAAAAAAGAAAAAAAACATGAACAGGAATACAGCCACAACCAGCGGTGTACCGATGCCTCCCTTGCGGATGATGGATCCCAGCGGGGCACCGATGAGAAACAAAACAAGACAAGCCGCCGAAAGAGTGATTTTTTTATGCCATTCTATTTTGTGCAGCCGGAGGTTGCGTTGTTTTGAAGTGTATTCCGCTTTGGCAATTTCTGCATTCAGTGTAATGGAGCCGATAAGCGAAGCCGCCTTTTGATTTACTGCCAGCCTTGCACTGTCTGGAATCAGTTCATCAAATCTTTTTACGGCAGACATAGCAGAGATCCGGGGTGCAGCATAGCTGCTGTCCATGTAATGCGAAAATTTGAAAACCGAAAAAACATCCCGTTTTACTTTTTCCGTGTATTGATGTGCATCATTCTCCAGCGAATCAATGGCTTTGCGCAGCTGGCGTATGCTCTGCATGCGGTGGTTGGCCCGGTTTACCGTATCGGATGTGCGCTGGCGCAAACCCAGCGAACTCAGGTCAAACTGTTTATTGTATTCTTTGAAACCGATTCGGATAAATTCCGAATTACGGCTCAGGCGGTCGCCCCGCTCCTGGTAGCGCCAGCCGTCTTTCAGGTTAAATTCAAGAAACCGTTTGTTGCCGGTAGTTCGCATAATGCCGCTTTGGGCAATAATAAAATTATCCTGCAGGTTGCTGGCTCCTTTTTCATAAATGATGACATCATAAACAATGCTGTCGGCTTCTTTCTTCCCGATCTTTATCGAAAAACCTTCCAGCTTATCATAAAAAACACCTTCTTTGATATCGAATGCCGGTTTTGACCACACAATATCGGCCAGCAATGTCTGCGACTTTAATACAGCCACCGGGATGATGTTATTGGAAAACAAAAAGGCCACACCGCAGATAAGCAGGCTTACAATAAATAAAGGCCGCATAAACCTGAGCAGCGAAATACCCGATGATTTTACAGCTACCAGTTCCATGCTTTCGCCCAGGTTGCCAAAGGTCATGAGTGAAGAAAGAAGTACTGCCAGCGGTAATGCCAGCGGCACCAGTACAGCGCTCTGGTACCATACAAATTCAAAAATAATATTGGCAGAAAGACCTTTGCCGACAAAATCATCAATCCAGAGCCAGAAAAACTGCAGCACCAACACAAGCAGTGTAAGAAAAAAAATGGCAATAAAAGGACCGATAAAGGCTTTTATTACCAGCTTATCAAGTTTTTTAAACATAATAGACAGGGCTAAAGGCCGGTTGTTATTTTTGTCAAATGAAATCCCTTTGAGACTGATGAAGCAGCTAACAAAAATACAGCTTTTGCCCGGTGAACTGGAACTGGTGAGCAGCACAGATTTTATTTTAACAAAGAATGCCATCCTGCAAAAGATGAAAACCTTCCTGGAAGAACTGCAGGTGGAGCAACAGGAAATCATAAAAAGATACGCTGCAAAACTGCCACAAGAAGTGCTGCTCACATCGCCGAAAATTTCAAGAGGCGAAAACTACAAAGGCCTGCCATGGCTGGTGCTTGATTATCCGCGTCATTTTGTGCAACATGATATTTTTGCCATCCGCACCCTGTTCTGGTGGGGAAAATTTTTCAGCACCACGATGCACCTGTCGGGCAGGTATAAAAAAAAATTTCAGATAAAAATTATTGAACACAAAATTGCACTGGGTAAAAATCATTTCTTCATCAGCACCGGCGGACATGAGTGGGAACACGATGTGGCTGCGGATAATTATCAATCTATCACCGGCTATAATAAAAAAGAGCTGGAAAAAGCAATTACAAAAAATCCTTTTTTGAAACTGGCAATAAAATTTCCCTTTGAATCGCCTGCTGCGATGGAAGATAAACTGTGCAGGAGTTATGAACTGCTGCTGAAGGTATGCACTTAATTACCCAGGCGGTGAAAGAGTTCTTTTACCTGGTAATCCCAAAGCATGCTTTGATCCTTGATATCTTTTTTCTCCGCAAAATCCTTTATTACAAGAATTGTCTGGTTGGTTACTTCTGATTTTTCAATACGCAATTCAAAAAATTCTTCTTTCGGAGCATGCAACCAGTGAAAACGGATGAATTTATCTTGTTCACATTCCAGTACTTCGGCTTTTTCGGCTGAACCGTTCCAGGTAAAACTGAAAATATTATCCCGCTCATCCACTCTATCAGCAAACCACTCCTGTAATCCGGCAGGTGTAGCCAGGAACTCGTAAAGAATCGCAGGCGAACATCTCACGGGAAACTCCAAAGTATATAATTGTTTCTGCGCCATGCTGGTTTTTCTTGTCTGTAGCGACCCGTGCAATAATAAAAAATTAATCTGTGCCGCAAAGTATTTTCTCCATTATTTTTCCACGAAATGCCGTTTATTTAAGCCCCCGGAAAATAAACTCCGTAGGGCTGCGTTAAATGGGTTGCGAAATAATTTTTTGGACGTATTGCTATTTTAAGTAATTTGCTTTGACGTTCAATACGTTCTGACGATATCTGGAAAACCGTGGGGATTTTTTGGGTAATAAAAACCAAACTATACCAATATTCTTTTACCCTTAAAAAAACCTAAATACAACCCAACCTATGAGCATGAGGCAACTCAAGATCACGAAGTCGATTACGAATCGTGAATCGCAAAGTCTGGAGAAGTACCTGCAGGAAATCGGCAAGGTAGAACTCATTTCCCCCGAAGAAGAAGTAAAGCTGGCACGCCAGATAAAGCAAGGCGACCAGAAAGCTTTGGACCGACTTACCAAAGCCAACCTTCGCTTTGTGGTGTCTGTGGCAAAACAGTACCAGAACCAGGGGCTTTCGCTGCCAGACCTGATTAATGAAGGAAACCTGGGATTGATAAAAGCCGCCCAGCGTTTTGATGAAACCCGTGGTTTCAAATTTATTTCTTACGCCGTGTGGTGGATTCGCCAGAGTATTCTGCAGGCACTGGCAGAGCAGGCCCGGATTGTAAGGCTGCCACTGAACAAAGTGGGCCTTACCAACCGCATACAGAAAACTTACTCGCAGCTGGAGCAGGAGTATGAACGGGAGCCATCGGCCGAAGAACTGGCTGAAGCGCTGGATTTGGACATTGAAGAAATAAATGCTTCCATGGGTATTTCGGCAAGACACGTAAGCATGGATACACCGCTTGCTGAAGGTGAAGAAAACACCCTGTTGGATGTGCTGGAAAATCCCAATGCAGAAAAAACCGACGCCGAGTTGATATACAAAGAATCGTTGAAAACCGAAATTGAAAGAAGCCTGACTACACTGACCGAAAGACAAAAAGAAGTAATATGTTTTTTCTTCGGCATCGGTGTTGATCACCCCATGAGTCTTGAAGACATCGGCGAAAAATTCAGCCTGACACGGGAAAGAGTGAGACAGATTAAAGACAAGGCCATAACCAAGTTGAAGACGAATACAAGATGCCAGCTTCTCCGCACTTATCTCGGCGCCTGAAAAAAAGACAAAAACAGAAGACCATAAGATAAACTCTACACTCCCTGAATTCTTATCTTTGCAACTCTTTAAAAAGTGAACCTCGTTAAGTTCACTTTTTGTTTTGTGCCGACTGAAACAGTTTTAATTTATGTTCAACCCGCTACAGGAAAAATTAGAATCGGCCTTTAAGAATTTAAAAGGCCAGGCCCGTATTACCGAACTCAATATTGCTTCCACGCTCAAAGACATACGCCGGGCCCTGGTGGATGCCGATGTGAACTATAAAATAGCCAAGGAATTTACCGACCGGGTAAAAGAAAAAGCCATTGGCGAAAAAGTAATCAATGCCATCAGCCCGGGCCAGTTGATGGTGAAGATTGTAAAAGATGAGCTGGCCGAACTGATGGGCGGGCAGGAAGCCACCTTTAATGCAAAAGGAAACCCCGCCGTAATTCTGATTGCCGGTTTGCAGGGTTCGGGTAAAACGACATTCAGTGCAAAGCTTGCCAGCTACCTGAAAACTAAAAAAGGCTTTTCGCCCATGCTGGTGGCTGCTGATATTTATCGCCCTGCCGCTATGGAGCAGTTGAGGGTGCTGGGCGAGCAAATAGATGTGCCCGTGCATATTGAAGAGGAAACCAAAGACGCAGTAGCGATAGCTCAGAGTGCAGTTAAAGAAGCCCGCAGCAAAAACAAAAACGTGGTCATCATCGATACGGCCGGCCGGTTAGCGATTGATGAAGCCATGATGACCGAAGTATCGAACATCCGCAATGCAGTGAACCCGCAGGAAATTCTGTTTGTGGTAGACAGCATGACCGGCCAAGACGCAGTGAACACGGCAAAAGCATTTAACGACCGGCTCGATTTTACGGGTGTTGTACTCACCAAACTGGATGGCGACACAAGGGGCGGCGCCGCTCTTTCCATTAAATACACGGTGAACAAACCCATCAAGTTTACCAGCAATGGTGAAAAGATGGATACCCTCGATGTGTTTTACCCCGAGCGGATGGCACAGCGCATCCTTGGCATGGGCGACATCACTACCCTGGTGGAAAAAGCACAGGAGCAGTTTGATGAAGAGCAGGCAAAAAAGCTGGAGAGCAAAATCCGCAAAAACAAATTTGATTTTGCCGATTTCAAAATGCAGCTGGAACAAATAAAGAAGATGGGCAACATGAAAGACCTGCTGGGCATGATTCCCGGTGTGGGTAAACAGGTAAAAGACCTCGACATAAGCAACGACTCTTTCAAAGGCATTGAAGCCATGATCAACTCCATGACGCCGGAAGAGCGAGCCGACCCCGACCTGATTGACATGAGCCGCAAAAAAAGAATAGCCAAAGGCGCCGGTAAAGACATCAGCGAAGTGAACGCCTTCATGAAGCAGTTTGAACAAATGCGCAGCATGATGAAGGGAATGAATAAAGCGGGAATGTTTGGCGGCAAAGCCATGCCGGGGATGAGAAAGTAGAAATATTACATTAAAGAAAACAAATTCCAAAGAATAAATACGCCACTGATTACAATCAGTACATAGCAAAGTTTTCTCATACCTGAACTTTTTGTTTTTGCCATTGAAAAAATAAAGCACCCAATTGCAATGGATAAAAATATCATATTAAGCAGTGTTAATTTTATTGGATCGGCAATTATTTGGGGATACAACCCTATATACTCAGCTACTGCATCATCGAAACTTTTTTCTTCAGGATTTGCAATCACTATCCACAAAACAAGGTCAGTAATTGCTACTATTAATAAAATCAATCCATAATAAAAATAAATTTTCGAAACATAGTCAAAAATTAAAGTGGATCACACCGTGTGGGTTTACAACCCCGAATACAATACCATTCAGGTTTGCAATCCTGACACTGAAAGTCATGGATATAACAGTTAATATTCCCTTTTCCACCGTACAGCCACACTCCCTGTGAAGCCGGTAATCGGGGGATTTTTCTTTTCAATGCAGATATCAATTTCCTTGACGGATGAATAAGCGTTATGAATTTTTGCTGCTATGGATTGTGCCAGTGTTTCCAGCAGTTCCCGCGGCTGGCTCATTTCTTCTTTAACAAGAGAATACAGCGCCGCATAGTTTACGGTTTGCTCAATAGAAGTTATTGTGTTGTTTTCATATAATTTTACTGAAAGGTTAACCACAAATTCACCACCCGCCAGTTTCTCTTCTTCATACAAGCCATGAAAAGAATAAAACTGCAGGTCTTTTAATTCAATTGTAATTTCTCCCATATGTGAGGATTCAGGATTCCAAAGCGGCCCGGCCGCTGGTTTTACAAAAGAACAATATGCAATTTCATAGGCATGCAGGCAATTTAACAATTCAACCATTTAACCATGTGTCTTAATGCAATCCCTTCGCTCCAAGCCACCTTTCAGCGTCCAGCGCCGCCACACAGCCGCTGCCCGCTGCCGTTACTGCCTGGCGGTACACTTTATCCTGCACGTCGCCGCAGGCAAACACACCTTCAAGATTTGTTTTTGACGTGCCAGGAATTGTTTTGATATAACCGGCTTCATCCATATCAATCCAGCCTTTGAAGATTTCTGAATTAGGCTGGTGGCCGATAGCCACAAAAAATCCACTGATGGGAATGGTTTGTGCTTCGCCTGTTTTTTTGTTTTTAATCCGCACGGCTTCTACTGTTTTTTCACCCAGCACTTCATCCGTCTCGGTATTCCAGTACACTTTGATGTTGGGAGATTTCATCACTCTTTCCTGCATCACTTTGCTGGCACGCATCACATCGCGGCGTACCAGCAAGTGCACGGTAGTGCAAAGCTTGCTCAGGTAAAGCGCTTCCTCGGCAGCTGTATCACCGGCTCCCACCACGGCCACTTCTTTTCCGCGAAAGAAAAACCCATCACAAACGGCACAGGCGCTAACGCCGAAGCCATTCAACCGTTGTTCACTTTCCAGTCCCAGCCATTTGGCCGAAGCGCCGGTGGCAATGATGACAGCATCGGCCTCAATCCATTTCTCCTCATCAATCTCAACTTTATAAGGTTGCGATGAAAAATCAACTTTGGTGGCAATACCGTAGCGGATATCGGCGCCCATACGGTGTGACTGCTTTTCAAAATGTACCATCATCTCCGGCCCTTGCACGCCTTCGGGATAACCGGGGTAGTTTTCAACTTCAGTTGTTATTGTTAATTGCCCGCCCGGTTGAATGCCCTGGTAAAGCACGGGCTTCAGATTGGCTCTTGCCGCATAAATAGCCGCTGTGTATCCTGCGGGGCCTGAGCCGATAATCAAACAGGTAATTTTCTCGTTTATGTTCTTATCCATTCTTACTTTGTTTACAAAACACCCTCTCCATTGGAGAGGGATTCAGTATTAGCTGCAAAAATAACTGTAAATAAATTATAAATAGGTCGGGCTGGCGACGCTGTTACTAATGCCTGTAAAATCTACCGGGGAATAATGATAGTGCGGAATATGGGCGCATAGCCGCCAAAATAACCTAATGCACCATTGCTGATATTGCTCAGCACTTTAGTGGGTGATGAAAAGGGATTGCCGATACTGGCATAGCTGTACTCCATGGTACGCCAAAAATCATAGGTCGCTTTATCAATCTGGCACACTTTCAGGGTAACCGTATCTCCTTTATTGAAAAAAGTATGGTCATCAGGCAGGTTCTGCGAACGGTCAACCCCCCGTTCCACTTCCACCTCGTACGTAGTGCCATCAATTATGTGGTCGTCGTACACAGAGTTTAATGAAGGCAAAAACGGTTCACTGTTTCTTTTGGTAAAATAACGGATATAATCGCCATAGCCCGGTTGGTCGGTAGCTCTTACCATCAGGGCCACTTTATTGCTGTCATTTCCCGGCACCTGCCTCCAGAAAAGCGTATCAATGCGGCGGGTAATGGCAGGGATCCTGGTGGTGGCTGTATATTCCTGACCATTTGCTGTTATCCTCAATGCATACTGTGTATTCAGCTGGCCGACAAATGCCGTTGACAGGTTGGATGAGTCAATCGAATAAAAATAAAATGTGTAGCCCCCGGGGAGAGGTTGAGCGTATTCTTTCAGCTTGTGGGTAAGTGCTCCGTTTGAAACATACACTTCTGCATTCCTGATAAAGCCCGCGGCAAGTATATCCGGTGTGATTTTAGAAAAATAGTTCTGGCTTTTGGTAAGTACCACTAAGGGCGGCAGGTTGGTTTCGATAGTGGCTTCTACTACAAGTTTTGGAGCCGGTTCGTCCAGGTTAAACGTTACTGCCTTTTCGCAGGAAAAAAGAAACAGGCTGACAACAGGTAAAAAAAACAATTGTTTCATAAAGCCCGCCAAAGGTAAGCTGCCTGCTAATGAATGAATGTGACTAATATTAAAAAAACAGTCCCGGCATTAAAACCAGGACTGTACTTATTAACCCATCAATTCCTTTTTTAACCCAAGTAGGCTTTTAATGCATTACTATATCTCGCTTTTTGCAAACGCTTAATGGCTCTTTCCTTAATCTGGCGGATTCGTTCTTTGGTCAGGTCATATTTCTGCCCGATCTGTTCTATGGTGACGCCATTTTCACCGTCGAGTCCGAAGTAAGCATTTACAATTTCTGCCTCGCGGGGTGAAAGCGATTTCAAAATGCGGCGTATTTCGTTGCGCAGCGAATCCTTCATCACATCATCATCGGTATCATCACCGCCTTCAAGCAAGTCGCCCATAGCTACATCTTCAGCTTCATGCACAGGTGCATCCAGGCTGGTGTGGCGGGTGTTGCTTTGGAAAATGTTGTTGATTTCCGTTTCACTCATTTCCAGAATTTCAGCAAGCTCTTCGGTGCTGGGCTCTCTTTCATGCTCCTGTTCAAAGGCCATATAAGCTTTGTTAGCCTTATTATATGTACCAATTTTATTTTGAGGAAGGCGGACCAGTCTGCCCTGCTCTGCCAATGCCTGGAGGATGGACTGGCGAATCCACCACACAGCGTACGAAATGAATTTAAAACCCTTGGTTTCGTCGAAACGCTGGGCGGCTTTTATCAAACCTAGATTGCCCTCGTTGATCAGGTCGCTAAGGGAAAGGCCCTGGTGCTGGTACTGCTTGGCAACAGATACCACAAAACGCAGGTTGGCCTGCACTAATTTGTCGAGTGCTCTTTGTGCATCTACCGGGTTACGATGAGCCATTTTAATACGCTGGGCCAGTGTCGTTTCTTCTTCCGGGGTAATCATAGGGATTTTCGATATCTCCTGGAGATATTTCTCTACTGCCTGACTGTCTCTGTTCGTAATCTGGGTGGCAATTTTAAGCTGCCTCATAATTATAATTATTACAAGTTAAATAACGGGATTAAGAGTTGGTTTGTTCAAGGAAAGTTGCAAAGGGTAAGTTAATTACTACCGTCCATGTGTGAATGCAAAGGTACATCAGAAAGGCCGTTTCTCATAGTGTTTGTGGAAAAAATGTTTGGTCAAAAAAATACTGCAACCGTTTGCGGAAAATCAAATCAGCTGAAAGCGCCTGCCAGAAGCGGGTTCTGTCATGCTGCTGACATTTCTATTAAGCATTTATTATCCGGCATCAATATTGCCTGGGTAAATCATTAACGAACAACAGCTTTTTTCTTACGTAAAAAATACCAGATCAGCAGGCCAGAAATTACAAGCAATGCCGAAACCAATTCTGCCTGCGTAAACTCCCATCCAAAAACCGACATTTTCACATTCACCCTGATTTTTTCAATAAAAAACCTCTCCAGCCCATTTAGCACCAGGTAAATGGCAAACAGGGTACCGGGCACTTTTAGTTTTTTTCGCAGACTCCAAAGTACCAGGAAAAGGATAAAGCATATAATAGTTTCATAAAAGGGTGTGGGAAAAACAGCATTTTGCAATTCGTAACAGTACTTTGGTTCCAGGCAGCCGGGTATTTTAGTGTCTACTTCGTTCACATTGTGCGGATATTTATATGCCCACATCCAGTCCGGCAGCCAGCCGAAGGGTTTGGGCTTATTATTCACAATGCCCCAATCGCCATCGCCTGCTACCTGGCAGCCAATGCGGCCAACGGAATAAGCCAGCATAAGGCCGGGAGCAGCGGCGTCGTTCAGATGCCAGAAGCCAACCTTATGTCTTTTGGCATACCACCAGATGGCAAGAGCAGCACAGATTAATCCTCCATAAAAAGTTAATCCACGGGCAGAAAAGAAACTGGATGGGTCTTTAATAAAATCATCCCAGTTTTCGAACGTGTCAAAAATCTTGGCGCCAAGCAGTCCAAAAACAAGGGCAATAATTGTGAACTCCCCCACCCTGTCCTGCGGCCAGATTCTTATTTTGCGCAGCTCAGGTTTTTCAAGCACCTGTTTCTTTTTTTCCCACCATTTCAGGCCTGCAAAAAGCAACCCAAGCAATAGGCCCGCGGGCCAGCTGCCCCTGTCGGAGAAAATAAAAGCTTGCGGATCATCCGTCACCGATTTGTCCATAATAAACAAGGCTAAGATTTTGTAACCAAGAACAAAACCCAGCAAAAAATTCAGCAGTAAATCAGTAAAGCTTGCCGGTTTGCCTACCATTACCTGAATTTCTGTGGGATGAAGGAAGCCTTGTTTGCTTTTTCTTTTTAATTCGGCGGATAGCGTAACTGCAGCAAGTATAAAAGAGATGGCAACAAAAAATCCGAATGAGTTGATAAATCTGAGGGCCGGCCATTCCACACCAAAAAGATCACGAAGGGCATAATACAGGTTGGGATACATCAGCTAAGGATTGGTTAGTTTAAGTATTGCCGGCGAATATACAAAAAGAAAACTGTGGGTTATTAGTAATTCAAATGCTGTAAACTAATAGAACCCACAGCGTATTCAACTTTTATTCTGTAAACAATCAGTTGCAGTATTGCTCAAATGCATTGATAAGATTATTGGCAATCACTTGTGCCGGGCGGCCTTCAATCTGGTGACGTTCTATAAAATGAACAAGGCTGCCATCCTTAAATAAGGCAATAGAAGGTGAAGAGGGGGGGTAAGGCAACAGATGTTCCCGAAGTTTTTTTACCGCTTCAATATCAAAACCGGCAAAGCTGGTGGTAAGATGATCGGGCTTCTTCTGGCTGTTCAATACGGCCAGTATCACTCCCGGGCGTGCAGTGCCGGCAGAGCAGCCACAAACAGAGTTGATCATCACCAGCGTAGTGCCTTTTTTCGTAAGCTGGCTTTCTACTTCTTCAGACGTGAGCAGCTCGGTAAATCCGTGCTCAGTCAGTTCTTCTTTCATTGGAATTACAATCTCTTCCGGATACATATGTTAAGAATTTTTAGGGCCCAAATTTAGATAAAAACATTCAGCCACCGGCTTCAGTTGAATGAAGCTGGATATTCTGGCAGAAAAATTTTCTGAATTCGGAAATAATGTCTTTCACTTACAACTTTTCGAACAAAGAGGCAGAAAAAATGCCCTGCTTTTGTGTTGGTATATGATTTGAAAACAAGTTAATACAAACAAAAATTTTAATAATAATAAAACCATATTATTATGACTCACGTAAAATTTAATAACAGGATGTTTGAAAGATCATTGAACAATATGGCAAATGAGTTTTTTAACGGATTCCCCGTATTGTTCAGCGAGGGTTACAATTCCCTGACAAAACATGGCTATGTGCCTGTAAATATCAGGGAAACAGATTCGGCCTACCAGGTGGAAGTAGTGGCCCCGGGCATGGAGAAAAAAGACTTTAAAGTAACTTTGGAAGACAATGTGCTAACCATTGTGGCAGAAAAGAAAACAGAAGAAAAAAAAGAATCATCCAGGCAAATCCGCAGGGAATACAGCTACCGGGGTTTTAAACGTTCTTTCACAATTGACGAAAAGGTGGATGCAACCAATATAGAAGCCTCTTACGTCAATGGAGTGCTTACATTAAACCTTCCGAAGAAAACGGATGTCAAAGAAGCATCAAAAGAGATTACAGTTAATTAAGCAGCTCTTACTCATAAATAAGAATTTCTCATAAGCAGTTGGTTTTGGTTTACACCCTGCCGTGTCCACGGCGGGGTTTTTTTATTCGCAGTTCACCCTTCTTCTTGTATCAATAAGATACTGGATTTTCCATCGGCCATTTATTCTTACCAGTTGAAATGAATTGACACCGCAGTGGGAAAATTTGCCGGCATAATAAAATTTATAAGGTGTCCAAACCGAGGCGAGCGGGCCGTCAATTTTAATCGTTTCAAATTTTATCTGCTCATCAAGCGAATCTTTTTTTGCCTGCCCTATCTGCTGTGCAAATTCACTCACATTATCACGCTGCACAAAAAAAGTTCCATCGGGTTTGCGCCGGATGGTTTGCAGCAGGGCGCTGTCGGCAAATGTTTCTTTCAGCCGGTTGGCATCTGCTTTCTTCATAGCTTCAAAAAGCTGGTTGATAACTTCTTTCACAGAATCTTCTGCTGATTGAGCTTCAACAAGCGGTGAAAAAAACAGTGCTGCTGTTAAGGTTATCAAAATTTGTTTCATGGTAATATGCTTTACTATTTTCTGGCAAATGAATTGGAATTATAAAAATATAATACCCAGCTATGAAACAAAGCAGAATTCTACAAACGGTCATTCTTATTTCCATCATCAGCCTGGCAGCAGGTTGCCGCAGTTCAAGGGAGTATCCAGCAGGCCGGTATCCGCGTTATCCTGATCGATACCCGGATGACAGGCCGGTGGTTATTGTTACAAACGACCCCAACCCGCATGATTTACCACCTGGACAAGCCAAAAAAATTTATGGAGGCAAATCGGCCAAACCATATGCGCCGGGACAAAGAAAAAAATTCAGCAATACGTACCGGCATTATCCGCTTATTATTATACGTACACCGGATATTATCATAAGCCGTTACCGGAACGGAAAGCTTTACTACCGGAATGCCGACGGATTTATTTACTGGAAAGGATATGACGACCGCTTTTATCTTGATGAAGCTTATTTTAAAAACATACACTACGACGATGATGAGTACAACGACTGGAAAAACAAAGGCAGAACGCACAACCGTTTTAAAAACGAAAACAGGCAATAATAGTGAACTGATTTGTTACCACGCATCCGTGTGAGAAACAACTAACTCCTTCCCGGAAAATCTGTAGTCATGAAAGCAACCGGTTTAGTCCAGGCAATAATTCTTCTGTTGCTGCTGGCAACGGCAGCCAGCTGCGAGGTAGGAAAAGAATATGCCGGCAGGGTATTCAGGTCATCGCCGGTAAAAAAGATAGATAAAACTGCCCGCCGCTTTATGGAAACAGACAGTATGGTTGCATCAAATAGCAGGGATACAATTACTGCATTCAACCCGTATGAAAAAGATACAACAGCGATAAATGAGGCAATAATTGAAAACAAAAAACCGAAAGAACTGCAAGCAACAGGTGCCATGCGAACAAAAAGAGTAAGACAATAAGTTCTTTTAAAAATACCAGGCCTTTTCTTTACCGAACCTTGTATTGCATGAAACAGGCGTGCCCTTGAAACTCAGTAAGCATGTGTTTGGAAGAAAGGGCCTCTTTATTTCATGTAGCCAAGAATCTTCAGCATGCTTTGGGCCGTTTGTTGTTTGGCATAAAGCCAGTCGGTCAGTTTCCCGTTTTTATCATATCCCACTATTACATGCTTGGGCGAAGGAATAAGGCAGTGCTTGATGCCGCCGTAGCCGCTGATCTGGTCCTGGTAGGCGCCGGTATGGAAAAAGCCGACATAAAGCGGCTCCCCATTATTTATTTTCGGCAGAAAAACTTCATTGATGTGTTCTTCGGAATCGTAATAATCGTGGCTGTCGCAGGTTATGCCGCCCAGCACCACCCGCTGGTATTCCTGGTCCCACTTGTTGATGGGCAGCATCAGGAATTTTTCGCCGATGCCCCAGGTATCAGGCAGGGTTGTGATAAAGGATGAGTCAATCATGTACCAGCGTTCGCGGTCGTTTTGCACTTTTTCGCCAATCACGCTGAAGATGTGCGCCATACTCTCGCCAACCGTGTAGCTGCCGAACTCAGTAAAAATATTCGGCATAGGCACTCTTGCTTTTTTGCAGGCGGCTTTGATATTGCGGACAATCTCGTTAATCATAAACTCATAATTATATTCAAACCCGAGAGAGTGCTTGATGGGAAAACCGCCGCCGATGTTGATGGAGTCCAGCTCGGGACAAATCTTTTTCAGCTGGCAATACAGGTTGATAATCTTGTTCAGTTCGCTCCAGTAATAGATATCGTCTTTGATGCCTTTATTTAAAAAGATATGGAGCATTTTGAGCTGGAATTTGCTTTCATATCCTTCAATGCGGTCAACATAAAATTCCAGGATGTCTTTTGCCCGGATGCCGAGTCTTGATGTATAAAAAGGGAAGGTAGGTTCTTCTTCCGCTGCCACCCTTATGCCAAGCTTGAATGGCCCCCTGACACCCTTGGCATATTCCCTCAGTTCTTCTTTATTATCCAGTATGGGTATGACATTAGTAAATCCTGAATTGAGCAGGCTGGCAATTCTGCGGGTGTATCCTTTTTGTTTATAGCCGTTGCAGATAATATGAATGTCTTTTGTGATTTTCTTTTTCTCGTACAGTTTCTTTATGATTTCAATATCGTAGGCATACGAAGTTTCGATATGAATATCGTGTTTCAGGGCTTCTTCCAGCACAAAGCTGAAGTGGGAGCTTTTGGTGCAGTAGCAATAGTGGTATTTGCCCTCATACTTGTGTTTTTTTATTGCAGCGGCAAACAACTGCTTGGCCTTTTTTATCTGCATACCTATCTTGGGCAGATAAGTTATTTTCATGGGCGTGCCGTATTTGGCAATCAGCGCCTTCAGGTCAAGGCTGTTAAAAATGAGATTACCTTCTTCTACTTCCAGGCCATCCTGCGGGAAGTTGAACGTTTGCTTCACGAGGTCGAGGTAAGTATTGTTCATAAACCCCGGGCCCCTTTAGGGGTTTTTTGAGTTAGTAAATAATTTGGGAGCAAAAGTATAGGATTGGCAAATATGTCAAATAAAAAAACCGGTTGCCGTTATTCACAACCGGTTACTTAACGAAATTTCGCGGATATCCCTTTGCACATTCCCGGCGCAGATTAACCCAATACGTGGCGGGGGACTTACTTTACCTGCACCACCAGGTTTTTGAACGTTTCAGGATTGTTCATGGCCAGGTCTGCCAGTACCTTGCGGTCGAGCTCAATGCCTTTTTTCTGAAGCTTATTGATGAACTCAGAATAAGTGAGTCCTTCCTCACGAACGGCTGCATTTATGCGGGCAATCCACAGCTGGCGGTAGTTTCTTTTTTTAAGCTTGCGACCCACATACATGTAGGTCATTCCTTTTTCAACTACATTTTTGGCAACGGTATAAACATTTTTACGCTTGCCATAAAAGCCTTTGGCCTGCTTCAATATTTTTTTGCGGCGGGCCTTGCTGGCAACGGCATTTACTGAACGGGGCATATCTGAATAATTTTAGATTTTAGTCCCGATTGCAATCGGGATTAGATTTCGGATTTGATGGCGGATGTCTGAAGTCAGATGTCTGAATTCTGACTACTGAATCCTGAATCCTGGATTCTTATTTCAGGCGCAACAGCCTTTTTACAAAGTCAAGGTTGGCTTTGCTTACAAAACCATCTTTGCTGAGTGCTCTTTTCCGCTTTTTCGATTTTTTGGTCAGCAGGTGACGCTTGAAACTCTTTTGATGAGTGATTTTACCGGTCGCCGTTACTTTGAAGCGTTTTTTGGCGCTGGAGTTTGTTTTTACTTTAGGCATTTTACATGCAATTTTTCATTACACCTTTGAGGCGTTCCCGAACAGTCGGGATCCTTGTCGGGCCTCTTCAGGCAATAGGCTTTAAAAGCAAGAACTTTTAAAACAGGGTCGCAAAGATAGGGCAGAATGCTTTTCAGGCAAGAGTTATGAAGAAAAAAATACAGCCCGCCAATCCGATTTTACACCTCAGTTTCAGGCAGATAGTATTTATTTAAAAAAAACCGCCCTACAAAAGGAACGGTTAAAAAGATAATTGCAAGCACCCTGAAACAGCAAGCGGCAACCTTTAACACTGATTCATGAAAGCCTCGGAATGCAGACTGTTACTTCTTCTTTCCTTTTGGAGCAAACATGGCCAGCATACGGCGGCCTTCCATCTTTGGCATACTTTCCAGTGTTCCTGTTTCAGCCAGGCGTTCTGCAAATTTCAGCAGCAACAGCTGACCTCTTTCCTGGAACTGGATGGCACGGCCTTTAAACTGAACATACGCTTTCACTTTGTTGCCCTCCTTCAAAAAGTTTTCGGCATGCTTGGCTTTGAAATCAAAGTCATGATCGTCAGTATTGGGAGTAAAACGTATTTCCTTTACCTCGGCAGCCTTGCTTTTTGCCTTCATCTCCTTTTCTTTCTTTTTCTTATCGTAAAGGAATTTGTTATAATCTATGATTTTACATACCGGGGGATCGGCTGTAGGTGATATTTCCACCAGGTCGAGACCCTGTTCCTGCGCCATGCGAAGTGCATCCTGTGTGTTGTAAACTCCCACTTCTACATTATCACCCACCAGCCTTACCTGGGGCACCCTGATAAAATTGTTGATCCTGTGTTCGGCTTCTTTGCGGGGAACAAACCGGCCCCTGAAGCCCCCTTTGTTGAAACCACCCGGCCTGTTAAAACCGCCGCCGGGTCTGAATCCGCCTTTTTGTACTGCCATTTAATTTGTTTGGTTCAGCCCTTTCCCTCAAGGGGCAAATTGGTTTTGTTTCACTCAACAGGGAATTGAGTTTTGTTTATGTTTAAGAAATGTTCAACGTTCATTGTTCATTTATTTAAACGCTATGCAAATGTTAATTGAAAATTGAACATTGAGCCTTAAAAATTTTATTCACTCACTCTTTCTTTAATCTCTGCAGTAAGCTCCTGAATCAATTCTTCAGGTTCACGGCTGCCGATGTCGCCTTTGCCTTGCCTGCGAACTGAAACTTTACCTTCCATCATTTCTTTCTCACCTACCACCAGCATGTAAGGCACTTTCATCAGCTCGGCGTCGCGTATTTTCTTTCCAATCTTTTCATTCCGGTCGTCTACCTCTGCACGAATATCCGTTTTTTTCAGTTTTTGGGAAATAGCTTTTGCATAATCTAAAAACTTATCGCTGATGGGCAGCACTTTTACCTGCACCGGCGCCAGCCAAAGCGGAAATTTTCCGGCATAATGCTCGAGTAAGAACCCGATAAACCGCTCATGTGTTCCCAGCGGCGCCCGGTGTATGATAAGGGGTGTTTCAGGTTTATTGTCCTGGTTGGTGTATTCAAGATGAAACCGGCGGCCCTGTGCAAAATCAACCTGGTTGGTGGCAAGGGTAAACTCCCTGCCAATGGTGCTCCATATCTGCACATCAATCTTAGGACCGTAAAATGCAGCTTCGTCTTGTACTTCAACAAACGGTGTATTGGTTTTAATCAGCACATCCCTTACCATGGCTTCCGTTTCTATCCACAGTGCAGGTTCATCCACGTATTTCTGTCCCAGCTTGCTTGCGTTGTGCAGGCTCAGCCGCATCACGTATTTATCAATACCGAATATTTTAAAATACTTCAGGTACATGTCATTCACTGCCCTGAACTCCTCATAAAACTGTTCTTTGGTGCAGTAAATATGCGCATCATTCATGTGCAGGCAGCGTACACGCATAAGGCCGAACAACTCTCCGCTCTGTTCATAGCGGTAACAGGTACCATACTCTGCCAGGCGCAGCGGTAGCTCTTTATAGCTCCGGGGTTCGGCTGCATAAATTTTATGGTGATGCGGACAGTTCATAGCCTTCAGGTAATACTTCACGCCTTCCAGTTCCATGGGCGGGTACATACTGTCCTGGTAGTAAGGCAGGTGACCGCTGGTGCGATACATACTTTCTTTAGCTATATGGGGAGTCACCACTCTTTTGTAACCGGCAGCCTGCTCGGTTTCCTTTGCCAGCTTTTCCAGCTCTTCGATGATGATGGTGCCGTTAGGTAACCACAAGGGCAAACCGGGGCCCACATCATCATCCATGGTATAAATGCCCAGCTCTTTTCCGAGTTTGCGGTGATCTCTTTTTTTTGCCTCCTCCAGCATGTGCAGGTGTTCGTCCAGCTCTTTTTGTGAAGGAAATGAAACTCCGTAAATGCGGGTCAGCTGCTTATTTTTTTCATCTCCTTTCCAGTAAGCGCCGGCAATATTGGTAAGCTTTACGGCTTTTATCAAACCGGTATGGGGAATATGCGGACCCCGGCAGAGGTCGGTAAAATTTCCCTGGGTATAGAAAGTTATTTCCCCATCGTTCAGGTTTTGCAGCAGGTCCAGTTTATACTCATCACCTTTTTGTGTAAAATAAATTACCGCTTCCGTTTTAGGCATTTCTTTCCGAACATACACATTGTTTTGCTTTGCCAGATCACTCATCTTTTTTTCCAGCCCGGCCAGATCTTCTTCACTGATTTTCCTGTCGCCCAAATCCATGTCGTAATAAAAGCCATTCTCGACCGGCGGTCCCACCCAGAATTTTACGCCCGGGTACGTACTCTCCACTGCCTCGGCCATCAGGTGTGCTGATGAGTGCCAGAATGTGTTTTTACCTTCGGCATCATTCCAGGTGTAAAGTTTCAGTGCAGCGTCTTCATTGATGGGTCGTGATAAATCCCATACCTGCCCGTTCACGCCGGCGGCAATTACTTTTCTTGCCAATCCCTCAGAAATTGATTTAGCTATCTCAAGGGCTGTTGTTCCTTTTTTATATTGCCTGGCTGCACCATCCGGAAATGTGATTGTAATCATCAAGGCTTTTTTTACAAGGGTGCAAATTTAGCAAACTATGCCCAGAGTACAGATTGTATTTCAGGTTCCATTTATTAATCCTATATTGTAACCTTAATTTCTACCGTACTAAATTCAAACAGATAATTTTGAAACCAACACCTCTGCCAGCAGCAGCCTGGTTTGTACAGGACCTTCCTGCCGCTGAAGAAAAACTTTCCCCCACTTATGTAGTAAAAAACTCCGGGGAAACAAGCAGCCTGCTGAAAGAACTGGCCGGCTGGTTTCATCCCATAAATTTTTATGTGTATCTGTGGCAGCCGCTGCGTTTGCGAAATTATTTTTATGCACAGCACCCTTTTTTCAAAGCTGCACTCCGGTTGCCGCATTTCAAAGCCTGCTGGCATAATATCACCAAAGGTTCATTTGCTTACAACACTTTTCTTTTCAGAAAACCTGCTTTCAGCGCCAATTATAATAACACGTTTCTTGCAGACCTTACCTGCCTGGCCCTGCTGTTTGGCGATGAATTTATTGACGGCATCTGCAGCGAAACGGGTAAACCGGCCCTGCTTGAACTGCTAAAAGAAAATGACAGCCGTTTTTACTTAATCCTGAGCAGGAATAAAGACGGCTGGCCGGAACTGAATTACGATTTTGATCTTTACCAGTGGCTGCCGGCTGATGTGTGGAAAATAAAAAATAAAAAATACGCAATCACCTACGCTGAATTTTATCGCCTGCTGAAACAACTGCTGGAACTGATGAACAGCCGGCTGAAAAGAATGAAAAGACCAATAGCTGAAGCGGCTGCATTAAAAATAAAAGAAGCCTGCGACCTGTGTTTCGACACATTTGTACATGATGTAAAAGACATTCCCGTGCAGCTGAACCTTGAAAATACCTCATCGCCGGTGTACTGGCACGATAAAAAGAACCGTTCCATTCAGGTAAAGCTTCTGGAACTGCGCTGCCTGCTGCTGAATAAAAAAACCGACAGGTACAACCCCGGCTACCTGGGCTGGCTCGACATCATCAGCACCATGCAGGTGTACGATGATATGCAGGATTGCCGTGGCGATGAAAATTTCCAGGATAACCTGCTGCTGGCTATAGCCTGCAGTTATTTTCCTGAAGAAATAGAATGGTTTCACCGGCATAAAACAAAACCGATAGACGACGAACAATGGCGTTTCCAGTTGTCGCTGCACATGCCCGTGTCGGTGTACATGTGCACCCGCATGTGCAAAGAAAAAATAATGAGCAGCATGAACTGGACGCAGAAAAAAATCTGTAATTACCTGTGGATAAACAACTGGTTCAGGACTGAAAAAAAACAAGGCGAAATAAATTATTCTGCTGCCGAATTGCGCAACCTGTTTGCCGGCATACTGGAAAAAACCAAACCCGTTTTACAACTTACCGGCAACGTGCAGGAATGGAAATCGTATGCTATGGAGATTTGTTTTCACCAAAGGCAGTTAAGAAGGTTCATCAGTTCCATTGCCGGCTGGAAGGAAAACTATTTTCTTTACTTCAATTTTCTGCAAATGAGCAGCAGCGAAAAAGCCCGCCTGGCTGATAAAATCTGCGGGATGCCGGTTACTTAAGTTTCCGGGTTATCATCCGGTCAATGCGCTGCTTTTTTTTGTACACTCGGGTTTTCATATGGGAAAATTTTTCCGGCTCTTCAAAATAATAAATGGCCAGCCTGTATTGCCTGTTTCTCCATTTTTTCAGCATCAGTTTACCATACTGCCTGCCGAACCCAAAAGTGAGAAAATGAATCTGCCGGATTTTCCTGTGTGCATCAAAAGCCTGCCTGTATAATCCGGCATATAGGGGGCTGAGAAACCTGTAGCACTTTTTATAAACGGGTCTGAGTGTCTTTAATTCCTCTGCTGTAAAAATTCCGCTCAGAGCTTGCCAGATATCGCAATTGATATGGGCATTCACTCCCAGCAGGGTCATCTGCACATGCGACAGGCCTCTCGAAGTAAAATAATTCAACCATTCGGCAGGTATTGTGCCGCCATCCTGGTAAGCATCCACGGCACGCAGGTAATAACCGGCAAAACTTACCTCCAGCCTTTTCATCAACTCTGCCTGTGATGCAGGTAATAACCGGATAAAATCTTCAATATTGACAGTGACGATGCTGTAAATAGCGGCAAAATGTGAAGCAGCCCCGTTGCTCCTGCTCATTGTATCGAGCCGGGCCGGTAAATCAATTTCTCCTGACCAGTCCTGCGCGGCAGCCGCAAAAGAAAGCAGGAAAAAGACGGCGATGAAAGATTTTAGTTTCATGAAGAAGTTGTGGAATAAAATTAATGTCATTTTCCCGGTAATGAATTTTTTCCCGGCAGTCAATATTAACAAAGCCTTGCTACGGGCTCATCATCTTAAAATGGCAAATTGTTAGCTTTGCATCGTGATACCAGGCCGAATGAACAGAATTTTACTTTTCATTTTTATTTTTTCAACCGCCCTTGCCCTGACAACGGCTGCACAGGATATTACAGGCATCTGGCGGGGTTATTTTATTACGGAGGATTTTCACCAGTACCGTTTCGAGGTGCAGATTGAACATTCAAAAAACAACATCTTGTCCGGAGTCACTTATTCATACCTCGATAAACAGTTTTACGGAAAGTCGAGCATGACGGGTCATTTCAAAAAAACGGACAGCATGGCGCTGATACAGGAAATAAAAACACTGGAAGTGCGGATGAGCCCGCTATCGCATACCTGCATCCAGAAATGCCTGCTAACGTATATAAAATCCGGAAGGGAAGAATTCCTGGAAGGCACATTTACCAGCATGATTGAAAAAACTGATTCGATGCGGGGCGTAAAAAGAGGTGAAGATTGCGGCGGCGGCACCATGTACCTGCGCAAAGTGACCACCTCGGATTTTTATGTTGAACCTTTTTTACGAAAAAGACTGACGCCTGATATTAAAACACCTCCCCTGGTAAAAAATGATAGCCAGCAACCCAATAAAACTCCTGAAACAAATACCACCACCACCCAGCCGAAAAAAAACACAACAGCCGGCAACCGTACCAATACCAACAGCAATAAGACGGTGGTGACCGTAAAACCCAAAACTGACTCTGTAACAAAAATGGATATTACAGCAGCCAAACCGGATGAAAAAAATATACTGGTGAAACCAAACATTAAAATTCCGGATATACTTCAAACAAGGGAAAACAGCCTGGTGAAGACGCTGCAGATAAAATCGGATCATGTAATTGTAAAACTGTATGACAACGGCGAAATAGACGACGACACTATTTCAGTATATCTCGACAACCAGCTCATCCTTTCAAAAAAACGATTGTCGGCAACAGCCATTACCATCAATTTAAAAATGGATGAATCGAACCCGGAGCATGAACTGGTGATGGTGGCTGAAAATCTCGGCCGCATTCCGCCCAATACATCGCTGATGATAGTAACGGCCGGCGAGCAACGCTACGAAGTGCGGATAACCAGTACCGGGCAGAAAAATGCCATGGTACGTTTCCGGTATTCCAAACCGCTCCCGTAATTAAAAAAATCCGGTCTAATAATTTCACATAATTTACAGGCAGATGAAGAAAAGCCGCCTTACCATTTTATTTTCCACTCTTGGCCTGATGGCTGCCGCGCAAAACCTGAACGGTGTTTGGCGGGGTACCCTTACCCAGGGGCCGGGTGGTTGTTTCAGGGTGTATAATATCGAACTGTATATACATATCACAGGTACAAAAATCAGCGGCGCATCATATCACTATTCCGGTTTTACCAACTATGTAAAGGAAGAATTTGCCGGCGACTATAATACCGCAGAAAAATCGCTCAGCATAAAAGAACTCAGGGTGCTCACGTTTCATGTGCCGTCTGACTGCATACCCTGCATCAAGCAATATACGCTTGCCTATGTAAAGAAAGATAAAAATGAATTTCTTTCCGGCGACTGGGGTGGAGTGACAATGAATAATAATGCCACCTGCCCGCCGGGCAGAATTACTTTATCAAGAGTGGCAGAGTCAGATTTTAATCACATCAAAGAAATAAAAGTGGACTCGGGTATCATTCGTCTCGATTTTTATGACAATGCGCAGATTGACGGCGATACTATTTCCGTTTTACTGAATAACCAGCCTATTGTGTCGAAACAACGGCTGGCTGCCAAACCAATAACACTTGAAATCAGGGTTGATCGTTCGCATCCCGAACAGGAAATAACCATGGTGGGTGAAAACATGGGAGAAATTCCGCCCAACACAGCGTTGCTCATCATCACAGCGGGTAAAAAAAGATACCAGCTCTACCTGGCTTCTACCGAAAGGAAAAATGCGCAGGTGCGGTTTATTTATGAAAAACCGGAAACCCCACTTCAGTAAGAGAATTATTAAAAACTGATTATTTCAGCAAACAAAAAAAGTGAGAAGAAAAAATCCTTTCACTTTAAATTCGTTTACGTTCTTTACCTGTTCAGAATGGCCTGCCACCTGCTGCCTGCGCCTGCGGCAATGGTTTTCTCGGAATCTTCTGATCCCGCTGTGCCGTGTGGTAAACAAATGATGCAATGATAGTGGCTGCCTGTTTCAAATCTTCCGGCACCAGGTGGTCGTAGCTGTCCATATTGGTATGATGCGTTCTTGTATCATACTCAATCGGGTCTTGTATAAACTGGAAACCGGGAATACCCACTGCATCGAAAGCCAAATGGTCGGTGCCGCCGGTATTATTAATAGTGATGGTACCCGCACCAAGATCTTTGAATGGTTCAAGCCATTTGGAAAAAATGGGACCTGCTTCTTTGTTTCCCTGCAAATACACACCCCTGACTTTTCCGGTACCATTATCAAGATTGTAATAAGCCGATACTTTGGCATGCTCAGTTGTCGGCTGCATTTTTGCCGGGTCGGCAAAATGATTTTTCACATAGTTTCGGCTGCCGTGCAAGCCCTGCTCTTCGCCGCTCCACAAGGCAATGCGTATGGTGCGGCGTGGTTGAAAACCGATGGCTTTTAATATCCTCACTACTTCCATCATCACGGCACAACCTGCCGCGTTATCGGTGGCGCCGGTAGATGCATGCCAGCTGTCGAGGTGCCCGCCCAGCATTACCAGTTCATCTTTCAAAGTGGGATCGGTGCCGGGTATTTCGGCAATTACATTATAACCTTTCAGGTCTTCATCAAAAAATTTTGTTTTCACATCGGCTTCCAGGGTTACCGGAATGCCGGCTTCTATCAATCGCTGAATGCGCAGGTAGTCATCGGATGAAAGCACCACGCTTGCCGGAGCGGCCGCCGAATCTTTATGATAAAAACCACCACTGCTAACAAAAATGGTCCCGTCAGTTCCCCGTTGATTCATGGTAAGCAGCAAGGCGGGTTTTTCCCTGTTGATTAAATCATTCATTCTTCGCTGCAGAATAAACTGCCCCGCCTGCGGGTTATTTCCCTGCTGCGGACCCCTGCCCTGCTGCGGCCGCGGTTCTGCTTTGGCCATTTTTTCAAGCGAAGTATCGGCCATACGTTGCCCGTCGGCTTCAAACGATGGGCGCAACTGCGCCGACGACCATGTCATTACAATTTTACCTTTCAATGTGCCGGCATATTTCATCAGTTCTACTGTATCCTTTGCTTTTACCAATATCACTTCGCCTTTCAATGGCTTTTTACCCGGTGAGCCTGCCGTCCATGCACGGGGCATAGCAATCAGCGGGCTGTAGTAAGGAGCTGTCATGGCCACATAACATTTCTGCTGCTCCCATCCTTTTCCAAAATCACCCCAGGGCTCCAGTGCTGCATTTACAAGACCCCATTCGCTCAATTTATTTTTGGCCCAATTAGCCGCCCGCATATACCCGGGTGAGGCCGTAAGCCGCGGGCCGCTGACATCAGTAAGATACATGGCTATTTGCATCACCTGCGAATTATCAAGTCCCTCCTGGCGGATTTTTTTCACTATCTCCATATCCACTTTTTCTTCCTGTGCAAAGGCAAACTGAACAGTGAACAGTGAAGCGCAGATAAAAAAGAAGAAGAATTTTCTCATGAGATTGTTTTTAAGAAATGAAAGGTAAGTGATTTTATTTTTCATCCGCACGGAAATATATGTGCGGACATAAACACCGGCTTATTTCACCAGCATCCTGATATAGATTGTGTAATCACCGCTCCGTTTCCATACTTCTTTTTCTGTTTCCTTATAAAAATTCTGGCCTTCTTCATTGCCCATAAAAAAGAATGAAGGAGCAGCCGATTGAGAACAGCCGCAGCGCAGCAGTTCGAAACCGACATAAAGCCTGGAGGTGGGCAGTGATATGTGCCGCCAGCCAAGATCGAACTCCACAAGGCCGTATTGAATTGTAGCAGGTAAAACAGTTTCGCTTTTCAGCACTTCATTTTCCGGCAGGCCGAGACCACCGGCAGCTACATCCCGCAGGTGCAACTTCAGCCAGCAGGTATCGTAGTTATGATTAATTTTTACCTGCACCAGGCCCAGCTGAAATTTTTTACGGGGTAATTCGAAAATATAGCCAATCTCGCCGCCTTCATTTTTTACATTCCACCCGCGGTAATAACCAAACCTGCGGTAATCGCCTTTCAGCGAAGCAAACACTTTTACCTGCTGCAGCAGCTGGCCGGTTTGTGTAAGCTGAATGTTACCGGAGCCGGGCACATCCTTTATGGAAATTTTTTCAGTGCGGAAACCAATGGCGGAAACCTGCAGGGAATCATTCTGTCGTATTTGCCTGCGAAGGGTAAATGAAAATTTACCTGCTGTGTCGGTAATTATTCCCTGCCCCTTTCCATAAACAACAGAGGCAAAAGAAATGGCATCGCCGGTTTCTTTATCCAGCACACGACCGCTTATCTTTTGCTGGGCGAGTCCGGCAAAAAAGCAAACCAGGAGTGGAAAAAGCAAGCAATATTTTCTCATCGCAGCAGAAAAGAAAAGCCGGGAAATAAATTTCAGGTTATGTGAAATTAATGCATTTGGGGAAGTGCATTGGCCGGGTAAATAAAATACTAACTCATATTTCAAATTGCTGTGGAATGTGACGAATGCCAAATTCTTTATTAAGCAATCAGTTTCCTTTATCCAGGAATCGAAGGAAGGCGGTTCTGTGTTCTAAAAATAAAATACGTGTAAAGATTATTGTATTCGATTTTCATGATGACTTTTCTTATAAGGTATTAAGGTTTTGATTTCGTTTATTCACATTATTACCAAATTAACAGATCCGGATACCCGGGATCTAACATTGCTTAATCAAGGACCAGAACCCTGGATGGAGCCCGCCCGGATGAGCCGGTCGGACGGGTGTCGCAACAGAAGCCAAATCAGAGTATTTTCAGCCGGCCTCTAAAAATTCATCATTCTTCTTTCTTTATTCCTTGTTCATTATTCTCGTGCCTTTTCCCGGGCCTTAAAAATGTTCTTACTTGGCAATCTCCCGCCCCCTGCTTATCTTCGCCCTTCCGGTGTCTACCGGGGTTTGAAACAATATTTGTTCACGACATTAAATTTCTATTTAAGATGTCAGTAAAAATCCGACTCCAGCGCCACGGCTCTAAAAAGAGACCGTTCTACTTCATCGTAGTTGCCGATGCCCGCAGCCCCCGCGACGGGAAATTCATCCAGAAACTTGGAACTTACAATCCGCTCACCATGCCGGCCACCATTCAGCTCGACAGGCAGCGTGCCCTCGACTGGCTGAACAAAGGCGCCCAGCCTACCGACACGGTTCGACGCATTCTGAGTTATAAGGGTGTGTTGTACCTCAAGCACCTGCTGCGTGGCGTCAAGCTCGGTCTGTTTGACGAAGCTACCGCCATGGAAAAATTCCAGAAATGGTTCAGCGAGCATGAAGCGCAAATAAAAAAACGCCAGGAAGAAGCGATGCGTAACCGCCGTGGCCGCAGGCCGCAGGGCGGTCGTCCGCAAAGAAGACCTGAAAAGAAAGGCGACGAATCCTGACGCTATCCGTTTTCCGAACGTACTGAATCCTGGCCGATGGACCAGGATTTTTTTTGCCCCGGTTTTATCCTTCTTTTTTATATAAAGTCTTTTAACCAGATTTGTGTGAAGATGATGTGACCGGCGGCGGTACTACTATCAGGCTTCCGTTGTGTCACTCACTTGTACTGCAACAATTCTATTCAGCAATAAAAAAAATCTTTTCCCTGAAAAGCGGGGTGATGCAAAATTCCCCTTCAGGGGCCGGAGGCATGAACTACTACAAAGCAGGAAAACTTGTCGCCGTTTACGGCTTAAAAGGTGAGCTGGTTCTGAAACATGAACTCGGCAGGAAAACTTCGTTGAAAGACCTCAAAGCAATATTCATCGAAGACAGGAAAGATTCTTTTTTGCCCTGGTTTATTGAACGTGCAAAAGCAAAATCCTACACGGAAGTTTATCTGAAACTGGAAGGCGTGAATACAAGAGAAGAAGCAGTCAAACTTGCACAAAAAGAAATCTGGCTGCGGGAAGAAGACTTTAAACGCCTTGCCACAAAAACTTCTCCTGCCAACCTGCTGGGCTACACCATTATTAATAATAAAGACCGGCTGGGCGAAATACTGGAAGTAATTGAACAGCCGCACCAGTTGCTCTGCCGCATTGAGTGGAACAATAAAGAAGTGCTGGTGCCGGTGAATGAAATTTTTCTAAAAAAGATTGACCATAAGAAGAAAGAAGTGATGGTGGCGCTGCCGGAAGGATTGATTGACATTTATCTAAATCATGATTGACCGGAATGAAATGATTGCTGATTTAAAAAATCGTTCCTATTACTTATTATTTCCGATTTGAAATTTATTTGGTCCCGATAGCTATCGTGATGGAATTTGGAATTTGTTTTTTGGCACTTATTGACTGTAGTAACTTTGAACCGTGCCGGAGCCTCTCAAATATATCGCCCATTTCGACCTCGACTCCTTTTTTGTGTCAGTTGAAATTCTCAACAACCCTTCGCTCAAAGGAAAACCCGTGCTTGTGGGTGGGTATGAAAGGGGCGTGGTAGCCGCCTGCAGTTATGAAGCCAGGAAGTTTGGCATTCACAGCGCCATGCCGATGAAGAGAGCCCTGCAGCTTTGCCCGCAGGCCATCGTCACCAGTGCCAGCCGCGACCAGTACAGCAAATATTCCCGCTGGGTCACAGACATCATCGCCGCCAAAGTTCCGCTGTTTGAAAAAGCCAGCATTGATGAATTTTATATTGACCTTACCGGTATGGACAAATTTTTCGGCGTGAGCAAATACACACAGCAGCTGCGCAAAGAGATAATTGAAAAAACCGGGCTTCCCATTTCCGCCGGGATATCTTCAGCCAGGTTCATCAGCAAAATGGCCACCAACGAAGCCAAGCCAAACGGTTTTCTGGAAATACCGCACGGAAAAGAAAAAGAGTTTCTGTGGCCGCTTGCCGTAGAAAAAATAAACGGCGTGGGAAAGGAAACAGAAATCAAACTGAAATCACTCGGTTTTTATAAAATTGAAGACCTGGCAAAATCAACGCCCGATTTTCTTGAAAAGCATCTCGGCAAATGGGGCGAAAGCCTGTGGCGCAAAGCCCACGGTATCGGCAGCGCCGAAGTGGTGACCGACTGGGAACAAAAAAGCATGAGCCACGAAAACACGTTTGATAAAGACTACACCGAAATAGATTTTCTACACAAGGAACTGGTACGGTTGACAGAAAAAACCTGCTACGGCCTGCGTGAAGATGAAAAACTTACCGGTTGCGTGACGGTGAAAATCCGCTACTCCGATTTTGAAACCATCACCCGCCAGGAAGTGATTGATTACACCGCCCTCGACGATGAACTGATTGCAAAGGCAAAAGATATTTTCAACAAAGCTTACCAGAAAGGCCGGCCGGTAAGGCTGCTCGGCGTTCGCTTCAGCCAGCTCATTCCCTTTACCCTGCAGATGAGTTTATTTGATAACAAAGTAGAAAAACTCCAGCTCTACAAAGCTGTGGACAACATCAAAGACCGGTTTGGCAGCAAATCGGTGACCAAGGCCGTGATATCAAAACCAAAACAGGATGAGGAGTAAGCAATTGTTTTAAAAAAATTCTTACCTCTTTTTTAACAATCACTCATCTGCACTGTTGCTACTAAATATCCAGGACCAGGTATTTCAGCACAGGAAAAACAAGGCAGAATTTTTGCAGTTCATTAAACCCGGATAAAAAAAAAGAATCAATAGCTCATTCCCACCACCATTGAGTTAATTTCTACACGCAACGACATTATTGAAAAACCCAAAAAGGCAAATTCCGTTTTTGCCATTACTCTTTTTATGTTTAAAACCACTACCATGAAGACAGTCCGTGCTTTCTCAGCTTTCTGTTGGTTCCTGCTCCCGTTTTCTTTTGCAAAAAGCCAGTCATCCTTAATTCCGAAATATGAAATCGGCATTCATGCCGGCGTGTTTGTGTACCAGGGCGACCTGACACCAAACCAGCTTGGCGCCTTTAATACCATGAAACCCGGCTTTGGTATTTCGGGCACAAGAAACCTGAACCGCTCACTTGCCCTGCGGCTGCAGTTGATCCGTGGCCGTCTCAAAGGCGATGATGGCAAATATGAAGTACCTGCATGGCGGCAACAGCGGAATTTTAATTTTAAAACCCCGGTAACCGAATTGAGTGGCCAGGTGCTGTGGCACCTCACCGGTCTGAATCCGAACGAAGCGGGCATCATCAATTTCAGTCCTTATGTTTTCGGGGGTATAGGTGTTTCTTTTTTAAGAATAAAAAGAGACTGGAGCCGGTTCAATACTTCACATTTTGCAACTCAACCTTCCGTATTAAACGGGCTGGCTGCCGATATCAACCGGGCTGTGCCAAAAACAATTTTGGTTGTACCGGCAGGTGCCGGGGTGCGTTATGGTATTTCTGAAAAACTTTCTTTCACCCTCGAAGCGTCTTACCGCCTTACCGGCACTGATTATCTCGACGGCTTCAGCCAGGCGGCCAATCCTGACCGCAATGATCATTATCATTCACTCACTGTTGGTCTCATTTATTCTTTCGGCAAAAGAAACCGGTTCGACTGCCCCGTTATCCGTAATTGATTTTTACCGCAGGCAAAACCGGGTTGAAATGCAATAGACGCTAATCCTTATCTTCGCCTGATTTAAAACCCTGCACACTATGACACAGGCCTGGAAAGAATTTCAGCAAAAAAATAAAGACCGCTTTTTAGATGAACTGCTCGAACTGCTCCGCATACCCAGCGTAAGTGCAAGAAATGAACACAAAACGGATATGGTACGCTGCGCCGAAGCAGTAAAACAAAGACTGCTGGAAGCCGGCGCCGGTAAAGCTGAAGTTTTTCCTACGGCCGGTCACCCGGTAGTGTATGGTGAAAAAATCATTGACCCTTCGAAACCCACCGTACTGGTATATGGCCATTACGATGTGCAGCCGCCCGACCCGCTGGAACTTTGGCACAGCGGACCCTTTGACCCGGTAATCAAAGACGGAAAAATTTTTGCCCGCGGCGCCTGCGACGACAAGGGGCAGTTTTACATGCATATAAAAGCATTGGAAACCATGGTGCGTACAAACTCACTCTGCACCAATATTAAAT
>CAZDUO010000032.1:0-40034 GCA_964508655.1 uncultured Chitinophaga sp. | reverse complement strand
GAATTTCAAAAGCTGATAACATAAAATTTATTATGAAAAAATATTTGATTCCCGTTTTTATTGTGCTGCTGCTTTCCTGCAAAAGCAACAAACAGGAAGAGCACACCGACCCGGATGTGTATTACACCTGCAGCATGGACCCGCAGGTGGTGGAGCTGAAGCCCGGTAAATGCCCGATATGTAAAATGCCGCTGACGCCGGTAAAGAAAAGCAACGGCGCCGGCAAAGATGAACTTCAGCTGAGCGACCAGCAGGTGCAGTTGGGAAATATCCGGGTGGATACCATCCGCAGCGGCATGATTGGTGATAAAATGATACTGACAGCCACACTGAACACCGACCAGTTGAAAACAAATTCCGTGAGTGCAAGAGTGATGGGCCGCATTGACCGGCTTTATTTTAAAAATGCGGGCGACTATGTGAAGCGTGGCGATGCGCTTTTCGATTTGTACAGCGAGGAGCTGAACAATGCCAAACAGGAATACCGGCTGGCGCTGGAGAAGAAAAGAACACTGGATAATTCGATTGTGGATTTTGAACAGCTGGTACGCAGTGCCAGAACAAAACTGCAGCTGTGGGGAATGAGCGAAGCGCAAATAAAAGAGCTGGAAGAGGCGGAAAAGATTTCTGTGCATACGACGTTTTACAGCCCGGTGCCGGGATATATCACCTCGCTGGATGCGCTGGAAGGACAATATGTGATGGAAGGCGGCACGGTGCTGCGTGTGGCTGATTTGTCAACACTCTGGGCAGAGGCGCAGGTGTATGTATCGCAGCTGGCACAGGTGGAGCCACAATCAATAGCTGAAGTTGAATTTCCTGATTTCCCGGGGAAATCTGCAAAGGGGAGAATTGAATTCATCAACCCGGAAATAAATCCGGAAACAAGAATTACGCTGTTGCGTGTCAGCATTCCGAATGCGGGCAATAAGCTCAGGCCCGGCATGCCGGCTTTTCTTTTACTGAAGGGGAAACAACATCATTCTCTTACTTTACCAACCGATGCAGTGATACGGGACAGCAAAGGAGCAACCGTATGGGTGCAAACAGGGAAGAATACTTTTAAAAACAGAATAGTTGAGATTGGGCTGGAGGAAAACGGCCGTATGGAAATCCGCAGCGGGCTGAAGCCCGGTGATGTGGTGGTGGTGAGCGGCGCCTACCTGCTGAACAGCGAATATGTTTTTAAAAAGGGTACTGACCCGATGGCGGGGCATTTGCATTAGTTTTATGGTGCCTTGATCAGGATTTGACCATTTAAGAAGCAAGTATGATTTACAGAACATTTCATGTGGTGTTTTCATTGCCGATTCTGTTTGTTAGTTGTAATGACTCTGAAAAGAACCGTTCTGGTACAGACTCAGCCATTGAAATAAAGCTGACTCAGTTGAATCTTCTGCATACAGACGGTTTGCCTATTGATTTATCACAGTTCAAAGGCAAAACCGTGTTCCTCAACTTCTGGGCCACCTGGTGCAAACCCTGCCTGCGGGAAATGCCGTCCATTCAAAGAGCGATGGAGAAGCTGAAAGAAGAAAATATTGTTTTTCTTTTTGCTTCGGACGAAAACCCGGAACAGATTGAAAAATTTAAAAAGCGCAACCCGTATCCCTTTCATTATGTGCGGGTGGAAAATATGGAAGCGTTAAACATCATGGCCTTGCCGGCAACTTTTATCTTTGATGCGGAGGGCAAACTGGTTTTTTCTGATATGGGTGCAAGGGAGTGGGATGACCCATCCAATCTTGATTTAATCCTGAAAATTGTAAAATATAAATGAAAAAAATACTGACTGCTTTGCTTATCACTGCCATTGCTTTTTCCTGCAACAGTAATAACGGTGAAAAGAAAATAAATGCTGCTGAAGTAAAGGAGTTTTCATCGCCTGCCGCCGATTCCTGCGCCGAACCTTACCTGGTTACTGATAAAAACGGAACAGTTTACCTCTCGTGGATAGAAAAAAAAGGGAAAGAAGCGGCGCTGAAGTTTTCTTCTTTACATAATGACCGGTGGAGTGAACCCGTCACCATTGCACAGGGTAATCACTGGTTCGTAAACTGGGCCGATTACCCCGTGATTGCTTCGGATGGGAACAATGGCCTGCTTGCGCATTACCTGGAGAAAAGCGACACGGCAAAATTTACTTATGATATAAAACTGACAGCTTCTGCCGATGGTGGAAAGACATGGGGCAATTCAATTATTCTGCATGATGATGGGGAAAAAGCCGAACATGGTTTTGCTTCTATCGTTCCTTACCGTGATGGGTTTTTTGCCTGCTGGCTCGATGGGAGAAAGACGGCTATAGATGGCGACATGAGCCATGATGCGGGCCATCATGGTGAGATGACGATACGAGCGGCCATGCTGGATAAAAACGGGAAGAAAATAAATGAATGGGAATTGGATGGAAGAGTTTGCGATTGCTGCCAGACTGCTGCTGCGATAACTTCCAATGGGCCCATCGTCGTTTACCGCGACCGCAGTGATGATGAAGTGAGGGATATGAGCATTGTCCGCTTCGTAAACGGAACCTGGACTGCTCCGCAACCCATACATGCCGACAACTGGAAAATAAATGCCTGCCCGGTGAATGGTCCCCGTGCTGATGCTATTGGGAATAATCTGGCCATCGCATGGTTTTCGATGGCCGGTAAAAATGGCGAAGTAAAAATTATATTCTCCAAAGATGGCGGCGCCACGTTCAATAAACCCATCCGCGTTGATGAAGGCAAACCCATCGGCAGGGTGGATGTGCTGATGCTGGACTCTGCTACTGCTATGGTTAGCTGGATGGAAGGTGCATCCATCATGGCCGTAAAAGTGCATGCTGACGGGACCAAGGAATCATCCATCATGATTGCTTCTTCATCTGACAAAAGGTCAAGCGGTTTTCCGCAGATGACCCGTTCGGGCAATAAAATTTATTTTGCATGGACGGATGATAAGGGAAAAACAATAAGGACAGCCATGGTAAATTTATAATTTACTCTCATGCCGGCTGTACCAGGATATTTTTCGCTGCTTTTTCGCTAAGCTGAACGGTTTTTTTCTGCACCAGGATAGTGGAGGAGTTGTCGTATTCATTATGCTCTACCAGTTTTATTTTGATGTCCGGCCGGATATTCAGTTTGCCTAAATAATCCAGGAACGAATCACCGGTATCAGCAAGATTCACCACTTTATAATTTTTCCCTTTTGTAGCTGCAGAGAGAGGGGTAGAGGCTTTGGCTTTGATATTCCCGTTGCGGTCGGGTATCGGGTCGCCGTGAGGATCGAAGGCGGGATAACCCAAAAAAGCTTCCAGCCGGTCAATCATATCCTCGCTTTGTACATGCTCCAGTTGCTCGGCCAGTTCATGCACTTCGTTCCAGTTGTATTGCAGTTTTACCATGAGAAACACTTCCCATAGTCGGTGCTTGCGGATGATGAATAATGCTTTTTTCTTTCCTGCTTCAGTAAGCTGGATGGATTTATCGGGTAAAACCTTTACCAGCTTTTTGGCATTGAGTTTTCGGATCATTTCAAGCACAGTGGCCGGGTTCAGGTTCAGTTCTTTGGCAAGGGCAATATTGTTCACCTTCTTTACCTGGCTGTGGCTGAGCTTGTACAGGGTCTTCAGGTAATTTTCTTCAGACTGGTTGGGGAAATGCGCCATTCAGCAAAAATAGACAGGATAACCAGAAAAAGAAAATTTGGTAAACCAAATAAAATTATTTTGATAAACCAACTTATATTTGCGCTGAAATGAAAACCACGATAAATATCGGGATAATCTTTACAGCCATTGTTCTGTTTATTGTAGCCGGTGTAGGATGCCAGAAACTATTGCCCGGTCTTCCACCCGATGAGGAAGTGCTGGATGGTCCCGTGGAAGGATTGACACCGGAGCAGCATGCAGTCTTTCTCCGCGGCGACGCAGCCTTCAATGATGAAATCTTTACGCCGGAAAAAGGACTTGGGCCATTATTCGTTGCTACTTCCTGCGGTAGTTGCCATGCAGGCGATGGTAAAGGCCATCCCTTCACCACGCTTACACGGTTTGGGCAAAATGATACGGTGAACGGAAATATGTTTTTACATTCAGGCGGGCCGCAACTGCAAAACCGCGCCATTCCCGGTTTTGTGCCGGAGCAAATACCTGCCGGGGCAGCGTATTCTGCATTCACTCCTCCGGCCGTTACGGGACTTGGCTTTATTGATGCCGTGCCCGATGCCGCTCTGCATGCCCTTGCCGACCCGAATGACGCCGATGGCGATGGAATATCCGGACGGCCGAACTGGATTATTCCTGAAAATTATTCTGCCCTCAGGCCGAACAGTATTTCACAAAACGGAAAATATATCGGTCGCTTTGGGAAAAAGGCATCCACATACGATTTGCTGCAGCAAACCGCTACTGCATACAATGAAGATATTGGTATCAGCTCTTTTTATGAGCCAACGGATACTTATTCCGGGATGGACGTAGACCCGGAAGTAAATATTCAGACGGTGCTGGATGTGGTGTTTTATTTAAAAACCCTGAAAGCGCCGGTGCAGCGCCATCAAACCAATCCCGATGTCATCAGCGGCAAACAGATTTTTATAAGCATTGGCTGCGCCAAATGCCATACCCCGCAATTGCAAACGGGATATTCACCCATAGCTGCATTAAGCAATAAAACAATCAATCCGTACTCCGATTTTCTGCTGCACGATATGGGTAGCGGATTGAATGATGGGTACACAGAAGGAACGGCCCTGCCGCAGGAATGGAGAACACCGCCGCTCTGGGGCCTGGGCTTATCAAAGAATTCACAGGGCGGCCAATATTTTCTGCTGCACGACGGCCGGGCAAAGAGTATTGAAGAAGCCATCCTGCTGCATGGCGGCGAAGCCTTGCAGAGCAAAAACAATTTTCAGCAACTCAACGCTGCAGATAAAGCAAAGCTTTTAAAATTTTTAGAATCACTTTAGGAATGGACAGAAGAGAATTTATCAGGTCGGGATGTACAGCTTGTTTATCGGCAGCAATGCTGGGCGGTATGGCTTCATCATGCAGCGCAGCTAAATACATCAAAGGCACTTTGGGAAAAGACGGGCTGACCCTGGATGCAGATGAATTTATTGCTAAACGAAAAGGCAGGATTGTTTACCGCCCTTTTGTGATTGTGAGAAATGAGGCGCTTCAGTATCCCATCTGTGTTTACCGTTTTGGCGAACATGAGTACAGTGCTTTGTGGATGCGCTGCACTCACCAGGGCACAGAATTGCAGGCTTCCGGCGACCGGCTGCAATGCCCGGCGCATGGTAGCGAGTTTACCAGTCGTGGTAAAGTTTCCAACGGCCCGGCCGATAAAGACCTTCGAAGTTTCCCGGTAACAGTTTTAAATAATCAAATTTTTATTGACCTGAGAGCAGTATGAGCAAGTATTTACTACTTCTTTTTTTAAACGGCCTGTCAGCTACTGCAGCGGCTCAGATTGACCCGACGCTATTACGAAGGGTGCAGCCTGATACACTGCCGCCGACGATGAATCTTGATGCGGTTTACAACAGACCGTTTCTCCAGGTGGGCAAATTGCCGGTAGCCGTGGGCGGCTATGCGGAAGCCAATTACCAGTACCTGCAGGAAAACGGCATCACCGAAGGCCACCAGTTCCAGATGCGGCGGCTGACGCTGTTTGTTTCTTCTGCCATTGCCAACCGGCTAAAATTCCTGAGCGAATTAGAATTTGAAGACGGCACCAAAGAAATCAATATTGAATTTGCTTCGGTTGATTTTGAATTTAACCCATTGCTAAACCTGCGGGGCGGTGTGGTGATGAATCCGATTGGCGCTTTCAACCAGAATCACGATGGGCCGAAGTGGGAGTTTGTTGACCGGCCCATTGCCGCCACTCAAATGCTGCCCGCCACATTCAGCAATGTGGGTTTTGGTTTGTACGGGAAAAAATTCAGCCGGGACTGGGCCTTCGCTTATGAAGCGTATTTAACCAATGGTTTTGATGAACGTGTAATTGCCAACGAAGAAAACAAAACTTTTTTACCCGCAACAAAAGAAAACCCTGACCGTTTTGAGGAAAGTTTTAACGGCAGCCCGTTGCTCACAGGCAAGATTGCAGTAAGGAATAATAAAATCGGGGAACTCGGTTTGTCATATATGGGCGGGGTGTATAATAAATTTGAAGATGACGGCCTGGTGCTGGATAAAAAAAGAAGAGCTGATGTATTTGCAGTTGATTTTAATTCTATTATTCCGAAAACAAATACTTATATCAATGGCGAATGGGCATGGGTAAAAGTGGATGTGCCGGATACTTACACCGAGCAGTTTGGTGAAAAACAGCAGGGAGGCTTTATTGATTTTGTTCAGCCGGTTTTGAAAAGACCGATGTTAGGTTTTGAGAATGCCGTGCTGAATGCGGCTATACGGTTTGAATATGTTGACTGGAACAAGGGAACATTCAAATCAACAGGCGGAAATATTGCCGACGAAATTTTTTCTATTGTACCTGCCATCAGTTGGCGCCCCACGGCGCAAACCGTTTTGCGGTTTAATTACCGCTACAACTGGCAAAAAGATATACTTGGTAATCCACCATCGAAGCTGGCAGGGTTTCAGTTTGGCATCTCAACATATTTCTGAAATTACTTTCCGATTCTTCTTCCCAGCAGCAGTTTTAAAATCCGCTGGTTTGAATTTTTGGTGAGGCCGAATAAAAAACCGCCCTGTATTTCCCACCGGGGATGAATGTAAAGGTCAATCATGGGGCCAAGCAGGTGTTCCTGCATCTTCAGCGGAAGAATTTTTCTAAATTCACCAAGCCCTCCATAATACTCGATACCGATTCCCACTTTTTGCCGCATAGTATAAACAGTTTTGAATTGCGGAGCAATACCTACGCCTTTTTCATCGCCGCTGATGGCAAAATCAATATTCGGGTTGAGGGCAAAATACCAGTTGCCAAACGCTTTGTCAATGATGGGTCGGATTTCTCCCTGCCAGTAAAAATCGGTTGTATCGTCGGGCCGGTAAAAACCAAACTCAGCAGAGAGGCTGGCGCCGAAAGGCCATTTCCATCTGTCGGGTACAGTCACTCTCGGCCTTATTTGATTACCGAGATAAACAAATCCGCTGCCAGGTGCAATGCCGGTGAAAGTGTAAAAGCCGATTTCAAAATTTTTCCCAAAGCCGCGGGTAATCTCCAGTGTCTTGTTGAACCATCTTGCCGAAGCCGGGTTGGTAAGGTAACGGCTGCCTTTAAAAGTATAGTTGTTATGAAGCTCAAATATTGTCCATTTGTACTGGATGACAGGGGAGGCGTACACCTGGATTTCATTATCGGCCTGGGCAAAAAGACAGGTAGGCAGAATAAGCAGGTAACTTATTGCAATCGCTGGCTTCATGAAGCTTCGAAAATACAGGAAAAATTTTTGCGACTATTTCAGGAAACAGCCTTGCTTTTTATTTGTAAGAAGGCAGAATAAATAATTCATAGTACGGGCAGATTATTTTCTGATAGATGAAACACGCAGCGCCGGCGGCTGCACAGTAAAGAAAGGAAGTTGTTCGGCAACATGACAGCTGTTGCAGTTCAGTGTAAGCAGCTGGAAATTTTTATTGAACAAAGCAGTATCCCTGCTGTCAACCGATTTTTTCATTTCGGGTAAAACTGTTTGCAAAAAATGCGCTGCCGATTTTGCTCTTTTGGGTCTTCGTTCAAGCCCGTTTTCGATAGTCAGTTTAATTTTATCAAGCTGGTATGCTGCATAATCCCAGTTTTCATCTTTTCCGGCCCAATATAATTCACGGTAACGATAATCCACTTCCATCATCGCCACATCAAAGCCCCGGAATTGTTTTTCGATGGTTTTTACCTGTTCTTCTTCGTTGCCTTTAATCCAGTCGCCGCCAGTTTCATGCGGCTTGTTTTTACAGGATAAAATAACAATAGCTGATAAAATGAAGATGGAGAGCTTTATGGTCTTATGTATAAAATAGAAAATCATTTTTTAAGTGGGATTTATTATTCCCCCTTCAGGGGGTTAGGGGGCAAACAAACAAAAACTGCCGCCCACCCACTCCTTGTCCAGATTGTATCTTACACCAATCATCTTGCCCTTGCTCAGGCGGGCAAGATTGTTGACAGCCACCGGACGCACCGTCCAGTCTTTCCAGAAATAAAAAATCCGTATCTCAGCCTTGGCGGGTACATCAGGTGTTTCAATCACATCGGCGTATTTCACTTTGCGCTGCAGTATCCAGTTCTCCGGGTCTTTTATTTTTTCCAGTTCCTCTTTGGTAAGGTCTATTACCACACCCTGGCCGGCAAAAGAAAACAGTGGCTTCAAAACATAATTTTCCAGGTCAAGCGGCAGCTGTTTCACTTCATTCAGGTAAAAAGTTTTTGGTACATACGGATGCTCAATCAGCGGTAATGTGTATTTGCTGATGCGGTAAAACCAGTTGGGGTGAGGCACCCATTGCACATCCAGACCCTCAAATAAAATTTTTCCCTTTGCCTGCACTTCCGGCACCTGGTGCATCAGGTCGTCGAAGATAAGCCGGTTGTAAATGCGTTTTATTTCCACCTTCTTACCTTCTTTCAGGTAAAATAGCTTTTTACCTTCTTTGATGAGTTCGGTAAGGCAAACGGGCTGAATACCGAGGTAATCCTGTGTGCAGAAAAAATCAACTCTTGTCTTTTGTTTTTTGGGAAAAATTTCCAGCAGAATAACATGCTCGGGTTTTTCTTTATCCACGATGATATCCTTCAGCAGGTTCAGGTAGCTTTCCCGGTTGTAGCCGCCCAGGTAGGCACTGAAATTTTCCGGCACGGCAAAATGTTTCCGGAAAATATCATCGAGCAGCACTTCGTAAGCAAACAGGCTGGGGAAACCCTGCATCTCGATCAGCTGCGGCTCATATTCTCCTTTTTCGTTTATACAAATACCGAAATCGAATGCGATGAAGTGGGAGTGTGTGTTTTCGCCGGGCACATCCAGTTCAGGATGCACCGCTGCATTGGTGAGGCCATGAAAGGTAGGTTCGTTGATAACATCAATAATGCTTTCGCAGGCATCCAGCATTTTTTGGGTAAAATCTTCCGGCACAAATACCGGTGTTTCGGCCACACGGAATTCAATGGCACCGGGATGCGCAGCATTCAGTTCTTTCAAAAATGCCTCATATTTTTCCCGGGTGAAATTTTTATTGTATTTCTTTCGAATAGACGGAATCATGGTTGCCGGTTTTATAAGTCAAGATAAGAAGAATTGATGGCTTGATGGCCACGGAGGCGCAATAGGGATGGAAATTAAAGAAATCTTCCACAGGCTCCGGGCACTCTGTGTTTCTGTGGCATTAATAGCTCAATAGACTTGTTGACGCTGAAGTGTGCGACCCGCCTGCCAAAGTCTTGTACGGCGGGCAGGCGCAAGGGACGACGAACAGAATTACTTCAGCTGACTACCATAAAAAAATAATCAATACGCCAACTGCACCCGGTTTCATTATGCCGGCTCCGGGCTGAACTGTTCAATTGCCTGGTTTAAAAAATTGGGAAGGATGTGTGTGTATGTCCACATGATTTTGTCGGGGTCGTTGAGGTGCTCCAGCATGCTGCGCCATTTTTCTTCGCCATGATTTTCGATGACGGTTTTTTTCTTTTCCGTGGTTTGCAGGTACATGCTCATGCCCACGGCATCGGCTTCGGGGTGAAACTGTGTGCCGATCATATACTCATTGAAACGGATACCCATGATGGCCCGCTCGTAGGGCACATGCGGACGTTCCTTTTCGATGCAGAGAATTTTTGCGCCCATATCATCAAGTACCCGGTGATTGGGTTGCACCACCTGGTAATCGCGGCTGTCCACAGCATAAAACGGGTCATTTAATCCCGCAAATAGTGGTTCATCGCCGGCGCCGTTGAGCATATGCACGGGAAAAACACCGAAGGCCGTAGAGCGGCGTTTGGTTACAAGGCCCACATTGTAATGACGGCACGCAAGCTGAAAAGAATGGCAGATGAACAGCACATGTTTCTTAATGTCGTTTGCCGGGTTATCATTCCACCGCTCCACTGCATCCAGCCAGCGGAAATATTTTTCTTCCCACGCGGTATAGCGGCTTTCCAGCGGGTTGCCCGGGCCGCCGCTCGAAATAAAAAGATCGTAACCCATGCCTGGAACTTCGCTTTTCTGCCGCACATCAAATTCATTCCACGACAGCACAAGATTATTCTGCTCACTGTACCAGCTAAGAATTTCACGGATACAGCGCATACCCTGGTTGGACTCTCCTTCATACAGGTCAAGTATGGCTACTTTGATTTTCCTTTTTTCATTCAGCATGGCGGCAAACATAATAATTTATTAACGTATGCCTGTGTCGGGTTATTGACTCACTTACTAACAATTGTGGAAAGTATTTGCAAGAAATGAAAAAATGATTGCATGCGGGCACCAGGAAATAACATTTCTAAAAATTCTAAGTGTTTTTTTGTTTTTATAGTCCGAACGACAGCCCGAAGTGGAAGGGTGCGGTGAAGAATAAGTTTACTGAGATTTTGCCTCTGCCACATCAACAATAAATCCTTACGCATCATCAATCAAGCACTCACATTTTTGTTATGCTCTCCAGTTAGCGGGCCCCGTGTGTTTGCAAGCTCCCCTTTAGGGGGTTTGGGGGTCAAACTTCTCCGGCCGCTTCTTATTATGCTCCGTTTGATCCTGGAATGCTTTTGCGGCTGCAAGTATGGTTGCTTCATCATACAGGTTGCCGATAAGCGTAATGCTCAACGGCGAGCCGCTCTGGTTAAATCCCATTGGCATGCACACAACCGGGTGGCCGGTGAGGTTGGTGATGGACAGCTGCCTGCCGGCAAATGTGGGCACAACCAGCACATCATAATTCTTCATGAAATCATTCATCGCTTTACATAGCTGGTAGCGGTATCGGTTGGCATTGATATATTCCACTGCAGGGATAAACCGGGATGCACGAAAACTGTTTGGCCAGAAACCACGGTCCTGCCGTTCAATCAGGTCGTCACGGTTTGTTCTTGTCAGTTCGTCAAAGGCGGCTGCGCTTTCTGCATTTAATATAATGCTGATGAGATTGACCGGATACATTACTGAATCGGGAAAGTTCACTGCCTGCAGGTTTGCGCCAAGCGAACGATACACATCCAGCACTTTCCATTCCTGTGCGTCGGGCTGCAGCCGCTTAAAAAAATTTTCGGCATATGCAATACGGAGTTTTTTGAAATCAGCCTTGCCGGTATAGTTAAACGGTTTATCTACTGCGCCTGCATCCATTCCATCTGTGCCTTTTATATAATTGAAAACAATAGCCGCATCTTCGGCGCTGCGGCAGATGGGCCCGATTTTATCGAGGCTCCAGCAAAGCACCATGGCTCCGGAGCGGCTTACAGATCCGAATGTCGGTCGCAGGCCCGTTGCTCCGCATCGTGTGGATGGTGAAACAATCGAACCCAGTGTTTCGGTGCCTATAGTGAAGGGTAATAATCCCGCAACCACCGACGCAGCCGAGCCTGCTGATGAACCGCTGGAGCCCTGCTTCAGGTTCCATGGATTTTTTGTTTCGCCGCCAAACCATTTGTTGTTAAATGCCAGTGCGCCTAAAGAAAGCTTGGCGCAAAGTACTGCGCCGGCCTCACGCAGCTTTCTGTACACATAAGCGTCTTCATCAATCACCTGGTCTTTATAGGGTGTGCTGCCCCAAGTGGTTTTATATCCTTTCACGGCAAACAAATCTTTCAGTCCGTATGGAATGCCGTGCAGCAATCCGCGGTACTTTCCCTTTTTTAGTTCTTCATCAGCACGCATGGCCTGGGCGATAGCCGTGTCTTCGGTAAGTGTGATGACCGATTCCAGTGTATCGCCCCATTTTTTCAGTCGCTCAAGAAAAAATTTTGTCAGCTCAAGTGAGCTTATCTTTTTTGATTTAATCAAGCCGGCCAGCTCAGGCAAAGAATAAAAGGCAAGCTCGTTTTTGTTTTTCGGCAGTTGCACATCGGCGCGGATGGGCAGCTTCACTGTTTGTGCTGTACGCCTAACCTGCATGCCATAAGGTACCGGGTTGAAAGCAAAGGGGTAGGGAATGCTGTTTTCCGGTAAGTTTTGATGCATGCCTTTGTACAATTGCAGAAAATTATTCAGGTTGCCCAACATGGAATCGGCTTCGGGCTCAGTAAATTCAAGATCGTATAAGCGGACAGCCTGCTGAATAAGTTTAATACTGTCACTTTTGGTTTGTGCGGCAGCAAGAGTAGAAATTACCACCAGCGGAAATAATAAAAATCTCATACCGGTTGATTTATGAAAAGTAAATTACAGAAATAAAATCATTACCTTTTCCATTCAAAAAAACGAAACGTATGAGAAAGATTTTCTTCCTTATCAGCCTGCCGTTAATAATTATTTCCTGCAACCAGCCATCCGGTAATACAGCAAATCCTGGCGGAGCGGACATCCATCTATATGAATACTTCAATTACGGCGATACAGGCGTGCAAATGGCCGGCATTAAATTGATTCCCGTTAAAACGCCGGCCGGTGATTTTAAAGTTTGGGTAAAACGCTTTGGCAATAATCCGCGGATAAAAGTTTTACTGCTGCACGGCGGTCCTGCAGCCACGCACCAGTACATGGAATGCTTTGAAAGTTTTTTCCCGCGGGAAGGATTTGAGTTTTATCACTACGACCAGTTGGGCTGCGGCAATAGCGACAAACCCACCGACACTTCGCTTTGGGTACTCGACCGGTTTGTGGAAGAAGTGGAGCAGGTACGGCAAGCTATCGGCGCCGGTAAAAATAATTTTATTATTCTCGGCAATTCGTGGGGTGGCATCCTGGGTATGCAGTATGCACTGAAATACCAGGACAACATGAAAGCACTGATTGTGGCCAACATGATGGCCAGTTGTCCTGAATACGGTAAGTATGCTGATGAAGTTTTGGCAAAGCAAATGGATCCGAAAGTGCTGGAAGAAATCCGGGCTCTCGAAGCCAAAAGCGATTTCAGCAATCCCCGCTATATGGAATTGCTGACTCCGAATTTTTACAATGAACATATTTGCAGGCTTAAAGAATGGCCGGAACCGTTGAACCGTGCATTTGCCGACCTGAACCCAACTATTTATGTGCAGATGCAGGGGCCGTCAGAATTTGGTATCGGCGGCAACCTTGCCAATTGGGATATCAAAGGCCGGCTGAAGGAAATAAAAATTCCCACGCTGATGATTGGCGCCAAACATGATACCATGGACCCGAAAGCAATGGAAGAACAAAGCAAACTGGTGCAGAAGGGCCGTTACCTGTATTGCCCCAACGGCAGCCACCTTGCCATGTGGGACGACCAGGAGGTTTTTATGAATGGCGTGATTCAGTTTATAAAAGACGTGGATGAAGGAAGGTTTTGATTTCAGATTGCAGATTTCAGATTTTAGATTGATGGTTTTATGGTTGAGATACCGGGAGATGGGATGAATAAATAAATCCGTTGTGACATTCCTTTATATCAACATACCCGTTCAACCATTTATCAATTTAACCATTCAGCCATTAAACAATCAAACAATTTTATATCTTGCCGCAAACATCACTCATGAGAAATTCTCTGCTGATTTTTTTATTCCTGCCCATCATTGTTTTTTCACAGGAGAATCATTCCCATGCTCTCGGCCGCAGTTTGAAGTTTCCCGACATTCCAGGTTATAAAACGCTGAAATGCGATTTTCACCAGCACACCGTTTTTTCCGACGGCAAAGTGTGGCCCGACATCCGGGTGCAGGAAGCGCTGAAAGACGGGTTGGATGCTATTTCACTCACCGAGCACATCGAATACCAGCCGCACAAGGATGATATTCCGCATCCTGACCGCAACCGTTCATTTCAGATTGCATTGAAGGAAGCGGAGAACCATAACCTGGTTGTGGTAAATGGTTCTGAAATCACCCGCCGCATGCCGCCCGGTCATAACAACGCCATCTTTCTTTCAGATGCCAACAAACTGATAGTGGATGACTCCATCGTGGTTTTTCGTGAAGCAAAAAAGCAGGGCGCCTTTGTATTCTGGAATCATCCCAACTGGATAAGCCAGCGCAAAGACGGCATTGCCACGCTGACCGATGTGCATCGTTACCTGATTAAAGAAAAATTACTTGACGGCATTGAAGTAGTGAACGACCAGACTTATTCCGACGAAGCGCTGCAGATTGCGCTGGATAATAACTTAACCATCATGGGCACCAGCGATATTCATTCGTTGATTGACTGGGACTTTAAAGTGCCGCAGGGCGGTCACCGGCCCATCACGCTGGTGTTTGCAAAAGAAAAAACGGCCGAAAGCATCAGGGAAGCGCTGATGAACCGCCGCACGGTAGCCTTTTATAAAAACCTGCTTATCGGCCGCGATGAATTCCTGGTACCGCTGCTTGAAAGCTCGCTGAAAGTGACGGCGGCAAAATATATCGGCAAATCGGATGTGCTGTCGGTGGTGATTGAAAACACCTGCAGTTCGGAAATCATTCTCCAGAACCAGACGGGTTTTACTTTTCACAACAACAACGATGTGCTGACGCTTAATGCCGGGGAGAAAACAACGTTAGAGATAAAAACAAGGGATAGAAAGCAATCCCTTACGCTGAAGTTTCTTGTGCTCAGCGCCGTGAATGCGCCGAACAAACACCCGGTGATTACTCTCCATGTGAAGGTGGGTTAAATTGCTAAATGGTTAAATGGTTTGATGGTTGAATAGTTGAATAGTTGATTGGTTATTTCAATTAATAAAGGCAGGGTATGCCGGATAGTAATTTAGCAATACAACAATTTAACCATCAAACAATCCAACCATCATTTCACTCAAGCACTCTTCTTTCCTGTACTTCTGTTCTCACTTCTTTGAAGCCGGCTTTTTTGTAAACACTGAGTGCATTTGGATGATCGAGGGTGCAGGTGTTGAGCTGAACCCATTGGGGGCCGTAGCTCCATGCTTTGGCCACCACCCACTGCAGGAAATATTTTCCAAAACCTTTGCTGATAAATTTAGGCATTAAACCGAAATAGAGAATCTCCACAAACTTTTCTTCTTTTACAAACTCGATGTAGCCAGCCGCTTCACCGTTTACTTTAAAAACAAATATGTCAACATTGGCGGCATTGATTTTTTCTGATAGTACTTTAACGGGCATCACCATCCTGTCGAGCCAGTGCCATTTTTCTCCTACTCCATAATAAAGTTCCCGGTACACATTTACTGAAATCGGTTTTTGCAATAATTCAAATTCAGTGTTCGGTATTCGCTCCGGTGCTGTTTTTGGCTCATGCAATTCAAGAAATGTGACCGTGACGGGATTAAAAACGATGCGGGAAGTATCAATTGGGGGCATGGGGCAAAAATAGGGAGGGATGATGTTAGTTTATTTTATCAGTGAACAATCGAATAACAGGCACTTTTTAATTTTTAATAACCTTTACCCCCACCTCTTAAACAACCAGTACGGGCTCCACCGCATTACTTTTGCCACCAGCCACCAGCTGCGACTCACATATACTTTGCGTTTCTTTTTTTCAATGGCATTCATAATCTGCCGGGCCGCTTTTTCCACCGGCACCACCCAAAACTGTTTGTTGCCCTTTGCCATTTGGGTGTCCACAAACCCAGGCTCGATGCAGGTGATGGAAATATCATACCGGGAGCCAGTTGAAGGATTTTTCATCCGGAAGGCTTTGATGGCCAGCCCTTCAAAATAGTTACTCTGAAAAGCTTTGGAAGCGCTGTAGGCAGGCGCCCAGCTATTGCCGCGGTTGGCCGCAATGGATGAAATGACCGCCATGCTTCCGCACCTCTGCCTTACAAAAAAATTAAAACCCCAGTTGGCTATTTCCACAAAGCCGTTCACGTTGGTGTCCACTGTCAGTTTATCCAGTTGCCAGTCCAGTTCTTTACTTATATCGCCGCCGCCGGCGCTGATGATGAGGATATCAAGCCCGCCGAGTTTTTCCGTCAGCGATTCAAGATGTGGCCTGTTAAACTGGTGAGTCACATCAAAACATTCCGTTTCGACGAGAAAGGGAAACTGCTTTTGAATTTCATCCAGCAATTCTTTTCGCCGCCCGGTGATGCCCACCCTGTTGCCGGCTTCTGCATACAGCTCCGCCAGTTTTCTGCCAATGCCCGAAGTGGCGCCGATGATGATGATGCGTTTCGCAGACGTATTCATACCGGAAAATTAAGCTGTTCAAGTTTCAGGAAGAATTTTAAAAACTTAATTCCTGCTGCCTGGTAACATTTTCAGCATTTACCTGATGTAGAAAAGATAAACTTAAAAATTATGAAGAAGCCCCTGCTTGTTACCAGGCTGCTGATTGCATTGCTACTGTATGTGTCATCAGCTGCCTATTCACAGTCCGTCACCGTTTCCGGAAATGTATTTGAAAAGAATACAGTTAAAAGCAGTTTTGAAACGCCGCATGGCACTATCACCAGCATTTTGCCCGATGATATGGCAGCCGGCGATGTGATAACCGGTACCGTATTTTGCCGGCCCGAAGGCAGCAATGAAAAAAAGAAAAAGCATAATCTTGAGCAGTTGCTTAAGTATACACTTTTTCTTGATGACGGAACTCCACTGAGAAACAAACCGGACAAGACAGATTGGATGGAAACTGAAAATGGCGAAACTTATTGGACAGTTTCATTCACCGTGCCGGAAACCAATTCCGGTAATTCTTTACGCTTCACACTCCGAGACCCTGCAAATAAAATCGTCGGCGAATCCAGGCTGCCGGTGCTTGATAAAGCATTTCTTCTGCCGTTGGAAGATATATTTACGTTGCCCGGCCGGGGAGTTATTTCCAATTCGTCCCGTAGTGCACCGCATATCTATAAGCCTGTGCCAATGGAATTGAATACGGATAAAACAATCTATTTAAGCGGCGAAAATGTAGTGCTTGATATCAGGCCCCTGGCATCAAACGAACAAATCGGTTCGGCCACGTTTATTTTTTTAAACCATTCGAAAACCGGTGAGGAGCAAATTTACCTGCGGATAGAATTGAAGCCGGTGGTAAGTACTCCCCGTAAAACCGTAATTCGGATACCACGGCAGGTGATTGGCCCGGCCGAAATCGTGATGGAAGATGAAAACAAAAATGTGATTGCTTCACAGAAAATTCATGTACTGCAGCTGGAGGCATACTGCACAAAAACAAATCTGATGAAGGGTGAATCGACCCTGATGACGGTGAATGTGAAAGGCATCGCTGATTGCCCGGCCCCTTTCCTGCGCATCAGCCTGAACAATGAAAACAGCAATTCGGTACAAATGGGCAATGCCAACCACGAAGACCTGGTGTTTGAAACCGTGAGCATGAATTTTACAAAAATTACTTACGACTATAAAGCGATTAAGGAAAAAGAATCAAAACCAAAGTTCAAAAATGACTGGGAGCGGGTCATGAAAAACGAAATCTCAGTGCAGCGGGGCATCACCGCCATGCAAAATGGCAATTTTACCATCCGCATCAATTTGTCTTATCCTTCGCAGGTTTACAACGATCCGTTCCGCCAGCAAATAGATGCGTTGAAAACAGTTGAGCACTTTAATGAATGGCAAAGTGCATTGATCCGTGATCTGAAACGGATTCAGCAGGCTGTACGTAACTATAATCCTTCAGATTTTCCGGCCATTACTGATGAACAGCGGATGATAAATGATATCAATGAAGCATTCAGCCAGTTGATGAGGGAAGCAAATGAAAACCGGCTGAATGACGGGATATGGGTGGCAGGTTTAAGAGAGCAATTCGGCGCAATTAAAATCCAGGCGGTGGAAAATTCATTAAAAACTCCGCTAAAATTTTCAGAACTGGAGGAAGCAAAGGCAGTTGCCTGGAATTTTTCCAGGAGTCTAAACATTCCTTGCATGATTGTAGAAAAATATTTCAGCAGTACACTGGAAGCGGGAAAGGCAGCTGTAGAAAATGCAATTACTAAAACCAGCCTGCCGGTAAATTTTGAATCGCTGCAATCGGCCCTGAAATATGTCAACCATCAGGCCTCAATTACACGCAACAATCAACTGGCGGAAGAAAGTAAAAACTACCTGAAAGACGAGCTCTGGCGTTTGCAGCAGGCTGTCAACAGGGATTCGGAACAGTATCAGATGCTAACCAATATTCAAAAAATTTTAAATGACGCTTCCCTGTCTGTCATACAAAATATCCGTTCATCAGTCAGCCCCGTTTCAAAGCCCCTCATCATGCTGGATGCCAAAGTCGCCGGTTTGCAGCCCGGTGCAATGAAAATAGAAATGGGTATGAACATGTCGCAAAATATAACTGACTGGTTAAATGAATTTATCAATGGAAGCCAGATGAGAAAAAGCGGTGCCATCGTAGCCACCGGTTATAATTTCGAGCCAGTAGCTAAGTATGAATTTAAGGATGCACTTATTACCGAAATTGAATTTCCGTGGATGGATGCAGCCAATAAAAGCATGCTGGTGATTTCATTTAAAATAAATCCGGAGGAAATTAAATATTCCACCGGCAGTAGTCCGGAAAATAAAACCAATGTAAAAAAGAATAAGCAGTTTATGCCCGGCAATTTCCGGTTTGAGATTGACGGCCTGCCCTGCAAAAATATTACCACGGTGGAGAGTTTTAAAATCACTCAAAAAGTATCTGGGGATAAAATCGGGTCAGTGCGGGAACAAAAAATTGAACCTGGCAAACCAGAATATCCCAATATCACTTTTACGATCCCTGAAGGAGACGTCGGCCAGTATAAAAAGTGGTTTGAAGAGTTTAACCGTTTTGAAGACCAGGTGTTGAAAGTTCCCGGCAAGGGCGGTTATTTTGATTTTACCAATGATACAGAAGGCCAGATATTTTTTCTTTCCTTAAAAAATATTAAACCGGTTTCGATGAACAGCAACAGCGATGGCACATACGACATCACAGTGCATGCGGGAGTAATGCAGTTTATTGATGCAGAAAATCAGGCTGCAAAAAATGAAATACGAAAGACTGAAAATAATACTAAAAGCATGATTGGATTTCTTGATCCGTTCAAAAAAATGCTGTTGGTGAAACCGGGGAAGGAACAAAAGGTATTGGGCTTGCTCGGCGCTGTTGCACAGGGCGGCAACCGCTATCTTATTCATTCGCTGACGCCCGACCGGCAGCCTGTCAGTTATACGGTCACTGTCGCCTCTTCAGAGCTGCAGCAAATGCTGGCAGTATCCGGTTCAGTCAATAAACAAATGGATGAAATATTGAAAACAGCTACTTTCAATTATCCACTTTTACAGGATCAACCCAGGGATACACCGAAAGTGAAGGGCCCGACCCGTATCGGAGAATTTTCTCATAACAGAACCGGTACTACTGTAAGTGTATTTGAGAATGCAGAATGTAAATTATTGATTGAAGGCAGCACTGGCGATTGCAAGCGGGATGTTTATAAGGAAACATTTGGGAACCAGGAAATAGAAATTGAATTTTATAAGAAAACAAGGTTTTTTACAGTTTACGATTGTACCGCCGGCAATTCTGTCTGTCTGCAAATGAAACTGGTGGTGGCTCTTGAACAATTTTATTTAGATAAGGATTGCAAACAACTTATTGATATCAATCCCATTTATGCGCCGGCATGCAAGGTGGAATGACTAATAAACTTCCGGTGTTATAAAACTATGGGTATAAATTAACCCCTATTCCTCATCAGCCTGAACATACTTGGCAAACCGGCTGCAGCGCCAAGCCCCAGAACAAGAAATGTGTTTTCTCCTTTTAAAAAGCTTTCGGAATAAAACAGCCGGTCAGTTACAACAAGACTAAGCGTAGTAATGGCAAACCCGATGGAATTGTAAATAGTAAGAGCTGTACCCCGCAAATGCTCCGGCGCATACTGCGCCACCAGCGTAGAAAACTGCGGTGAGTCGGGAATGACAGTGAAACCCCAGATAAAAAGCAGGGTGAGAAATAAAATCAGCGGCCATGAAAATGAAAATGGTGATGCAAAACAGCAAATGCCTGAAACAAGCAGTGCCAGCATTGCCACCCTGGCGCTGCCCATTTGTACTGATAAATAACCGCCGGCAATGCAACTGAAAGCGCCAATACCAATGATGATAAAACTGAGTAAAGGGATATTCAACTGCAGTGCATTTTTCTTTTGATACAGTTCCAGCATCAGTGGAACAAAACCCCAGAAAGTGTACAGCTCCCACATGTGGCCAAAATAGCCGAAAGCAGCCTGCCTCCATTTTCTGGAACTGAAAATTATTCCGATGGCGTTCCATTGAATGCCGCCGGTTTTTTTTCTGTACGGCCCATCGCCTGCAAACAACATCATCAATCCACCGCCGGAAGCGACAAGCGAGGTAATATATAAAACCGGTTTCCAGGGAAGTTCGAAATCCCGGTTTTTAAGCAGGTGAGGAAAAGCAGTACCCAATACAAGGGCGCCTAATAAATAACCCATCGCTTTACCCAAACCCTTTTCATACCAGTCGGCAGCTATTTTCATACCCACCGGGTATATGCCGGCAATGAAAAAGCCGGTAAGAAAACGCAATGCATAAAGTGAATTGCCGTCTTTGGCCAGCCACACTACAGCAGAGTTGGTTAGTGCACCAAGAATGGAAGAGATGAAAAATAATTTCACCGGCGAAAAGCGGTCGGCCAGGGAGAAAAACGCAAACACCAGCGTGCCGGCAATAAAACCAAGCATCACGGCTGAAGTGACAAGGCTGATGGCGTACTGGCTAAGGTGAAGTGCCTGCTTCAATTCCGGTAAAATGGCATTGCCGGCAAACCAAAGTGAAGTGCCGGCAAACTGCGAAAGCACAATGAATGGAAGAATATTTTTGTTAACCGGTGCAGACAAGCCGTAGGTTTATTTTTTTAAATTGGCAATAATAAGTCCTGCCACTACTAAAATAAAGCTAATGATGTGAATGCCGGTGATTTTTTCGTGCAGCAGAATCACAGCTTCCACACTGCTGAATACCGGGATCAGGTTGCCAAACAGGGCGGTTCTGCCGGCGCCGAGTGCGGCTATGGCCTTATTCCAGATTAAGAAACAAATGACGGATGCACCCAGCCCGAGATAAAGAATGGCTGAAATATTGGAAACATTGATGGCGATGCCGCCGCTGGTATTCAGTTCATACAGATAAAACGGCAGCAGCATGCTGGTGCCAAGCAGAAAAATGGTGAATAGAAAACTGGTAGCATTCATGGCCACCGGTTTCTTTTTTACAAGAATATTGTAAACAGCAAAGGTCAATGCGGCTGCAAGAACCCACCAGTCGCCGCGGGTAAATGAAAAAGTGAGAAGCGTTTCAAGGCTTCCTTTACTGAGCAGCAGCAGGATGCCGGCAATGGAAATAATCATGCCGCCAATACGCATCCAGGTGATATTTTCATGAAGGAAAATCCTGGCAAGAACGACCGACATGATGGGAGAAGAGCAGGTGCCAAGTATCGCCATATTGATGGCGCCGGAGTAGTGCCCGGCAATGTAAACAAATGTGTTGAATATGCTGACGCCTGTGAGGGCCGCCAGCAGAAAGTACCATGGTTTTTGTTTTACAATACTGAGTTCGGAAAAAAAATATTTCCATGCGAATGGAAGAATGATAACCGTTGCCAGCAACCAGCGGAAAAAGGCAAGGGTAACGGGCGGAATATCTTTTATCACTCCCCGGGCAATGATAAAATTGCCCGACCAGATGAAGGTGGCAAGGGACGCCAGCGCCACTCCTTTATAAATATTTTTATCAGCGGATGACACGATAGTTGAATTGATATTGGGTTAAATTGTTGAGCGGATTGTCAATTCAGGCAACAATTTAGTAATTCAGCTATAAAATAATTTAGTAGTGTGCAAAGTCTGACTCGAAGTTTCCCTTAATACGTTCCATCGAAGGATTGAAGTAGCCAAATTTCAATTCGGGGAATTCTTCCCGTATCAGCTGCATCATTTGTTTTATGCCCATGCATGCGCCGGTGTCAGCAATGCCTATTTTGCCGAGGTACCAGTCGGGGTCAATATTGAAATTGCGCCACTGGATCATTTTTAAACCGGTTTTTTTAATTAGTTTTCGCACCGCTTCATACTCGGCCATACTGTCGGTCATGCCGGGAAAAACAAAATAATTGATGGATGTCCAGCCACCGTAGTGGTTCACAATTTTCAGGCTTTCAATGATGTCTTCGAACTCATAATTGTTGGGCCGGTAGTAGGGCATATAAATTTCTCTTCGGGCCGAATTGGTGCTTACACGAATAGAATTGAGCCCGGCTTCACAAAGCGCTTTTACAGCCCGCGGGTCAGAGCCATTGGTGTTGATGTTAATGCTTCCTTTCTGCGTATGCTTCCTGATTTCAATGATGGCATCGCGGATGGTTTCCCACATCAGCAGCGGCTCACCTTCGCAGCCCTGCCCAAAGCTGATGATGGGGTAGGGCGCCGTTTCGAGATGCGGCACAGTGAACTCCACAATTTCTTCGGCAGTGGGTTTAAAGGAAAGACGGTCTTGTGTGGAAACAATTGGTTCTTCATCGGGCTGCAACGAAATACAACCTATACAATTTGCGTTGCATGCCGGCGATACGGGTACGGGACATTCCCAGCGGCCTAAAGCAAAATTTCTTGCTGCAGGGCAGTGATAAGTCATGCAGCAGTTGTTCATTAAATGATTTACCAGCCGGTTGTGCGGATATGCTTTCAGCAGATGTATTGCGCCGGTTTTTATTTTTTCCGCATCATACCCTGAACATTCCTGGCGAATGTCTTTTTCAATTCGTATTGCCGGCACGAAAAATTTATTATTGTACCAACCCGCTGCTGTGTAGCAAAACAGCGGCAGCACCGGCGCATTTTTTTCTGATTCGTAAGCGGCGAGATAAAATCCGGTATGCGCAGGCGGAATGAATGCCGCCACAGCCCAGCCTTTTTCACACAGGCGCATTTCGCCTGACTTTACATCTATGCCTATACCCCTGCGGCCGGGCAGTTCGTACAGCGAGCCGCCATCAGGCAGTTCAATCCATTCATCATCGGGCACGGGCACAGCATCCCAGCCGCTGCGGCCGGTGGCATACAGCGAACGATCTTCAAAAATATTTCCCTTGCCGTCGGAGTAAAGAAGATATGGTGAATGATGAAGAGTCATGTTAAGGTAAATAGATCATATAGGTCTATAAGTCGAATATGGTCTAAATGTTCAATTTTAAATGCTCAATGTTCAATTATCAATACTCAATGTTCATTTGTTCTCATACCTCCGACTTTTGACTTCACAGTCTGCAAAAATCGGTAAACTGAATCAATTGGTTGGTTTGTACACTTTAATATTTATCATCTCACGGCAAAAGGCATTGAATTCTTTTTCATTAATGCCGTAGTCATTTTCATCATTGATAATTTCCTGCTGCAGCAGTTTGTTGTTTTTGAAATCAATAGTAAGCAGGCCGTCTTTGAGCACAAGGTTGTTGAGTTCTTCCCATTTAATTGTTTTTTCAGGCCAGGAGGGGTAGATGATTTTATCACAAAAAATTTTAACCACAAGTTCACGCCGGGCTATGGTATCGAGTGCCAGGAAAAATAAATTGACAACAGACACCCACCAGGAAGCCGTGTTGAGCCACGTAAGTATTAAAATGAAAAAAGGGGCATAAAATGATGATTGCTGCCCGGCTATTTTAAAATACCTGGAAACCCATATCGAAAAAAAAGTAAGCACGGCTGCAAAAAGGTATCCCCATTTTTCAAATCTGCCTGAGGCACTCAGCAAAATGAGGCAAATAATATTACTGCTGATAATAATCCAGCTAATCGTTCTGTAAAATTTAACCTTCTCATTTTTTAAAGCCAGTTCAAATTTTTTCATGGATAATTTTATTGTAAATCACACATCATTCTTTCTGCATGGTGAGTAAGGTGATGGTTTTAGTGGCTAAATGGTTTAAAGGATGGATGGATGGTTCGAAATCGCTTAACCATTTTACAATGCAGCAATGCAGCAATTTAGCCATCAAGCCATCTACGGATTTGAGGCCACCATCAGGTTACAAAGCTTAAACAGCAGTCTGGCACTTACATTACTGTCCCAGTCAGTTTCGCCAACGCCGCTTTCACTCAGGTCGAAGCCGATGATTTTTTTGCCGCTTTTCACCAGCTTGTCGAAAATATAAAATACCTGCTCGGTTTCCAGTCCGCCATGCACGGGAGTACCGGTGTTGGGGCAAAGTTTGGGATCGAGGCCGTCCACATCAAAGCTGATAAAAACCTTGTCGGGCAGTTTGCTGATAATTTCTTCGCTGATATGGCGCCATGTCTGCCCATCAAAAACCCTCTCTTTGAGTTCACGGTCGAAATAGGTAATCACCCGGTAATTGCTGTTGAAGATATAGGCCCATTCTTCCTCACTGTAATCCCTTACGCCCAGCTGCACCAGTCTTTCCACCTGCGGTATTTCCTGCAGCGTATTGTACATAATGCTGGCATGGCTGTACACAAAACCCTGGTAGGCCTTGCGCAAATCACAATGCGCATCAATCTGCAGGATGCCAAAACTGCCATATTTTTCGGCAATGGCTTTAAAAAAACCAAGCGGTGTGCTGTGATCGCCGCCAAGCAGCCCTACAAGTTTGTTGCGTTCAATCAGGCCTTGGGTTTGTTCATACACCCATTTGTTCAGAAAAACTCCGCCTTCATTTACTTCTTTCAGGGTTTTTGTCATGAAGAGGTTTTCTTCCACTGCCTCACCTTTGGCAATATAATCAATATAGAGCTCAGCTTCTTTGCGCAGGTAGTCACTTTTCAACAACACCTTGCGGTCAATATCTTTTAAAAAAAATCCTTGTTTCCAGCCTTCGGGTATATCGGCATCGTACAGGTCAATTTGCAAGCTGGCAGGAAAAATATGCTCCGGTGCACGGGCCGTGCCTGCGCCATAGCTTACCGTTACCTCCCACGGGACTGGAAGAATCACCAGTCTTGCTTCATCTTCTGTAAAGGGCAACCCGAAAATATTATTGTTGGGATTGCTGGTAATGTTAGGATCAAAGCTTGAAAGATCGGTCATGTCGGGGTATTCTAAAAAAGCGGTGCAAGGTAAGGAGAAGTTTTGAGTCGGGCTTTATTTCCCGGAAAATATCAGGTAAGGTAGTTGTTTGGCAACAAAAGGGTAACGTATCGTGGTTCAATCATCATAAGAAAATTCAGCGGCTGAAGGTTTTAATCAGTTAACCTTATTGCTTTTCCGGTTTTTTTTGATTGCAAACCATCTAATCTTGCCTCCACAAACAATCAATCCTTCTTTAACCTACCTTTGCGGAATAAATTTCGATTTCCGGGAAATGAAAAAGACGCATCTTATTTTACTTGTTTTGATTGTGGCTGCCATTGCTGTGCTCATCAGCCTGATGCCTGCCGGCGGCGCCGATATGCTAAGCAGTTACGAAACAATTGCAACAGCCAAAGCCAAGGATGGCAAGTTTGTTCATATAGTAGCCAAACTCGACAAAACCCGGCAGGTAGAATATGACGCCGTAAAAAATCCCAATTACCTCAGCTTTACGGCCGTTGACTCCCTGGGTGAAAAAGTGAAAGTGGTTTACAATAACGCCAAGCCCGACAACCTGGAGCATAGTGAAAAACTGGTGATGAAAGGAAAAATGCGGGGCGATGTTTTTGAATGTAACGAGATACTTATGAAATGTCCTTCCAAATATACGGATGATCCCAACCGCATTCAGCAAAGTATTGACAAAAACACCAACTGATTTCAATGGATTATATTGGCGAACAGTTGATGCCGGGTAAAATCGGTCACCTGCTTATCATCGTTTCGTTTGTTGCATCGCTGGTGGCGGCATTTGCTTACTTCCAGTCGTTCAAGGCAGCTGATGAAACTGACAGGCAGAGCTGGAGGCGCCTGGGCCGGTTTGCTTTTTTGGCCGATGCCGTATCGGTAATTGGTGTTTTTTTCATTCTGTATTATCTCATCAGCAATCATCGCTACGAGTACCAGTATGTGTACAAAAACTCCGGCAACGACCTGGAGCCGAAATATATTTTCAGCGCTATCTGGAGCGCTTCAGAAGGAAGCTTTGTACTCTGGACTTTGTGGCACGCCATACTTGGCGTGGTGCTCATGTTTACTGCAAAAAAATGGGAAGGCCCTGTGATGACGGTGCTTTCTTTTGCACAGGTCTGTATTTCCACTATGATGCTCGGTATCTATATTTTCGGAATAAAGATTGGAGCCGACCCCTTTGCACTTTTCCGTGAACAGATGCCCGATCTGCCCGTTTTCCAGTTTGCCGATTATGCAACAAGAATAAAAGACGGCAACGGGCTGAACATGCTTCTGCAGAATTACTGGATGGTAATTCACCCGCCGGTTTTGTTTCTTGGATTTGCCAGCACGGTCATTCCTTTTGCATTTGCCATGGGCGGATTGATGACAAAAAACTATGGCGATTGGGTAAAACCAGCATTACCCTGGGGTTTATTCTCAGCCTGTGTTCTCGGTGTTGGCGTCATGATGGGGGCAGCTTGGGCTTATGAGTCGCTTAGTTTTGGCGGTTACTGGGCATGGGACCCTGTGGAGAATGCATCGCTGGTGCCATGGCTTACACTGGTGGCGGGTATTCACACCATGCTTATTTACCGGCACACCGGCCGCTCACTTAAATCAACATTTTTATTAATAGTACTCACTTCCATACTTATTGTTTACTCCACCTTTCTTACCCGCAGCGGCATACTGGGCGACACGTCCGTTCACTCTTTTGCAGACCTGGGCATGAATGCGCAACTTTATGCCTTTCTTTACGCCTTTTGCTGGCTGCCGGCAATTTTATCTTCCCCGGGAATAAAAAATAAATTGATTGCTCTTCTTATTTCGCTTGCATCGTTGTGGCTGGCTGGTAAAGTACATTCAATATTTGCTTTTATTTCTCCTTTGGCTGCACTGGTTTTATTAATGGCCAATCTGAACAAAGCCATTCCCGCTGCGCAAAAAGAAGAAAGCGCTTCATCCCGTGAGTTCTGGATGTTCATCGGTTCACTGCTGTTGCTGTTTTCATCCTTTATCATCATCGGGCAAACATCGCTACCCGTGTTCAATAAGATTTTTGATAAAAAATATGCTCCCCCGCAGGATATCGAGTTTTCCTACAACCGTATCCAGATTTTTATCGCTATCATTATCGGCCTGCTTACCGCCATTGGCCAATACCTGAAATGGAAAGACACAGGTGGTAACTATTTTTTTAAAAAAATCACTTTCCCTTTTATCATCAGCGCAGCAGCAGCCGGGCTGATTCTTTATTTTGGAAACATTCAATACGATAAATACGGCACCGGTTTCCTGGCCGCCATCTGGATGGCAGTGGCAAGCAGTGTTTTTACAGTAATAGCCAACTTGTCTTACATCTGGCTGGGAGTTAAAGGAAGTCTGAAACTCTCCGGGCCTTCAGTGGCACACACGGGTTTTGGATTGATGCTGCTCGGAATTTTGATTTCTGCTTCTAATAAAGAAACACTTTCTCTTAACACAAGTGGCATCCCGGTAGATTTTGGCCCTGAAAGCAAAGAAAAAACCGGCGAAAACCTGACGCTGGTAAAAGGGATGAAAACCGACATGGGAAAATACTGGGTGACGTATCACGATGATTACACACACCCGAAAAAATCACAGAAATATTTCCTGATTGACTTTGAATCGAAAGACGGTAAAGAAAAATTTACCCTGAAGCCCAATGCCTTTATCAATTATAAAGGAAACGAAGGCCTGATGGCCAACCCGGATGCAAAGCATTACTGGGATCATGATGTGTTTGCCTACATCACTGCGCTTGCCGACCCGAACCGGAAAGCAGATACCGCGACCTTTACAAATTTTACCATTCAGCCCGGCGATTCCATTGCTTATATCAATGGGATGATAAAACTGGAAGGAATTGCCTCAAGAGACAGCCTGCCGGTAGAGCTTTTTGGCAAAGACGGAAGCCTGTACGAAGCACAAATAAAAGTTTTTGCCAAAACCAATTCTATTTACACATCTGTGCCAAAGCTTGCCATTGCCAAAGGCGCCATGATAAGTGTGCCGGATACAATAATTGCTGAAGACCTCATTTTGCAGTTGAACAATGTAGAAGGCAATAAAGTGGAGCTGGGTGTGAAAAAAATGAATTCGGTACCCGATTTTCTCACATTGAAAGTTTACAAATTTCCCTTTATTAATATTCTCTGGCTCGGTACCCTGGTAATGGCTGCCGGCTTTATTCTCAGCATGGCCAGGCGCCTTGAATTACGCAAAATCTCAGGCTGACAATCTTTTAACTTTTGGATACAGCGTTGGTCTTAGAATCCTTGTCTTTATATTGTACTTTAGTGTTATGAAATGGCGGTTTTTCCCGAAAGCAGTATTCATCATGGCAACCAACCTTGCTGCTGCAGTTGCCTTTTCACAAAACGACACCATCACAGGGCCGCCACCCCGCCTGCCAATGATGGAAAATAAATGGGGGCCCAACGACAGCATCATCACCGGCGCTATCTACTACATGGGCGAATGGATGCCTTACAAGGAGCTTGAAATGGCCTGGGTATCGAACATGAATGAAAAAAAACTTGCCAAATATATTGAAGAGTGGACAAGGCTGCGAAATGCAGTTTACGTTACATATCCCTATGCCCGCACAGCCGGCTACCTGATGAACGACATCAATGCCCGCATTGCACAAATGAACAAGAAGGAAAAAAAGAAATACATAAAATCCCGTGAAAAGGAGCTGAAAGACCAGTTTGCCGACCCGCTTTCGCAGCTTTCTGTTTACCAGGGAAAAATTCTGATGAAGCTTATCAACCGGCAAACCGGCAACAACTGTTACGAAATAGTAAAAGAATACCGCGGTGGAGTCACGGCTAGATTTTACCAGACAGTCGCCTTTTTCTTTGGCAGCAGCCTGAAACAGGAGTGGGACCTGACCGACAAGGTGGACCGCCAGATTGAAAACATTGTGAAAGAAATAGACGGCAGCTGGTACAACAATCCCTACCGGCCGGCGACAAGATAAGCTGCTTGTTTATGGTTTATCGTTTATCGTTTTTCGTTGATTACAGATTGAATGGTGCTTTATCATTATTACTTTATTTTAGTGCATACAAAACGATAACCATAAAAGAAATCAATTAAAAATGAAACTGGATATACTTGCCATCGGCGTTCATCCCGACGATGTGGAACTGGGGTGTTCGGGCACTATTATCAGGGAAATAAAAATGGGGAAAAAAGTTGCTGTGCTCGATTTGACACAGGGTGAGCTCGGCTCACGGGGAACGATTGAAACCCGCTATGAAGAAGCTGCTAAAGCTGCCATGGCCATGGGTGTGCATGTAAGAGAAAATCTGAAAATGAGGGATGGCTTTTTCCGCAATGACGAAGAACACCAGGTAAAACTGATAGCCTCCATCAGAAAATACCAGCCCGAAATTGTGCTTACCAATTCGCTCGACGACCGCCACCCTGATCATGGACGGGCTGCAAAACTTACTGCCGATAGTTGCTACTTGTCCGGGTTGCGGAAAATTGAGACAAAAGATGAACAGGGAAATCTGCAGGAGCCATGGCGGCCCAAATACGTTTTCCACTATATCCAGGACAGGTACCATGAGCCCGATTTTATCATTGACATTACCGATGTGTTTGAACAACGAATGGAGGCAATAAAAGCTTACACAACGCAATTTTATAACCCGGACAATGAAGACGATGGCCCGCAAACGTATATTTCCACTCCTGAATTTATTGAAAGCGTTGTGGCCCGGGCACGGGTTATTGGCAAAAAAATAGGTGTTAAGTATGCTGAGGGGTTCAATACCCAAAAACGAATCGGCATAAAGAGCTTTGATTCACTCGTTAGCATTGAAACCTGATTTGGATTAAGCATTTTGTTTGTTAACATTACTGAAGTCATTGCTGCTATCTGGCTGAATAAGCATAGCTTTGCAGTTATTTTTTTAATTTTTTATTAATGACTGTTCCTAAATTTCAACAAGCCTCACCCTCCATTTATACTGAACTTAAGAACCGGGTGAATGCGTATTTTACTGAGTTCAGAAAATCACCTACGGGAAATTTTAAACTCTGGCTGAAGGCCATCGTACTGTTTACTGCATTTGCCGGTATTTACATTCATCTTGTTTTTTTCACTCCTTCGGCAGTTTGGGCGGCAGCGGAATGTGTTTTGCTGGGAGGTATAGTAGCCGCTATCGGCTTCAATGTGATGCATGATGGCGCCCACGGCAGTTTCAGCAACCGTAAATGGTTAAATACACTGGCAGCCTCATCGCTGAATATTTTGGGAGGCAACAGTTTTATGTGGAATATGAAGCACAATGTCATCCATCATGCTTTTACTAATGTGGATGGGGTGGATGATGATATTGACATACAGCCGTGGATGCGGATGAGCCAGCACCAGAAGAAATACCCCCTGCATAAATACCAGCATTTATATTTCTGGTTTTTTTACAGCCTGCTTTATTTGAGCTGGATATTCCTGATGGACTACCAGAAATATTTCAAAAGAAAGATCGGTAATATACCCATTAAAAAAATGAATTTAAACGACCACCTGGTTTTCTGGAGCTTTAAGGTTATGAACCTGGCTTTGTTCATCGGCATTCCTGTATTCCTGCTTGGGTTTACACAGTGGCTGTTCGGGTTTATAGTTTTTGCAGCAGTCACCGGTTTTGTCATCAGCATCGTTTTCCAGCTGGCGCATACCGTGGAGCATACTTCTTTTGCTGTACCCGATGCCCACACTGGTAAAATCGAAGACGAATGGGCTATTCACCAGTTAAAGACTACTGCCAATTTTGCCACACGAAACAAACTGGTCACCTGGTTTGTAGGGGGGTTAAATTTCCAGATAGAACATCACCTGTTTCCCAAGGTATCACACATACATTACCCGGCCATCAGCGCCATCATTAAAAAAGTTTGCCGGGAATATGGTATCGTGTATATCGAGTATCCCCGGGTGCGGTATGCTGTTTATTCGCATATTAATTTTTTGCGGCAAATGGGCCGCTGACCTTTCTTCACCATATAATTTCCTGCATTCAGGTGGATCTGTTTCCTGCTTACGACGGTTAGTTCCCCTTATCTTTGCCTCTAATTTTAGTTTATGCATTTCCAACTTACCGAAGAGCAATTGATGATTCAGAAAGCCGCCCGTGATTTTGCCGAAAATGAATGCAAGCCCGGTGTGATTGAACGGGATGAAAAGCAAATTTTTCCCCGTGAGCAGGTGATAAAGCTGGCCGATCTTGGTTTTTTGGGCATGATGGTAGACCCCCGATACGGAGGCGCCGGCATGGATACCATCAGCTATGTGCTGGCTATGGAAGAAATAAGTAAATGGGATGCCAGTGTGAGTGTGGTGATGAGTGTAAACAACAGCCTGGTTTGTTACGGACTGCAGGCTTTTGGCACCGAAGAGCAGAAGCAAAAATACCTGGTGCCGCTGGCGCAGGGTAAAAAGAACGGCGAACTCTATATCGGTGCTTTTATGCTGAGTGAACCCGAAGCGGGCAGCGATGCTACTTCGCAACGAACAACTGCTGAAGATAAAGGCGATTATTATTTATTGAATGGAACAAAAAACTGGATTACCAATGGCGGCACTGCTTCGGTTTACCTGGTGATGGCGCAAACCGATTCTTCAAAAGGTTCCCGGGGCATCAATACATTGATAGTAGAAAAAGAGTGGCCGGGTGTGGTGGTAGCTGCAAAAGAAAACAAACTTGGCATCCGCGGCAGTGATACACATTCCGTTTTGTTCAATGATGTGAAAGTGCCAAAGACCAACAAGGTGGGTGCAGATGGATTCGGATTTAAGTTTGCCATGAAAACCCTGGAAGGGGGCAGAATCGGCATTGCATCGCAGGCATTGGGTATTGCCAGCGGCGCATTTGAATTATCAAAGGAGTATTCAAAAACAAGAAAGGCATTTGGCACTGAAATCATGAATCACCAGGCCATAGCTTTCAAACTGGCCGATATGGCCACGAGAATAGAAGCTGCCCGCATGTTGTGTCTGAAAGCGGCATGGGATAAAGACAACGGGCTTGATTACTCACTCAGCAGCTCGATGGCAAAAGTGTATGCATCAGAAACCGCTATGTGGACAACTGTGGAAGCCGTGCAGATCCACGGCGGCTATGGCTATGTAAAGGAATATCACGTGGAGCGGCTGATGCGAGACGCCAAAATCACCCAGATATATGAAGGCACCAGCGAGGTGCAGCGGATTGTTATCAGCAGGAGCATACTTAAATAGATCTAAACTAAAAAAAGTTTGCCGTCAGTTGTATAGCTGACGGTTTTTCATTACTATCATTTCAGTATTTATTGCACTTTAATTATGGCAATACATAAAGAAGTATACGGCGAATTAATAAAAGAAATTTCCGAAAAGAATATTGCACTGGTGGCCGTATCCAAAACTAAAACTATAGATGACATACTTAATTTGTATCATCTCGGTCACCGCGATTTTGGCGAAAACTATGTGCAGGAACTGACTGCCAAAGCAGAACAGTTGCCCAAAGATATCCGGTGGCATTTTATCGGGCATTTGCAAAGCAATAAAGTAAAAAATATAGCTCCTTTTATTCACCTCATCCACGGAGTGGATAGCTTGAAATTGCTGAAAGAAATCAATAAGCAGGGGGAAAAAAACAACCGGGTGATTGACTGCCTGCTGCAGGTGCATATCGCCAGTGAAGAAACCAAGTTTGGGCTGGATGAGAAGGAACTGGATGAACTGATGACTCAATTATTGCATCAGCCTTTGAGAAATGTAAGAATATGCGGGCTGATGGGCATGGCGAGCCTTACAAATGATATGGAAAAAGTGCGAACTGAATTCCGGTATTTGAAATCTCTTTATGAAAAATTAAATATTCAATTCGCTCCCGGCAGTAACCGGGACAAATTTCAATTTTCAATTTTATCCATGGGCATGAGCAGTGATTATAAAATCGCCATGGAAGAAGGATGTAATATGGTGCGCATCGGCAGTTTAATTTTTGGCGAAAGGGTGTAAATTGATTTTCTTATCCTTTTTTCAGAACATTATTTTTCCATGCTTCACACAATCCCGAAACAAAAGCCGCAGTGATAAAAAAAAGAGTAAAAAGCAAAGCTTCGCTGCGGCCGTATAGTTCAGGATATTTTATCCAGGTAAAAAAATAAACCGGGAGATTGCCTGCTAATATTAAAGCAAGCGGGAAAAAAACATATTGATTTTTCCCCGGATAAATTTTCAATAGAAATTTAATAACAAGCCTGTAAAATAGCAGCACAACAACCAGGCTGCCGGTGAAAGTGAAAACCGCAAAGCTGGTGATATCAATTATGTTGAATTGTTCATATATGACAAAAGATGTTGCGAGGATGATAAAATACCCGCAGAGCCAGGCGAGCAGAAAAGACAGGAATACTATCATAGCTGAATTTACAAGGCGGATGCAAGCTTCTTTTTAATTTTCATTATCTGGTTTTTCAGCAACAATAAAACACCGATGGCCAACAGCCCGGTTGTGATGGTAACGAATAAATGAAGATTGCTGTATTGTTTTGAATCTGTTTTGCCTGCCATATCTGTCGTGGTTATTTTTCTTGCCCGCACCTGGTTGGTGGCCGAATTTTCCAATACCCACAAGTTGTTTTCCTTGTCAAATAGCCCGCTGCAAACAGTCCATAATGCTCCGGATTTTAAAACAGTATCAATCGTTCCATCAGTATTTACACGGATTACTTTTTTTGAATCAATCATGGCAATGTAAATATTTTCATTTCCATCAGTCCATATGCCGTAGCTGTCATAGTTGCGCCCCATCATTGTAAACTTTGTTGTTTTACTGCCGATGTCATCAGTCAGTATTTTAAATTCACCCTGCGGAGAAAGCCGGTATAATTTTCCACCGGCTGTAAAATATAAAGTGCCATTAACGGTAACATGCAGCCATCCCACAAAACCAAATTTTCCTTCAGCAATCTTACTGATATTTCCGGCTTTATCTTTTTTCATAAACCGGGTGCTGGTAAAGCGTTCCACCCAAAACATATTACCGCTGCTGTCTCTTACAAAGCTGTAATTGGTAAGAAAACCTTCCGTCGGCTCAATCTCTTTTACCAGGTCACCGGTATTTTTCAGGCACCACGCATAATGGCCCCATGTGGCCAGTTTTTCGCCATTGTACCAGAGATGCTCGCCATACAGGTTATCCTGTGGGTCTATGTACAGTTCATGTGTATGCACACCGCCAACTGCAACAGTTTTTTTACCACCGGGAGTAATTTTCCAAACCTGTTTCAGGTCGGTATAATAAATATTTCCTTTGCTGTCCTTTACTATTCCAATTCCAGGATGGGCATTAAGCGCTGAACTGACCAGCAACCAGCAACCAATTACCACTAACTTTTTCATGGCTATACTTTATTGCCCGGGATAACCAGGTATGTTTTTTCCCAGGTAAATATTTCTTTCTGCTTTCATTAAATTGTCTGCGTATTCCAATTTCAATATGCCACTGCCGCCCCGGTTCTGCATTCTTTGGCGAAGTTCTTCAGTAAGCAGCGGGTCGTCATCAAACACATATTCATCAATCCAGTATTCCTTTTTGCCGGGTTCCTTTATAGTAATATGAATATGTGCCGGGTCGCTTCTTTCGGGATATGCGGCTGGGCGTAGTGTAAAAAAACTGTATTCTCCTTTTTCATTTGTCTTCATCCAGCCGCGGAGATAACCATGCCTTTTTGCCCAGCCGCTTTCATTGCCTTGCTTTGGATACACACCGGTTTGGTCGGTGTGATAAAAATAAAGGATGATACCGGGAGCAGGTGTTCCGTCGGCATTGTACACAACGCCACTAACCGCAAGCCGGGTGCCCTTTTCATTCCAGTCGGGCAACCAGCACTGGTGGCTGAGGGAATCAAAGGGTACATGACATTCATAAATAGCTTCGCAACCTTCGCAGGGGCCGCCCACCACAATTTCTTTCACGTTTTTATTTTCATTGGCTGACTGGCTGCAGCCGGGAAAGCTGCCAAGCATACAGGCTAAACTTAAAAGCAAAACAGGTTTCATAACCGCAGATTTTCAATACAAAATTTAACCATCTGTTCCGCCGTTCAAAATTCTTTACACCACAGGAAAACAATCCTTGATGAACAGGGAGTTTGCATTTCATCAGCAAATAACTGCAGCAGGTGTAAGTGCTTTTGCCGCCGGGAAATTGTAATTTTATTTTGCCGTATGCAACCCACACCCGTTTTGCTGAAATATAAACTGCATCACCTGTTTTTCTGGATGCTGCTGCTGGGCCTCTGGTTCATGCTGCGTTACGATGATTACGCCACTCCTGCGAAAGCATTTACCGTTACGCTGATTAAGGTGGTGGATCTTGCCCTGATGGTCTATATCACCAATTACCTGTTGATTCCAAAATTGCTTTATAAAAAGAAATACTGGCTCTTCGGCATACTGTTTATTGTCATGATAGTGACGAGCAGTGTTTTAAAAATGAACATCCTTGGCCGCGTTACGAACAACCCCTTGTTGCTGAACCTGGGTGAAAACCTGAAAGACAGGATTTACGATAATATCATCCCGCATTTTTTCCTTGTCATTGCAGGTGCTGCTATCAAGCTGATGTTTGACCAGATCAAACTGCAGAAAAAAATGGCGGAGATGGCAAAAGAAAAGGCCGAAGCTGAACTGAATTTTCTGAAATCACAGATTAATCCTCATTTTCTTTTCAATTCCCTGAACTCGGTTTATTTCCTGATTGATAAAGCGAACCCGGAAGCACGACAGGCCCTGCATAAATTTTCCGATATGCTGCGGTACCAGCTGTACGAAGCCAATGGTGAAAAAATTCCGATAGAAAAAGAAATCAGCTATCTTGAAGACTACGTGGATTTGCAAAAATTAAGAAAGGATGAAAACTATACGGTGCAGTTCAACTGCCAGCCCGAAGTACAAGGATTTTACATTGAACCGCTGCTGCTGATGCCTTTTGTTGAAAATGCTTTTAAACACATCTCGCATGAGCAGGGGGGCAACAATTATGTAAACCTGGATCTCAGTCGCCGTAATGGCGTGTTTGAATTCTGCGTGGAAAATTCAAAAGAACCGGGATTGAATGCTGCAGAGCATGGCGGCATCGGGCTGAATAATGTAAAACGAAGGCTGCAATTGCTTTACCCCGGAAGCCATGAACTGGAAATAAAAGACGAATCGAACCGGTTTGTAATAAATTTGAAAATTAAAATTTAAGGTTATGCTATTGGGGATGATGCTTCGCAAACGGAAAAAGTTTAAATCTTTAATTGTACTCTTGGTTATTTCATCTTTACTACTGGCAGTCGGACTTTTAATTTTGTTGTAAAATGATTAATTGTATCATTATTGACGACGAACCACTGGCAAGAAAAGGGTTGAAAGAATATATAGCCGATGTGGACTTTCTGCACTTGTCAGGTGAGTTTGACAATCCGCTCAGGGCAACTGACCTGCTGGGCAGGGGAGAAGTGCAACTGATTTTTCTTGACATACAAATGCCCAGGATTACAGGGCTTGAGTTTTTCAAAACCCTGAAGCAGGCGCCGCCGGTAATTTTTACTACGGCTTACCCGCAGTATGCCCTCGATGGTTTTGAGCTGAATGCACTGGATTATCTTGTCAAGCCCATTTCTTTTGAACGCTTTTTGAAAGCAGCGTTGCGTGCCAAAGAATATTATGAAGTAAGACAGAAAAATGAATCGGACGCGACGGCCCCGGGGGAATATGTCTTTATAAAAGCGGATAATAAACTCGTCAAGGTTGCCTTTGACGAAATACTTTTTGCAGAAGCCCTGCAAAACTATGTTGTCATTCATACCCGTGAAAAGAAATACATCACGTATCTCACCTTTAAGTCGGTAGAGGAATACCTGCCTTCTTCCCGCTTTATCCGGGTGCATAAATCGTACATTGTTGCTGCTTCAAAAATTGACAGCATCGAAGGCAATAACATCCGTATCGGGGCCCATCATATACCCATCAGCCGCAGCCTGAAAGATGATGTAATGGAAAAACTGCTGAAGGGAAAATTTTTAAGAAGATAAAAAAATATTTCCCCGATTTCTTTTCCGAAGCCTTAAAATAGCCTAACTTATAGGTACGAAAACCAACTTATATGAAACGGCATATTATCTCCCACACAGCCATTTACCTGCTGTCGCTCGTTATGATTGTTTTTGGAGTGTATCATTTTATGTATCCCAAAAACATGATGGAGTTTGTACCTTCCGGGCTCCCCGGCGGCATTTTATGGGTGAAAATAGTGGGCGCAGCATTTATACTGGCTGCCATTGCATTTATTTTTAATAAACAGGTAAAACTGGCGGCTTACCTGCTTGCATTGCTCCTGTTCATTTTTGTTTTTTTCATTCACTTTCCTGCTTATTTCCAGGGCGGCATGGAAGAAACAAGACAGGCGGCCCTAATTAATATATTAAAAGATACTGCCATTGGCGCTTTTGCTTTGCATATTGCCGGCAGCGCCGACAGCCATGGCATAAAATTTTAAATGAATTTCCGGGCTGACGCTGCTTTTTTAACATCACCTGTTGTGCAACTGTAGTTGTAATGATTAATTTTGAGCTGAATCATTACACATGAAAATCCTTCTTTCGTCATTATTCTTTTTATCCTTCTTTGCCTCGGCCCAGGATTGTAACCTGAAAGATGAAAAAGACCGATATAACCAGGACCCGAGGCTGACAACGGGTTTTATATCGCTGGGCGCCGGCAACGATAAATTTTTACTATCCATCAGTGCCGACAAAAGGGAAATTGACTATTTCATTGCCCTGGACAAATCCACTGCCTGCTTTGATGACATGTCGAGGGTAATGGTAACATTTGACAGCAAACAAAGACTGAATATCCGCAATGGGGGCACTACCAACTGCAAAGGTTATTTTCATTTTATTTTTCCCAACCAGGAAAACCTGAATGCTAATCTCACCAACCTGTCGCAGAAAAAAATTGCCACCATCCAGTTTACTGATACAGGCAACAATAAAAAGATAATCACGCTGCGACCCGAAGACCAGGACACTATTATGAAACTTACGTCCTGCGTGCTGAATGAACTGGAAAAGCTGAGAGTAGATACCTGGAAACCGAAGCAGTAATAGTGTTAAAATCCCGCTTTTACTTTTTTATCAACCCGCAAAACCGACTGTTGCTGAAATAAGGTTTTGTACCAGTAACGAAGACTGTCAATTTGTTTTGAAACAACGGGGCTGTGTTTGTAATAATAAATAACAAGGCAGGATGGCTCGGTAATCAATTTTCCCGTAGCGGTGTCTTTCCAGTTGCCGGTGACGCGGATAACCGTGCTTCCCTCCTTAAATATTTTTGAAATATATTCTTCGTTAAAACTATTCCATTCTTTTTCGCTTATCATGCTTCCGTCGGGTTTCGACAAGCCAAAATAAAGACTGGTTTCTGTCATTCGCCCCGGAGCGCAGGAAAAAAAAACCATAGCACAAAAGATGCTTGTCAATAAAAAAGCAATATTTCTTTTCACAACCGGATGTTGATATTAATGTTTTTCTTTTTTACCATGCAGAAAATAAAGATTCATCAGGCCTTTTCCCTTAATTTCTGTTTGCCCGCGGTACGTACATTCATAATCTTTCTTTATGTATGTAAAAAATTTTTCCGTAATCTGGATTTTTCCCGGCTCGCCAAACGATTCCATGCGGCTGGCTGTATTTACCGAATCTCCCCAGATGTCGTAAATAAATTTTTTTGAGCCGATTACCCCGGCTATCACAGGTCCTATGTCAATGCCAATCCGTATTTCACATGGTTTTTTCCCGTCGAGGCTGAACTGTGTTGCATCGGCTACCATTACAAGGGCAAGGTCAGCTATTTTGCGAATATGGTCAGGCTGCGGCTCAGGCAGGCCCGAAGCTACCAAGTAGGAATCGCCGATAGTTTTTATTTTTTCAAGTCCCGCCTGCTGCACCAGTTTGTCAAAGTGAGTGAATATGGCATTCAGGTTTTCTACCAGAATGGCCGGGGCAATATGCTGCGAGATTTCAGTGAAGCCTACAATATCGGCAAACAATACAGCTGATTCACGGTGTTCGTCAGCAATAACCTTTTCTCCTTCTTTCAGGCGCCGGGCAACAGGAGCCGGCAGAATGTTCAATAAAAGATTCTCCGACTTTTCCCGCTCGGCAGCCAGCAGTTCCTGTTCCTCTTTCAGTTTCTTTTTTACCAGTTCATTCTGGTTGACAAAATACCGCAACACAAAAAACACCAGGAATGTTACTGTTGTAATGTTCATTACAAACAGTACATTGACCAGTTTTTCAGGAAGTGCTGTTTGAACCGGGAATATTTTGTTTTCAAGGAAGAACACTATGATTACCGCTGCCATAAACAGCACGAAACAATACGATGCGGCTTTTGTATTGTAAAAAACAACGGCGCCCAGCGGGCAAAGGGTACTCCAGAGTATGACCGCACTGGAAGAAACAAAATTGCCGAGGCTTAAATGCAACAGGCAGGGCAGCAATAATATCAGTACCAGCTGGGTGCTGCGGAAAAGCCTGAAATTTTTTTGCCAGCGGTAAATAGCCAGCGATAACAGCGATATGACTGAATACCCGCCAGGTATTAGTGCAGCAGTTTTGGCGCCAAAATAATAGTATAAAGCCGCCCAAAGCAGGCCTGCCAGTGCAAAGAGCGGTACCATCATCAGGAAAGTTCTTTCTTTTATCAGCCGGTCCTCGTTAACGTTTATGTACATACAGATAAAGCTACTGAAATACTCCGATGCATGATTCCGCACATGCTGTTGAATGTGATAACCGGCGACATGGCAGCAGCATTTCTTTTAAGAAAATATTTTGAAT
>CAZDUO010000031.1:11589-43622 GCA_964508655.1 uncultured Chitinophaga sp. | reverse complement strand
GTTGATTGGTTGATCGGAGGATAATTAAAACAGCCCGCCATTTTAATAACATACTCCAGGCTGTCGCCTGTTTTACATCCACAGCAAATTTTCTTTGTACGTTTGACGGATGAAACGAAAAATCTTCCGGCGGTTGCTGATTGCATTTTTTATACTGATAACTGTGTGGCTGGTATTTGCCCAGTGCAGCATGAAATTCCGCATCAGCGATAGCGAAGCAAAGAAAAAGTTTTCAAAAGCAGGCGTTGACCTTACCACTGAAACCATCAACGTAGATGGCTTTGGAATGCATTATGCAAAAACGGGAAATGATTCGTTACCGACCCTTTTCTTTGTACACGGCTCACCCGGCGGCTGGAGCGCTTTTGAAAAATACATGCAGGATAAAGACCTGCTGGCAAAGTACCGGATGATTTCGGTGGACCGGCCGGGCTTTGGCTTCAGCCGCTTTGGCGATGCCAAAAACCTGGAAGAACAATCAAGACTGATAAGCCCGCTGGTAAAATCATTTCAAAACGGCAAGCCGATGTATGCCGTGGGTCATTCACTGGGCGGGCCGATGATAGTAAAGCTGCAGGTGGACAATAAAAATTTATTTACCGGTCTTGTGTTTCTTGCCGCTTCAGTTGACCCGGCCGAAGAAAAACCGGAGACATGGCGGCCTGCCTTTTACAAAACCCCTTTGAAATTATTAGTGCCCGGTGCTTTCAAACCCAGCAATGAAGAACTGTGGTATTTGAAAAATGATTTGAAAGAGCTGGACAGGCACTGGGATAAAATCACCTGTCCGGTATGGATTATTCATGGCGATAAAGACAGCTTTGTGCCGGTGGGCAATGTGGAGTATGCCAAGAAGAAACTCACTAAAGCAACATCAGTGGAAGTAAAAATTCTGCCCGGCGCCCGGCATTTTATTCCGTGGGAAAATTATGGGGAGATAAAGGAGGTGCTGATGAAATTGATGGAATAAATTCCAGAATACAATCCCGATATTTACCGGGACCGATTTCCAAATAAGCACAAAAGTTACAAATCAAAAAAAGCAGCTCAATTGAGCTGTTTAAAAATCTCCGGAATCACTTTGGAAACAATGCCGTAATGATTCACCCCGTTAATTACCGAATGAGTGATGGTAAGCCCGGTATAGTTTCTGGCTTTAATGGTATGATAAAATTCTTTTGAGGAGCTAAGCACTTTATTCAAAAATTCAAGCGAACCTGCATAGATGGAAACACATGCCTTGTAGTTTTTATTACTCCTGGCATAGTTCTTTTCAATTTTCATCAGTTCATTGTAATTGGCCCACACCGATGGGCTGACGGCATAATAATGGTCAAAGAGGTTGTTTTCTTTTAACGAAATGTACAGCGCCAGTAATCCGCCGAATGAGTGGCCGATAAATACTTTGCTTTTCTGTTTACTGAATTTTCTGCCGACATAAGGGATTAGTTCTACTTTCATAAATGAAAAGAATTTTGCAGCCTGTCCAAAATCTTTATTGCTGTAGCCTCCTGCATCGGAGGGAATAAAATCTCTTTGCCTTTTACTGCCCCAGTCCCCTTTATGAGCAATCCCGATGAGAATACAATGCCTGATATTTTCCTCTGGTTGGGATAAAATGGTTTTTCCGGAATTGATACCCGCATCGGTAAAGAAAACGAGATGATAAGCTTTGGATGTATCAAAATCTTTTGGCTTTCGGATAATTATTTCATAAGTATCGCCGGTTTTTTCTGAGTGAAAATCTTCTATTTCAGTTTCAGAATATCCAACTATCGGTGCAAGAATTAATACCAGGATAAGCTTCATTTCATGGTGATTTATCTGGAATTTTTTAATGGGAGCTTATTTGGTGTTTGTAGTTTGAGATTTGGAATTTATTTTACTGCTTCCATCACCGCATCCAGTATTTTCTCCCGCACTCTCAGTTGCGCCAGTAGCGGGTTATTCCTTGTCGGGTTCACCCGGTTGGAGAGAAAAACAAAAACAAGATTGTACTTCGGGTCCACCCACACACAGGTGCCGGTAAAGCCGGTATGGCCAAAAGTTTTCGGCGAAGCAAGTAAGGCAGGATAAGGATCCTTTCTTATTGCATTGTCCTTTTCCGGTTTATCAAAGCCTAATCCCCGGCGGCTGTCTTTGGCGCCGTAAGCGGTAAATTTTTTTATTGTTTCCGGTTTTAAAAATTTTTCGCCGTTGAATGTGCCGCCGTTCAGCAGCAACTGGTACAGCATGGCCAGGTCATACGCATCGGAGAAAAGACCGGCATGGCCCGCCACACCGCCAAACAGGCTGGCTCCTTCATCATGCACATCGCCCCAAAGCAATTGCCGGCGAAAATGTTTTTCCTCTTCAGTAGGCACAATCCTGCTTACGTTAAATCTTTCTTTGGGTTTATAGCCCGTCGTTTCCAAACCCATCCTGCTGTAAAAAGTTTTGCGTACATACTCATTTAGCGTCAGGCCGCTGAGCTGCTCCACCATTTTTCCCAAAAAAATAAAATCATTGTCGCTGTACACGTAGCGGCCTTTTCGGCCCAGCGGGCTTTGGAGTATGCGTTTGATAATCGTGTCCTGCCAGTCGTTGCGCAGGAAAACTTTGTCGGCAACTTTTATTGTATAACCCCGCTTGGCCGAATCGGAATAAAAGCCCGGCAATGGAAGACCTGTTGCTGTGTCAATTGTTTCCCGGTAAAAAGGTATGAAAGGCACCAGCCCTGCCTGGTGAAGCAATATGTCTTCAATTACCAGGTCAGCTTTATCCGTACCCCTTACCCAAGGCAGGTAATCGCCCAGCGTTTTTTTTAAACTGATTTTTCCCTGCTCATACAGTTTCATCACGGCTACGGTAGTGGCAGAGATTTTAGTAACCGAAGCAAGGTCAAAAATACTTTCAAACGATACCGGCTGCGGATTGGTGAAAGTATAACTGCCGAAAGCTTTGTTGAAAATTATTTGTCCGTCTTTTATAGCCATCACCACGCAGCCCGGAAATGCTTTTTGAGAAATGGCATCGCGGATGATGGAATCAATTGCCTGCCCCATCAAATATTTTTTTTTCCTGATATCCGTTTTTGGCGAAGCCATATCAATTCCGCTGCCATAAGAAAAATTGCAAACACTTACCGGCAGCCTGCCTGAGGCGCCGCTTTTACCGGTTATAAAATCCGCCGCCGCAAGCTGTGTGATGTTATCATCCTGGTAGCAGGCCACCAGTGCATTTGCATTGCAGTAGTTGGCTACAGCCAGCACATTGCCAAAAACCAGGGTAATGCTGCCGGTTTTATTCAATTTTCGCCATAGGGCAACCGAGGCTTTGCTGATTTTATAATTATCAGCCGGGCGGTTATTGAAATCGTGAATGCCGATGATCACAACTTCATATTTTCCGTCAACCGCTTCAAAAATTGATTCTGCTTTTTCATCCCCATCCTTCCAGGAAAAAAGATAGGTGTCGGCTTTCAGGTCATCCGCCATTCTCTTTCCAAATTCATTTAAGCCCGTGCTGCCAATACCGACATAGGCAATTTTCTTTTCCCCTTTCACTGGCAGATGTGCAGGGTCATTTTTAGGCGCCTGCTCTACTACGGTAATGGTTTGTCTTGCCACCCGCATGCGGACGGCGTCTGTTTTTGCATTCAGGTCAATCAGCAGGTTGCTGGTATCTACGGGTTTAAGACGGCTTAACCCAAGTTGGTATTTTGCCCGCAACACTTTTTTTACTCTTGCATCAATATCATCAGCACTCAGTCTCCCGGCATCTATCGCCTGCTTTATTTTTTCAATGGCTTCCGGCACACTGGCGGGCAGACAAAGCATATCATTGCCGGCAATAAGCGCCTCTACGGAAGCTTCGCCGGAAGGAAAAAATTTTGAAACACCTTTCATTTCCAGCGCATCGGTAAAGGTGAGCCCGTTGTACCCAAGCCCGAAGCGCAACAATTCCGTCACATTGTTTTTTGAAAGCGAAGTGGCACGGTTGGCCGAAGTGTCAATGGCCGGAATATAAAGATGCGCAATCATCACGCTGCCCACACCGGCTTTGAAGAGTTCGAGGAAAGGCATCAGTTCGAGTGAGTCCAGTTGCTCTTTCGATTTGTTGATGACGGGCAGATCGAGATGCGAATCCACATCCACATCACCGTGGCCGGGAAAGTGTTTGGCGCAGGCCATGATGCCCGCATCCTGCATGCCTTTCATATAAGCCACGCCGAGCTGCGCCACCTTATATTTGTCTTCGCCGAAAGAGCGGTAACCGATGACGGGGTTGTTGGGATTATTGTTGATGTCAACTACCGGCGCATAGTTTACATGCACGCCAAGCCTCCTGCATTGCTCGCCTACTGCCAATCCCATTTCATACACTATCCGCTGATCACTCAATGCGCCGAGGGTAAGCTGGTAGGGAAATTTTGTTACACTGTCGAGCCGCATGCCAAGTCCCCATTCACCGTCAATGGTAATCAGCAGGGGAGTTTTGGCAATGTTTTGATAAAAATTGGTCAGGTTAGCCTGCCGCAGCGGCCCGCCCTGGAAAAAACATAAGGCGCCGATATTATATTTCTGAATATCGTCCGTCACTTTAGCCACATGCTCAGGGCCCAGGTTGGAATGGGCACGCACTACCATCAGTTGTGCAATTCTTTCTTCCCTGCTGAGCGAATTGAAAACACTGTCCACCCATTGCTGTGCAATGTGCTCCCGGTTGATTTGCGAATAAGTTGTAAACGAAATAAGGCCGGCGATTAACAGATTAATTTTTTTCATGCGGAAGGCTTAGAATAATCAGCGTATTTTGCAGGCCAAATTACGAAGAATTGCCTGACAAGATTTTATTACTGCCCGATAACATTGCCAACCAGATAGCAGCCGGCGAAGTGATTCAACGGCCCGCAAGTGCGGTGAAAGAATTGCTGGAAAATGCCGTGGATGCCGGCGCCACCGAAATCAAACTCATCATTAATGATGCCGGCAAATCGCTGGTGCAGGTAGTTGACAACGGAGGCGGCATGAGCGAAACTGATGCACGGATGTGCTTTGAACGCCACGCCACTTCCAAAATCACGACGATTGAAGATTTGTTTCATATCCGTACGATGGGCTTCCGCGGCGAAGCGCTGGCGTCTATTGCCGCTGTGGCACAGGTGGAGCTTAAGACCAAACGACCCGAAGATGAAACCGGCACTTACATTGAAGTGGAGAACAGCGTAGTGAATAAACAGGAGCCTGTTGCAGCACCCAACGGCACCAGCATCGCCATGAAGAATCTTTTTTTCAATGTACCTGCACGAAGAAATTTTCTGAAGAGTAATACATCTGAAATGCGCCAGATCGTGGACGAATTTACAAGAGTGGCGCTTTCATTTCCCCAAATCTTTTTTTCTCTTACAGCAAACAATCAACAGATCTTTCACCTTGAAGCGGGTAATCTGAAACAAAGAGTTCTTCATCTGCTTGGCAGCAGCTACAGCACAAAGCTGGTAACGGTAAAAGAAAAAACCGACTACATGAACATTTACGGATTTACGGGTAAACCGGACACCGCAAAAAAAACCCGGGGCGACCAGTATTTTTTTGTCAACAACCGCTTTATCAAAAGCGCCTACCTGAATCATGCGGTGATGAGCGCCTACCAGGAAATGATAGCCCGTGACAGCTTCCCGATGTATGTACTTTTTATTGACCTTGACCCCACGCAGGTGGATGTGAATGTGCACCCCACCAAGCAGGAGATAAAATTTGAAGATGAAAAAATTATTTATGCTTTTGTACAAGCAGCGGTAAAGCATGCACTGGCACAGTTCAGCGTCACTCCCACTTTGGATTTTGAACTGGACCCTTCCATTCAGCAGCTGCCGGCGGTACAACAACCGTTTACTGAAGAAAAAAAGACAGCGGCAACTTCCACTTCCATCTTTAAAGGTTTTACAGAAAAACATCAGGCGCACCTGATTGAACCATCGAAGAGAACGGAGCTGAGGCACTGGAGGGATTTTTTTGAAGGAAGTCCGGGGACTGAAGTCGGCGGTCAGATGTCTGCTATCAGAAGTCAGGAGTCAGAAATCGGAAGTCAGGATTTTGAAAAAGTAGAACCGGTAACCAGTAACCAGCAACCAGCTACCAGCAACCAGTTACCAGCAACCAGCAACCTTATTCATCACTTTCCACTTACCCAGTTGCACAACCAGTTCATCCTTTGCCAAACTCCCGGCGGATTTATCCTCATCAGCCAGCAGGCGGCCCATGAACGGATTTTGTATGAGCAACTTCAGGAAGCAGCAAAGGGGAAACCAATGGCTACGCAGCGCAGTATATTTCCGGTGACGATCGAACTGGCGCCTGCCGATGCAGTGCTGCTGCAAGAACTGATAAATGACCTGCAGCAGCTCGGCTACCAGGTTGAAACCTTTGGCAAAAACACTTTTCTCATCCAGGGTACACCGGCCGATGTGGCACAAGGAAACGAAAAGCAGGTAATTGATTCTTTGCTGGAGCAATACAAACATTTCAGTTCCGATTTGAAATTTTCAAAAAGAGAAAAACTGGTTCGTTCGCTTGCCCGGCAGCAATCCATCAAAGCCGGCAGCCATCTTTCTGAAAAGGAAATGGAAGTCCTGGTAGAAGAATTGTTCAAATGCAGGCAACCGAATGTGTCGCCGGATGGCAAGCCAACCTACCTGGAATTCAGAAAGGAGCAGATGGAAATAATGTTTGGGCTAAGAGGATAAAAGAGAGGAAGGAGAAAAAGAGGGGTAGCTGGTTGTTGGTTGGTAGTATCTTTTGCTTAGCACTTTCTCTCCTTTCCTCTTTCTCCTCCTTCAAACTCTTAGCCTAATATTTATTCCTGATTCCCTGTATAAACTTTTCTACTGCTCTTCTCACAGCTGTTGCAGATGCCTGGTGATTATTAACAAGCGTAGAAAAAATCAGCAGCCTTCCTTTTCGGGTGTATAAATAACCGCTCAGCGCCACCACGCCGCTGAGGGTGCCGGTTTTGGCATAAATATAGCCGCTGTCGGCTTTGTAGAAATTACTGATGGTGCCTTCGCCGCCGGTGGGAAAAATTTCTTTGATCCGTTCCATCGGAAATTCATTTTTCATTTTGCCGAGTATGGCAATCAAACTCTGCGGGGTAAAAAGATTGTAGCGGCTCAGGCCCGAGCCATCCACCCAGCGTGGCTTTTGCGGCAGGTCTTTAAAGTCAGTTTTTAATAAAGTGTCAATTATTTTTTCATCATTCATCACACCCAGCAGCTCATTGCTCACCATCAGCAGGGTTTGCTCCGCAAAAAAATTGTCGCTGCGTTGCATCATGGGTTTGAGGAGGGAGTCGGTGGGTCTTGAATAAATGGATTTAAACTTTATATCCGAGGGAGGGTAAACATTGTTGAGCCAGGCTTTCTTCAGCGTGTCTTCCAGCAGCCGCTGGTTTTCGAATGTTCTGAATGGTATAAGCGTTCTTGAAAAAGTGCCGTTGCTGCTAAACACATCAAATGTGTTGTCCACTCTTCTTCTCCTTATCCTGATGTTTGGCGTTATCGGGTCCACGTAAGGGTTCAAAGCATACCGGAAGAATTTTATATCGCTTTTTAAACTGTACTTGTTTCCGGTTTGTTGTAAACTATACTCGATTACATTTCCATAAATGGGCAAATCCGATCGTTCCGGCATATAGGCTTCATTATAATCATTCCATGCCCAGCCACTGCCATATACTTCAGCTTCCCATTTTGGCTGAACAAATGCCAGTTTCTTGTTCGATAAAAGCAGGAATTCAAACACGGTTTGCGATTTGAAATCCCTGTGCATAAAACCCGGGTCGGCAGTTGGCCTTATAAATAACACCGTATCCGTTTCAAGGTAATCCAGGCCTCTGAGACTTTCGCCCAGGTACTTCATCGCCGCATAGCAGGTCGGAATTTTCACATTGCTGGCCGGTACAAAATATTTATCGCCCTGGTAATTGTACCAGTATTTGCTGCTGGCCGGCTCATAGATGCTGATGCCAATATGGGCTGTTAGCAATGAAGAATCCTTTAAAACGAATTGGTTTGCTGACTTCGAAATTTTCTGCTGGATCGAACAACTTGTTAGGGTTAATAAGGAACAATTAAAAATAAATAATTGTCCCGGATTAAAAATTCTTTTCAGTTGAACATAGAGCATTGAATAATGAGCATTGAACATTTGGCGAATAGAATTACAGGAGTACAAGAGTGCGACCCGCCTGCCAAAGTCTTGTACGGCCTGCTTTCGCCATAGCTTCAGCGAAGGCAAGCGGGCAGGCGCAACAGAAGCTTAATAGACTTACTGCTGCTGGTAACACAAATAAAAATAACGATTAAAAGTTTTGCAGTAAAATTTTGTGATTGTTCGATCTAAGTCTCCCCTTTAGGGGGACGGGGGATTTGGCATTAGCTTCTTTCCTGGGCTCTTAACCACCTCTCCGGAATCTCATTGCTGCTTGCCAGCAGGTAATCTTTATAGCTGCAGGCAATAAACCGCTTGTCGGGCAGCTGCATCCACCAGCGGCCGGTTTTTTTGCTTTGTATAAAAATGGTGTCCACTTCGGCAAAAGCCATGTGATATTCATTGAAGGATTCCCGTTCATCAATCTTTGCTTCTTTCCTGCCCCGGCTGCGCCCATCAAGCAGGTACCAGAGCATCTGGCTGATTTGTTTAGCTGTGAGGTCGTGCTGGTCTTTATCGGGATCGTAACCATAAACACCGATGGTATTCACATTCGGGCTCATGCCGGCGTAGCGCATCAGCACACAACTTTCTTCACCATTGAACCCGTTGGGCGAGCCGGTGGTGTTGGCCGGCGCATACGCATAAGCCAGCGCCGAAATATCGAAACTGAACAGCTGCGAATTGCGGATGACGGGTTCCATTTCATCAATATTCTCCTTCACATTGCCCACGCGGAAACAATCGAAGCGCAGCTTGTCCATGGTCTCCAGCATGCGGGGATGTACAAAATAACTCTGGAAACCGATATGGTTGTAATGCCGCACATAGTTGGGCTCGCCGGTGAGCATCTCCATCAGGAAATTGTCGCAGCGGAAATCGGAATCGAGGTTCAGGTCAAGCATGGCGTCCACATTGGCCACTTCGATGATGGTTTTGTTCTGCTCATAAGCATAGTACTGAGCCAGCGTAAGGTCATGCGATCCGCCAAGAACGATGACCGTTTTCTTTTCATTGATGAGTTCGTTGATTACTGTTTGAAGTGCAGCATAGGTATCGGCCAGCCCGGCACCTTTGCGTAGGTTGCCAATGTCGGCCAGCCGCAGATCCTGGTGCCAGAAAAACAACGGGTAAAACTGACGGCGGATGGCATCGGGAGCTGCACTATAAGCAAGATGGTGCCCATTGCCACGCTGCTCGCCGCAACCGATGAAGATGAGGTCGGCTTCATCCACATCGGGAAAATTTTCTTCGTCATGCACACTCATCCTGTAACCGATGGTGCCTTCTTTATAACCCTGGTCGTAGCTGAGTTCACTCTTGCTGATGGGAGCCAGGAAGTCGGCGATGTTGAGGAAGTCGGACATACATGCAAGATAAGCTAAGAGTATAAAAGAGTAAAAGGAGAAAAAGAGAATTTGATGGTTCGAAAGCTGAATTGCCGCATAGTTAAACTAATAACTTGTTGCAATGCCCGGTTGTATAGTCAATCTTCTGCCTTGTAACAATCGAATAATTAAATGATAACAATCAGGCAGTAATTTATTTGATGCTTTCCCAGGTACACTTTATCTCTTTTTCTCCTTTTATCTCTTAGTTCCTCCTTATCTCTTTTTCCTCTTTTTACCTCTTAGCCTATCTTTGCCCGCTATGGAAGTGCTGCTGAAACAAATAGAAAACTACAAACAGGAGATTGCCGATTATTCTGCCACGGACGAAAAAGCAGCAGAAGAATTCCGCATCAAATGGCTCGGCACAAAAGGCATTTTAAAAAGCCTTATGGCTGAGATTAAAAATGTAACAGATAAAAAACTTTTCGGACAGGCAGTAAATGAATTCAGGCAACTGGCCGAAGCAAAATACGAAGAGCTGAAAGCTGCTACATCCGACATCCGACATCCGACATCCGACATCGACCTCTCACTTCCCGGCGACAGCCTGCCAACCGGCAGCCGCCACCCGGTTAGTTTAATGACCAACCGTATCATCTCCATCTTTCAACGGCTTGGTTTTGCAGTGGCCGAAGGACCGGAGATTGAAGACGACTGGCACAACTTTACAGCACTCAATTTGCCCGAGCATCACCCGGCCCGCGACATGCAGGATACTTTTTATGTGCAGCAATCCCGAAACTCCGGCACGGATTGGTTGCTCCGCACCCACACCAGCAATATCCAGATTCGGGAGATGGAAAAAGGAAAGCTGCCAATACGAATCATTTGCCCCGGCCGTGTGTACCGCAACGAAACCGTGAGTGCCCGCAGCCATTGCTTTTTTCACCAGGTGGAAGGTTTATACATTGATGAAAATGTTTCCTTCGCCGATCTGAAGCAGACGCTTTATTTTTTTGCCAAAGAAATGTATGGACACGATGTGAAGATCCGTTTCCGCCCGTCTTATTTCCCCTTCACCGAACCCAGCGCCGAAATGGACATCAGTTGCGTGCTGTGCAAAGGCGAAGGCTGCGCAGTGTGCAAAAAAACCGGCTGGCTCGAAATTCTCGGCAGCGGCATGGTGCACCCCAACGTACTTTCCAACTGCGGCATCGACCCCAACAAATACACCGGCTTTGCCTTCGGCATGGGCATCGAACGGCCAGCGCTTTTGAAATACGGCATCAATGATATCCGGCTGTTCAGTGAAAATGACGTGAGGTTTATGAAGCAGTTTACTTCGGCGGTGTAGAGTTTATCATTGGTAGTTTATATTTTTTGTTTGTCAGCTATGGAATTACTATTGGGCTTCCGTTGTGTCACTCACTTGTACGTCCTGTAATACTATTCAGCTTTTCTTCATCACATCCTGTCAAGATCTATTAGGGATTGTATCAATTGGTAAAAAAGAAGATAATTTCAAACACATATCTTTATCACTTCAATCCTGTTAATCTCATGAATCCTGGTTTAGTAGTTTGCGGCGCCGGCACTATGGGCAGCGGCATTGCACAGGCCGCTGCCGCTTCCGGTTTTTATACTATTTTATATGAGCTGAATGAAACCGTGCTGGAAAAAGCAAAGGCTTCCATTGAAAACAATCTTCTATCGCTGGTGGATAAAAATAAAATCACAGCCGGGGCAAAAGAAGAAACGCTTAACCACCTTCACTTCACCAATAACCTGTTCGACTGCCTCGCCGATGTCATCATCGAAGCCATTATTGAAAAACCCGAAGCCAAGATTGCACTCTTCAACCAGCTGGCAGAAATCAACCACAGCGAAACGGTTTTTGCCACCAACACGTCTTCCCTCTCCGTTACCCAAATTGCCCGGGGAGTAAAAAATCCCGAGCGGGTTATCGGCATGCACTTCTTCAATCCCGCAACAATCATGAAACTGGTGGAAGTGGTGAAATCTGAATTCACCAACGAGCAAACCACCGGCATCATTCTTTCGCTGGTAAAACAGATGAATAAAACGCCTGTCCTCTGCCACGACGCTCCCGGCTTTATCGTCAACCGGGTGGCCCGTCCTTATTACATCGAATCACTGCGCCTGGCGGAAGAAAACATTGCAGATTTTATAACCATTGACACGCTGATGGAAGCTACTGGTTTCAGAATGGGGCCTTTCAGATTGATGGACCTTATCGGCAACGATGTAAACTACGCCGTAAGCTGCTCGGTGTATGAACAATTGGGCAAGCCCGAAAGATTAAAACCATCCTCCATCCAAAAAGAAAAAGTGGATAAAGGCGACCTGGGAAAAAAATCCGGCAAAGGCTATTACGATTATCCTGCATGAAACAATTCATACACTTCACATAAGTTTGCGGCTAATTGCATATTAGATGACTCATCAAAACTCCCCTTTAGGGGTCGGGGGTAAAATATTAGTTACGGGAGGCACCGGTTTCATCGGCGCTTACATCATCAAAGAACTGGTAGAGAAAGGCTATTCTGTGCGGGCCATCCGGCGCAGCAACAAGCTGCCTTTTTTTATTTCTCCCGGCATTTTAAACAAAGTGGAATGGGTGAGCGGCGATATACTCGATGTGATGTCGCTCGATGAAGCCATGCAGGGCGTGGATGCAGTGATTCATTCAGCCGCTTTGGTTTCTTTTTTTAAAAAAGAAAGAAAACAAATGTACCAGGTGAACGTGGAAGGCACCGCCAACGTGGTAAACCTTGCGCTGGAACACAATATGAAGCGGCTGGTGCATATCAGTTCCATTTCGGCACTGGGGCGCACCGCCAGCGGTGAACATGTGACGGAAGAAAAAAAATGGATGACGAGCAAACTCAATACACATTATGGCATCAGCAAGCAGAAAGCCGAAATGGAAGTGTGGCGTGCCATGGGCGAAGGGTTGAGCGCCGTCATCATTAACCCCAGCACGGTGCTTGGCTTTGGCGACTGGCACTACGGGAGCTGCGCTATTTTCAAAAATATTTACAAAGAATTTCCCTGGTACAGCACCGGCATCAACGGGTTTGTGGATGTGGGCGATGTGGCCCGTACCGCAGTGCTGCTCATGGAAGACAACATCAGCGGTGAACGGTTTATCGTAAACAGTGACAACTGGGAGTTCAGAAAACTGTTCAATGCAATTGCAGACGCATTTGGCAAAAAACGGCCGTCACGGGAAGCGGGTGTGTTTTTAAGCGGTATTGCCTGGCGGCTGGAAAAAATAAAATCATTGCTTACAGGAAAAAAACCACTGCTTACAAAAGAAACGGCGAAGATCGGGATAAGCAAAACGTTCTGGGAAAACGGTAAAATACTAAAAGCCCTGCCGGGATTTTCCTTCATGCCATTGGAACAAAGCATCTCCCTTGCCTGCAAAAACTACGGGCAGGCAATAAACAGCGGGCAACTGAAACTTTAGTGCCTTATCTTTATTGCACAAATAATCATTCTATGAAAATCGGTTACCTGTTTACCCTGATGTTTCTCTGCGCCGGTTTATCGTTCAGCCAAACCAATTTTATTATTTCGGGAAAAATAATGGATTCAGTCACGAAAGAACCGATGGCTTACGCTTCGGTTTTTTGCCAGAACACCACGCAGGGCACGGCCACCGATAAAGAAGGAAATTTTTTCCTCAGCCTGAAAGAAGGCGGCTACGACCTGGTGATTTCTTTCACCGGTTATAAATCACAGCGCATTCGCATAAGCCCTGAAATTAAAACCACCGGCCTGCTCATCGAACTGGCAAAAGAAGAAAAAAGCATAGAAGAAGTGGTGATACGCAGCAGCAATGAAGTGAAGAACGGCTGGGAAAAATACGGGCAGTTCTTTCTTGACAATTTTATCGGCACTACTCCGTTTGCCACCCAATGCACCCTGCTGAACCCCGAAGCGCTGAAGTTTTATTATTACCGCAAAACGGACAGGCTGAAAGTGATGGCCGATACGCCGTTGTTTATTTCAAACAATGCCCTTGGGTACAATCTCCGCTACCAGATCGATTCTTTTGTTTACCATTATAAAAAAGACTTGTGCAGCTACACCGGTTTTTGTTTTTACGAAGAAAAAACCGGAAGCGAGGACAGTAGTAGCTTCTGGGTGAAGAACAGGAAAAAGGCTTACTATGGCAGCCGGCTGCATTTCATGCACAGTTATTACGACAGCACACTCACTGAAGACGGATTTGTTATTGCATTGCTCGATGCATTAGATGAAAAGAAATTCATCAAAATAACCGAACCATATGACACGATGTGGTACAACCCGGTGGACAGCGTCAGTGAAGCGGATATTTATTTCCCCCGCCGCATCAGCATTACCTACACAAAACAAACACCGGAAAACGAATACCTGAAAAAATACAAGCTACCTCTTGACATCGGCGTGCAGATTTCTTACGTGGATCTGCTGGATGTAATCACCATCAAACAAAACGGCTATTATTACAACCAGAAGGACTGGATTAACTACGGCTACTGGAGCTGGAAAAATATTGCCGACCAGGTGCCGGATGATTATGTACCGGAGTGAAGATGAGATCAGGATATTAATGGCCTGGTACAATTTATTGGCAATGGAGCAAATCACCCAATAGACTCATGTCCCAATCTCCTATCACCCTTTCCCCATCACTTTCTCCCAAAGCTGCGGAATGCGTTTGATCCACACCAGCTCTTTCATTTTTTCCCGGGCTTCTTCCACCGGTGAGCCGAAATACACTTTGCCGCCTGTAATGGAATCTTTCACGCCGCTTTGTGCAAATACTACAGCCCCCTTGCCGATGGTAAGCGTTTTGCTCACACCAACCTGGCCCCAGAGAATTACATTGTCTTCGATTTTTACCGCACCGGCAATGCCCACCTGTCCTGCCAGCAAACAATTTCTGCCCACTTCTGTATCGTGACCAATATGAACGAGGTTATCTATTTTAGTACCGGCACCAATCACGGTATCACCGCTCACCCCGCGGTCAATGCTGCAGCCGGCGCCTATCTCCACAAAATCTTCAATCACTACACGGCCGCAGCTGTTCATTTTTTTATAATGAATATCGCGGCTGGTTTTTTTGTTATAGTAAAATGCATCGCTACCGATAACCGTGCCTGCCTGGATGATGACGTTGTTTCCAATCACGCAATGATCCATTATGGTTACATTGGGATAAATGATGCAGTCGGAACCAATAGTTACATGATTACCGATAAAACTATTGGGCATTACCACCGTTCTTTCGCCAATAACAGCCGAATCGCTGATCATTTTGGCCGAAGGAGTAAAAGGCCGGAAGTGATTTACCAGCTTTAAGTAGGCTTCAAAAGGTTCGCCGGTTATCAGCAGCGTTTTTCCCTGCGGGTAAGCCGTTTCCTGGTTGATGATAATAACAGTGGCAGCCGACCGAATACATTTTTCATAGTATTTCGGGTGATCCACAAAAACAATATCACCCGTCTCTACTTTGTGTATTTCATTGATGCCCGTAGCGACTGCCGCATCGTTTCCTGCAATCGTTGCCCCGATAAATTCAGCAATCCATTTTACCGGAACCGGTTTATCAAAACGCATAAATAAATTTTTTGTTTAAAGATAACCAGCTTTTAAACAGGGGAGTAAAAATGATAAGCCCGGCTGCTCAACCAGGTTGGCTTTTTTAAAAACCTCAGATTTCAGTTGAGCACATAACGATTCATCAACCGGTGCTTAACTTGTGCATTAAATTTAATTCATAAAAAAAACTCAGCATCTTCAATTCATTGCTTCATTAAACAAGTATTTGTTCTCTTATCCACAAACAATATTAAAATGTTAATAAAATTCTTTAAAATATTTTTTTAGTTAGAAAAATTTGTTATTAATATTGTGTAGGGAAATTTATTTCCCTGTACTTACTAACCCATCCACATATTTCTCCCCCGATTCATCGGGGGAGATTTTTTTTTGACAGACTCTTTAAAGAAAAAAATATCCGCCATGTTGCCAATGAAAAACCGCGTTCGCTTCCGACCGGTCTTCAATTTTTTTTACAATACCTTTACCTTTTTCAAAATTTACACATGCTGAAATCCATGACCGGCTTCGGCAGAGCCGAAAAAAACGTAGGCGATAAAACTTTCCTGGTGGATATAAAATCCCTCAACGGAAAACAGTTTGAACTGCAACTGAAGCTGCCTGCTTTTTTAAAACCCTTTGAATTCGATATCCGCCGCATTCTTTCTACCAGGCTGGGCCGCGGCAGCGTGGACTGTACCATCAGCCTGAAAGAAACCGGTAATGCCAAACCCGTTACTATCAATACCGAGCTGGCCAAAGCCTATTTCAAACCGCTGGCTCAGCTGTCAGAAGAATTAAAACTTGATCCTTCTCATGTTCTCAGCACGTTGGTAAAAATGCCGGAAGTGATAACCCCCACCAGCGAAACATTGACTGATGAAGAATGGACCGCATTTGAAAAAGTCATCCTGGCAGCCATAGACGACCTGAATATTCACCGCTACGATGAAGGCCGCTCGCTGGAAAAAGATTTATTGCAGCGTATTGAAAACATTCAGCTGCAGCAGCAGGAGGTAATAAGGATGGAGCCGCTGCGCAAACAAACCATCCGCGACAGCATTATCAAACTTATGGAAGAATATGTGGGAAAGGAAAACTATGATAAAAACCGCATGGAGCAGGAGCTCATTTATTACATCGAAAAAATTGACATCAGCGAAGAAATGGTGCGGCTGAAAAATCATTGCGATTATTTCAAAACCGTGCTGGCCGAACCCGAAGAGTCAAAAGGAAAAAAACTTTCTTTCATCCTGCAGGAAATCGGCCGCGAAATAAATACCACCGGCGCCAAAGCCTACGATGCCGCCATTCAGAAATGCGTGGTGATGATGAAGGATGAGCTGGAAAAAGCAAAGGAGCAGGTGATGAATGTGCTCTAATGAAACAAGGTGCAAGGGTTTCCCATTCCGATTATCTTTGTTCAATGAATGCCATAAAAAGAATTTTCTTTTTTCTTGTTCCTTATACCTTGTGCCTTACAGCCTGTACCACCATTGATCTTTATGAAAAAACCGTATCGGTACCCGGCCATGCCTGGAGCAGCGCTTTTAAACCTGAATTTACTTTTACCATAAAAGATACCACGACGCTGTACCAGCCCTATTTTGTTATCCGGCATACGGAAAAATATAATTACAACAACATCTGGATCAATTTTTATTACCAGCTTCCCGGCGATACATTGCGCAGAGAAATGAAGGAGTCGAAACTCGCCACAGCAGAAAGAGGATGGCTGGCTTCCGGTATGGACGATATTTATGAACACCGCATTCAGCTTACTGATAAACCTTTTAAGCTGAAAGCAGGCCATTACAAATTCGCACTGGAAAACATCATGCGTGAAGACCCCCTGCAGCATGTAATGAATGTGGGTATCAGGCTTGAAAAAATAAAATAGCCGGTCAGGAAATGTATGTTACAAAAAAATTCCGGGTCATTACCTTCATTTACGGGCTGCTGCTTATTTATATAGTGGCAGCGCTGGTATGGTGGTTTATATCGCTGGAAAAACAAAATAAAGCCATTGCTGACCTGCGCTACAGCGAGCTTTCTGCAAAAAAAGATTCCTTAAACCCGGGTCAGTTTTCGGAGCAGCTTGCCACCATTGATAACGACACCCGGAAAAATACTACCAAATACATTGCCGAAGGAATTACTTTTTTAATAGTTACCCTTGTAGGTGCGGCTTTTGTTTACCGTTCTGTTCGCAGGCAGTTTCTGCTGCAGCAGCAGCAGCAGAATTTTATGATGGCCGTCACCCATGAGCTGAAAACACCTATTTCGGTTGCAAAACTTAACCTGGAAACCTTGCAGAAATACCACCTGGATGAAGATAAGCAGAAAAAAATCATCCGCATGACGCTGCAGGAAACGTCGCGGCTTAACGATTTAATCAATAATATTCTTGTTTCCTCGCAGCTGGAGGGTGGCGGTTATGTTTTTTCCAAAGAAGAACTGGATTTTTCAACGTTGTTAATGGACTGCATCCGCGAAGCAAAGAACCGCTATCCCGAAAGAATGTTTATGGAAGAAGTGGAAGGTGAAATTGAGCTGGCCGGCGACCCTTTGCTGCTGCAGATCATGATAAACAACCTGCTGGAAAATGCCGTCAAATATTCACCCAAGGAAAAACCTGTTACCTGCCTGCTGAAAAAAATTAACGGAAGTGTGCTGCTGAATATCATTGATGAAGGTTGTGGCATTGCTGATGCAGAAAAAAAGAAAGTGTTTGAAAAATTTTACCGTACCGGCAGCGAAGCCACCCGCAAAACACAGGGCACGGGACTGGGTCTTTATCTCTGCCGCAAAATTGCCGAAGACCATAATGCCGACATTACGGTGACAGACAATATACCTGCAGGCAGTAATTTTGGCATCCAATTTCATCGTTAACTATGAACCCCAACAATGCAAAAGCATCCATCCTGCTGGTGGAAGACGAAGAGAACCTGCACGATGCTCTGAAGCTGAACCTGGAACTGGACGGTTATGAAGTATCTTCGGCTTTTGACGGGGCAGCCGCACTGAAAGCCGTGCAGGGCGAATACTTTGACCTCATCATCCTGGATGTGATGCTGCCGGAACTGGACGGCATTAATGTTACGGAAGCCATCCGCCTCAGCAATAATGAAGTGCCCATCCTGATTCTGAGCGCAAAAAACAGCAGCGCCGACCGGGTGCTGGGCCTGAAAAAAGGCGCCGATGACTACCTGACCAAACCGTTTAACCTGGAAGAACTGCTGCTGCGTGTGCAAAAGCTGATTGAAAAGAATAAAAAAATACAGGATAAGGAAAGTCTCGGTAACACGTATTCATTTGGTGATAATTTTATTGATTTCAAAGCACAGGAGGCCGTCACCCACAGCGGCTATAAAATCCAACTGAGCAAAAAAGAAGGTATGCTGCTGCGACTGCTGATTGAAAATAAAAACGAAGTGGTGCCCCGTGAAAAAATTTTACAGGTGGTGTGGGGCTACAATGTGTACCCCACCACCCGCACGATTGACAATTTCATTCTCAACTTCCGCAAATACTTTGAAAAAGACAGCCGCAACCCGCAGTACTTTCATTCGGTGAGGGGCGTGGGGTATAAGTACAGTGAGTAGATCAGGGTAAAAAATTCCAAAATACAAATCACAAGCACCAAATAAATTTCAAACCAGAAGTAAAACGAATTGAAATTTGGTCCCGATAAATATCGGGATTGTATTTTGGAATTTTCACTCAGATATCCCCCAACAGCGGCCGGATGATGATTTCTTCCACACAGGCGTTGGCTGAAAGATGTGCCGCTGCAAAAATCATTTTGGCCACATCGGTTGCTTCCATAAAGCGGTTTTTGTCAATACCGCTGCCGGCCCACGAATCGGTGTATGCGGCGCCGGGAATAACGGCTGTCACTTTTATTCCATACTCTTTCATTTCTTCACGCAGGTTTTTACTGAAGCCGTAAATGGCAAACTTGCTTATACTGTAAGCTCCTCCGTTTTTATAGGCTTTCAGCGAAGCAACAGAACAGATATTGAAAATATGCCCCGACCTGCGTTCCATCATTTCAGGCAAAACAGATCGGGTGAGATGATAAGCGCTGTGCAGGTTGACGGCAAGCTGGCTTTCCAGCGTGCCGTCGGGTTCGTGGTGTACACTGCCGGGTTCAAACAAACCGGCATTGTTTACCAAAATATCGGGAACAGCTATACTTAAACACCAGTTGCCGAGTGATTGTGCCTGTTCTTTTTTACTCAAATCAAATGCTTTTGCTTTGACAGAAACAGCAGGATACCGGGTCAGAAACTCTTCCATTGTATTATAAAGCGCTACTTCGTTGCGGCTGCTCAGAATAAGATCATACCCGTTGGCCGCAAAAATTTCCGCCGTGGCTTTGCCTATACCTCTTGAAGCACCGGTAATAAGAACAGTCATTGATTTCAGATTTAAGATTGTAGATTGCGGTTTTTACAGGAAAGTTTCTCACAAATCTAATCCCGATACTAATCGGGACAAAATCTGCAATCCGAAATGAAATACCGTCACCTGTTTTTCGACCTTGACCACACCCTCTGGGATTTTGAAGCCAATGCAAGAGCAACGCTGCAAGAGCTTTTTCATACTTTTTCATTGCGTGAAAAAGGCGTGAATGATTTTGACCTGTTTTATAAAAACTACCTGGCACATAACGAACTGCTGTGGGAACGCTACCGCAACGGCACTATCAGGCAGGAAGAACTGCGAATAAAAAGAATGTGGCTATCGCTGCTGGATTTTAAAATTGCCGATGAGCCGCTGGCGCGGGAAATGAGCATCCGTTTTCTTGACCTGCTGCCCACCCGTATGATTCTTTTTCCTTATGCCCTTGAAATTCTGGATTACCTGGCCGCAAAAAAATATTCGCTGCATCTCATCACCAACGGGTTTGAAAAAACCCAGCACAGCAAACTGAAATTTTCAGGACTTGACAGGTATTTTAAAGAAGTAATTACATCCGAGGGCAGCAACAGCCTGAAGCCGAATAAAGAAATATTTGAATATGCTTTTGAAAAAACCGGTGCCCGGCCGCAGGAAAGCATCATGCTCGGTGACAGTATCGAGGTGGACATCATCGGCGCCATGAATGCCGGTATTGACCAGGTGTTTATCAACCACCACCGGATTACAACTGATATTAAACCAACCTACATTGTTAATTCGCTGAAAGAACTGGAAGAAATATTTTAATGCGTTGATTTGACAATGTGCCGATGTGCTGATTTGGCAATGTGCCAATGTACTGATATATAAATCTGCGAATTGATGTGAAAAATTATTACCGGAAGATTGCATGTTTGTCGGCACGTTAGTCAATTATCACATAAGCACACTTACCAAATCGCCACTACTGTCACACCCCCTACCGCATTGTCTCCCATCTTTACACCCACCTTTGCATCCAGGGGCAGCAGCACATCCACCCGTGAGCCAAATTTTATAAAGCCCATTTCATCGCACTGTTTCACCTGCTGACCGGGTTGCAGGTAATTGACTACCCGCTTTGCCACAGCGCCGGCAATTTGTTTTACAAGCAATTCTTTGCCGCCGGTTTTGTACACCACTGTGTGTCGTTCATTTTCGGTAGATGATTTGGGATGCCATGCCACCAGGTATTTCCCTTTATGGTATTTACTGTAAACCACTTCGCCGCTCACGGGATTGCGGTTTACATGTACATTCAGCGGGCTCATGAAAATGGAAACCTGTATGCGGCGGTCGTTGAAATATTCATCAGCCTGCACTTCTTCTATTGCTACCACTTTACCGTCAGCCGGGGCAATGACGGTATTTTCCTTCACAGTCAGTTTTCTTTTTGGAATGCGGAAAAAAGAAATGATGAAAATGAGAAAAGCAAGCGTGACAATAAAAATAATCCAGCTCAGGGCCGGCGAACGGTGGCTGATAAAATAAAATGACAGCATATTGATAACCCCGAACAGAATGGTTGTCCATGCAATCGTACTGTATCCTTCCCTGTGTATTGTCATGCGGCAAAGATATGCATGGTAGAGACGCAATGCATTGCGTCTCTACCATGCATGGCGTCTCTACCATGCATTGCGTCTCTACCATAAAAACAATTGAATATAAATCCATACAGCGGGTGTGGCCAGCAGCATGGAATCGAAGCGGTCTAAAAAACCGCCGTGGCCGGGCATGATGCTGCCGCTGTCTTTCACACCGGCCATTCGTTTCAGTTTGGATTCAAGGAGGTCACCGAAGGTGCCGGTGATGGAGGCCAAAGCAGGAACAATTATTGAACTTAATAATGAAATGTTGATAAAATAATAACCGATGACGCCAATAATGATTATTGCCAGCATAATGCCGCCAATTGTCCCTTCCCAGGTTTTCTTTGGCGAGATTACAGAGAGAGGTGTTTTACCAATCAATGAACCTACTATATAAGCCATAGTGTCATTAATCCAGATGGAAACAATTAAACCTGTGGGGATAATGGTACCAAAATCAATCAACGGGGAATTATTTAGAAAGGCTATTCCATACTGACGCAAACTTATCATCAATGCCCAGCTCAAAGAAATATATAACAACCCTAATGCAGCCGCACCGAAAGCTTTCAGCTTGAAATTTTTTGCCTGAAAAATTCCTAATACCAGCATTGCAAACCCGGCAGCAGAAACGGGAAGTGAAAAATTTTCATTCAATTGATAATTACTTATTGCAAATGCTTTTCCGCAAAACAAAAGCATGACAGCATAACCCACCAGCATAAACCCGAGTTTTGTGTAGAGATGATAAACTCTATTATGAATTTTCTCCAGCAGCCTCAGGTACTCCCACCAGCACCCAAAATGAATAACGGAAAACAAAACGAGAAAGCTCCACTGGTTCCATAGCAGGCCGGTGAGCATCACGGCAGCAAAAACTGCTGCAGTGAGTGTACGAGTTTGAAATATTTTCCAATTGAAGGGCATGAAACAGTTTGTAAAAAATTATCAGAAAGAAAAGGGATTGGGTTCTTCCGCTTTATCGCCGGCATACACCGCCTCGTAGCTGCTGTTTGATTTTTTCCTAATCAGGTAAACAAGTGCGGCAGTAACCGCCAGGCTGATAAGCCCTGCAGCTATTTGATTACCCAGCGGCAACGTGGCGCTTTGCTGGTCGGCCAGCGACGGGTCAATATAAATGGCAACGATGGCAAAGGCATCGTACACCGTATGCGCCACAATAGCCGTCCACAGGCTGCCGCTGTACCAGTAAACCAACCCGAGCAAAACTCCCAGCAGAAACCGCGGTATAAAACCATAAAACTGGAAATGAATGGCGGAAAACACAATGGCCGTAACAATGATGCCCGCCACCGGGCTCCTGAAAAGTTTTATCAGGATCCGTTGCAATACGCCGCGGAAAAAAAGCTCTTCACCCACACCGGCAAATACGGCGATGAATAAAAGATTCATCAGCAAATCCTGCACCGAATGCCGCTTGAGCATAAACCCGATTTGCTGCGCCGCCGTTTCTTCGGCCTCCTTCATCCATTTTCCCATTCTTGTTGCTTCGGGTATCAGCTGGTGATTGATGGCGCCCAGCCAGTCAACCAGGGGAATGGCTATAATAAGCACCAGGGAGCCGTAAATAAAATAGATTGCTTTTGATGACCTGAATCCAAGATATTGCCCCGGCCTGGGATCGGAAAAATAAGCAAACAAAAAAGATGGAATGACAAATAAAGAAAGAAACTGTATCAGCAGCAAGCCTCGCAGTACAGTGAGCAATGCCGGGTTGGAATAATCCCATGCGCTTGCATCACCCAGCTGAAAAAGATTAAAGCCTGTAATTTTTGAAAGTATCAGCATACCAATCATGCTGAGAATAAGAAATGAGCCAAATGCCAGCCCGATAAACATCAGCAACTGCGCCCATGCCGGTCTTGTTTTTAAATACACCATAAAATTCAATTTGCATTTTTGCCCCGAAAATAATAGGGAGTAAATTTGCCGCTTTCCCGGCATAACCGGGACTGGCAAATGTAACCCGCAATCAATAATTAATAATGAATAATCAATAATACAGTATAGAGCCGATGGTGAAAATAGGAAACATACAATTACCCGGTTTCCCGCTGCTGCTTGCACCGATGGAAGATGTAAGCGACCCGCCCTTCCGTGCCGTGTGCAAAGACAATGGCGCCGACCTGATGTTCAGCGAATTCATTTCCAGTGAAGGACTGATACGTGATGCAATAAAAAGCAAAATGAAACTTGACTTCAGCGAAGAAGAACGCCCCTTCGGCATCCAGCTCTTCGGCGGCGATGAAGAAGCCATGGCCCTGAGTGCAAAGATTTGCGAAGCGGTGAATCCCGACCTCGTTGATATCAACTTCGGCTGCCCGGTAAAAAAAGTGGTGAACAAAGGCGCCGGAGCTGCCGTGCTGAAAGACCTTGAGCTGATGGTGAAGCTGACTTCAGCAGTAGTGAAATCAACATCACTTCCTGTAACGGTGAAAACAAGATTGGGATGGGATGAAAACAATAAAAACGTGGAAGATGCGACCGAACGCCTGCAGGATGCGGGCATAAAGGCGATTTATATTCACGGCAGAACAAGGGCACAGCTTTATAAAGGCGAAGCCGACTGGACGCTGATTGCAAAAGTGAAAGAGAATCCCCGCATTCATATTCCTGTTTTTGGCAACGGTGATATTGATTCGCCTGAAAAGGCGCTGGAATATAAAATCCGCTATGGGGTAGATGGCATCATGATCGGCCGCGCCGCCATTGGCTACCCGTGGATTTTTAACGAGATAAAACATTTTATAAAAACCGGTGAACACCTGCCGCCGCCAACCATTGAACAAAGAGTGCAAGTGATACGCAAACACCTGCATCGCTCTGTAGAGTGGAAAGGACTGGTGCCGGGCATCAATGAAATGCGCCGCCACTATGCCAACTACCTGAAAGGTTTGCCCAACATAAAAGATTACCGCAACAGGCTGGTGATGCTGAAAAGCGTTGAAGAAATAGAAGAGGAACTGAAGGAAATTATTAAAGTTTATTCCGGCTTTCAGTTTGAAAGAAGAGTGGCAGAACTGGCTCACTTTGAAGAAAAATGCCCGGCTTAAAATACACCCGGCTTTTATATCCTGCTTACAAAATCTTCCAGCATACGGGTATAAATCTTTCCTCTTTTTTCAGCAAAATAATCGGCAGCGAGTGCCAGCAGCGACATGATGGCGAGTGCAAAACCAAAGCCGCGCCAGAAATCGTGGCGGAAATCGCGGATGAAGTAAAGATAGATGCCTGCACCGGTGAGAAACAAAATGATTTCAATCCAGCGGAAAAACACAAAACTTTTCATCACCCGTTTCATCCGCGGCAGCTCTACCTGCTTCATTTGTTGCGGATTTGTTTCAAATGCATTTACCATACCAACGCATTGCCGGTCGCTTCGCTGGTAAACAGTAAGTCCCACGATTGCTAAAATCAATCCCACTACAGTGAGTGGCAAAGCCATGCCTTTGTGAATCTCAGTTTTCAGAATGAAAAAGAAAACAACAGCCAGGATGATACCGGTAAGACCGAAAGCCATGAACAACAGGCTTTCGGCTTTTTCTGCATTGAAATATTTTTCGATGGCTGTCTTTGAAAGCATAATTTATTTTTTGATAGCGGCCTTAACTTCTTTGCCGGTGGGTGAAACGGACGGATCGAAATAGTTTACCAGCACGCCGTTTTCATTCACCAGGTATTTTGAAAAGTTCCAGCCGGGTTTTTTGCTGGTCCATCCGTTTTTGGTTTTATCCGTGAGCCATTGAAAAACGGGATGCTGCTGCGGTCCCGGCACTACGCTGCTCTTTTTAGCCAGCGGAAAAGTGACGCCGTAATTCAGTTTGCAGAACTGCGCTATTTCTTCATCCGTTCCTTTTTCCTGCTGCTTAAAATCATTGGCCGGAAAACCGATTACTACCAGGCGGTCTTTGTTTTCTTCATACAGTTGTTGCAGCTCGCTGTATTGATCAGTAAAGCCGCAGTCGGAAGCGGTATTTACCAGCAACAATTTTTTGCCTTTGAAAGCCGAGAAGGAAAGAGAATCACCGTTATTGAGCTGAATGCTGAAATCATAAATTGATTGCGGCGGCGGCGCCGGGTTTTCATTGGTAAACACCCTGACATTTTTACCCGTAATCCTGTTCCACCAGGTAAAGGCGGGATACACAGCTTTCAATACTCTTTGGCGGATGGTCATATTCTTTGTATTAGCTGTTTCCACAAATACATAACCAGTGAAAGTTAGCAATAACATCAACAGGATGATGAAAGTTTTTTTTATCCCGGATATCATTCTCATCTTCTAAAAGTTTTTTCATGGAAGCGAGGTACAAGCTTGTCAGCCGAAGCTTCCAACTGCGTTAAAACTTAGTTGGATAAATTAGCGAAAGCTGAATACAAGGTTCAAGGTACAAGTTATATACTACAGAACTACTGACTACTGACTACTGATTTCTGACTTTCACCTTATCACCCATTTAAACAATTTCAGCTTTCCTTTAAAAGGCGGATACCTGACAGCGGGGTCAAACCACGTGGGGGTTTTCATCACCGCCTTTTTGTGGCTGAAGGTATCAAACGAATACTTGCCGTGATAATGCCCGATGCCACTGAAGCCGCGGCCGCCAAAAGGCAGGTGATGATTGGTAAGATGCCAGCTTGCATTGTTTACGCAGCCGCCGCCAAATGCCACATTGCCGAGCCAGAATTTTTCTTTTGCACTGTCTGATGCAAAAACATAAAATGCCAGTGGGTTGGTATGCTGCTCAATAATCTTCAAGGCTTCCTCGCTTGTTTTAAAGCCAATAACCGGAAGAACGGGACCGAAAATTTCATCCTGCATCACAGGGCTGCCGGGTTTCACATCGTCAAGTAAAGTGGGCTCGATAAACAACTGCTGCCGGTTGGTGCGTCCGCCGAAAATGATTTTGCCATTGGTTAAATAACCGGCTATGCGGTCAAACTGTTTCTCATTAATAATTTTTCCATAGTTGTAGCTCTGCTCCGGTGTATCGCTGAAAAATTTTTTTACAGAATCTTTCATCGCTGCAATCAGTTTTTCTTTTACCGCTTCATGCACCAGCACGTAATCCGGCGCCACACACATCTGCCCTGCGTTGGAAAATTTGGTAAGGGCAATACGGCGGGCCGCCACTATAATGTTGGCATCGCTTTCCACAATGCAGGGGCTTTTGCCGCCCAGTTCAAGCGTAACAGGCACCAGTTTTTCCGCTGCCATCCGGTAAATAATTTTACCCACGGCCGTGCTGCCGGTATAAAACACATGGTCAAAAACAAAATTGTTCATCATGTGTGGCACCACGGTGGCGCCTTCGCCCTGTACATATAAAATATATTCGGACGGAAAAACTTCTTCAATGATTTTTTTCATTACCTCAGCAGTGGCCCGTGCAAATTCACTTGGTTTCAGCACCACACAGTTGCCGGCGGCTATGGCGCCAACCAGCGGGTTTATCAAAAGCTGGAAGGGATAATTCCACGGCCCGATGATCAAAACAACGCCAAGTGGTTCTTTCAGCACTTTGCTGGTTGATGGAAAGTTCAGCAGGTTCGTGGCAGCTTTTTCCGGTTGCATCCAGTGGTGAAGATTCTTTATTGCAGCATTCAGTTCACTCACTACAAGACCAACTTCCGTTACCCAGGTTTCTTCGGCGCTTTTTTTCAAATCGGTGTACAGTGCATTATACAAATCCTGCTCGTGGTTTAAAATGGAAGCTTTTAGTTTTTTCAGCTGCTCTTTGCGGAATGAATACGACCTGGTAACGCCACTATGAAAATATGTCCGGAGTTTCTCCAGGCTTGCAATGTCTGCCATTAACTTTAATTTTAACCCAAGTTACCAAAAGCCCGATAATGACTGATGAATACTACATGATGCAGGCGCTGAAGGAAGCTAAGAAAGCGTTTGAAGACGATGAGGTGCCCGTTGGTGCCGTGGTGGTGCTGAAAGAAAAGATTATTGCCCGCGGGCACAACATGATGGAAAAACTGAATGACCCCACAGCGCATGCCGAGATGATTGCCCTCACTTCGGCATTCAATTTACTGGGCAGCAAGTACCTGCCTGAAGCGGCGATTTATGTGACGGTGGAGCCTTGCCTGATGTGCGCCGGCGCCATGTACTGGAGCAAAGTAGGGAAAGTGGTTTGGGGCGCCGATGATGAAAAGAACGGCCACAAAAGAATTACAGGCACCAACTGGCCTTTTCACCAGAAAACCGAAGTGACCCGCGGCGTGATGAAGGAAGAATGCGGCAAGCTGATGAAAGATTTTTTTAAAAAGAAAAGATAAGCCACGAATAACACTGATTACACGAATTTTTTTCTTTGGTGTCATTCGGGTAATTCGTGGCAAAAAATATACTTATGGCAAATGCTATCAAACAAAAAGTAGTGACCACACATCCCGCCACACGCCGGAAGATGAAAATTGAGACGGCCATTTATGAGTCGTTCAAAGCGGCCATCATTCAAAGCCTGAAGGGCAGTAAAGGAAAAACTTATTCTGAACTGGCAGATGATGTTGCAAAAATCATCCGCAAAAAAATACCGGGCTTTAAAGGCTCCATTCCCTGGTACACCATTTCCGTGCGCCTCGACCTGGAAACAAGAACTGTGGTGGAAACGTTTGTGGAAAAAGGGAAAAAGTTGAACCGGTTATCTTCCGGATCAATTAAGAAGAGTTAAGGAAGCTGCTTCAGCTTAATGTTTTTAAACCACACCCCGCCGCCATGATCCTGCAAGGCAATGTGGCCAATCTTTGACATGCCGTATGTCTTTACATCCTTCCACTTGCTGTTTGCTTTCAACAGTTCCCACTCCGGGGTCCATAGCTGGTAGTCCACCACTTTGGCGCCATTGAGCCAATGCTCCACGTGGCCTTTGTTTATCACAATCCGGGTTTGGTTGTATTCTCCCGCCGGCTTCACCACTTTTGCCGAAGGCGCATGCATATCATAATTGGCACCGCTGAGCTGCTTGTGCTGCAGATTACCGGGGTAGCCTTCATCATCTATCAGCTGGTATTCGGGTCCCGATTCGTAGCTGGCGCCGCTGCCTTCCATTACCATATACATGATGCCGCTGTTTTTCTTTGGTGCAATTTTCCAGTCAATCTTCAGTTCAAAATTTTCATACCGGTTCACCGTCACCAGGTCGGCTCTTTGGGTTACGCCGGTTTCTTTACAAAAAAGCTCACCGTTTTTTACATCCCAGCCGTCTGCTTCCCGGTTTTTATAGGTGTGCCAGCCATTCATACTGCTGCCGTCGAACAGTAAAACCCATCCCTCTTTCTTTTCCTCTTCAGTCAGGGTATTGTCTTTTTGTTTATAAAAGAAATTCGTTGACATGAGAACGGGAAATAAAACAGAAGCGTACAAAAAAATTTTTTTCATAAAACATTATTTAAGCCTGATGCTATTGGTTAAATAAACACCCCGGCTGATGCAGAAAGGTACTGCAAAAAATAATCCGGCAGCGACCTCTATAAACCGGAATTTATTCCATATCTCGAAAAAAGGATGTGCGCCGCATTAGCCATTCAATCGTAAATTTGTTATCCCCATAATAACATAATTCTAAAATCACAACTTTAAAATTCAGTTTATGGCATTCACCTTACTTCCCCTTCCGTATGCATTCGATGCACTGGAGCCGCATATGGACGCCCTGACCATGCAGATACACCATGGCAAGCATCACCAGGCTTATGTTGACAACCTGAACAAGGCTATTGCCGGCACAGAGCATGAAAACAAAAGCATCGAGGAACTGCTGGCCAATGCCGGCAAAATATCACCTGCCGTACGCAACAACGGCGGCGGGCACTGGAACCACAGTTTCTTCTGGGTGCAGCTCGATGAAGGCGGCGGAGGTATGCCGGCCGGTGATTTGGCAAAAGATATTCACGATACGTTCGGCACGTTTGAATCTTTTAAAGAAAAATTCAACAATGCCGGCATGACCCGCTTTGGCAGCGGCTGGGCCTGGCTGCTGGTAAAAGACGGTAAGCTGGTAATCACTTCCACACCCAACCAGGACAACCCGCTGATGGATGTGGCTGAAGTGAAAGGAACACCGATACTGGGTGTGGATGTGTGGGAGCATGCCTACTACCTGAAATACCAGAACCGCCGCGCCGAATACCTCAATGCTTTCTGGAATGTGGTTGACTGGAAAAAAGTGACAGAGCGATATGAAGCGGCTATGAAAGTAAAAGCTGTTTGAAATTTTTTTTCATTGATTGGTAAACCGCATCGATGTGCTGACGCAAAGGATTTTGAAAGCAAAACCTTGGTTTGGGCTGCCGCCTCAGCGGTTTTTTGCAAGCCATCACAAAAGGGTTTTCCGGCCACAGATTGCACTGAAGAAGCAAGCAGATTGCACTGTTTTTATTCTACAATCTGAGAAATCAGTGAAAGAAAATCCGTGTAATCTGTGGTTAATTGGGTTAAAGTGATTTATGCGATAGTTTCTGATTTTTTAATTTGATTTTTGAATTATGTATGACCGAATCCTGAAAAATATTTCCCGCTTCATCACCCTTTCGCCGGAAGAAGAGCAATATTTCACTTCGATTCTCAGAGTAAAAAAGCTGAAAAAAAAACAATACCTGCTGCAGGAAGGCGACGTCTGCCGCTATGAATTTTTTGTAAACAAAGGGTGCCTGCGCACCTACAGCATTGATGAAAAAGGCCAGGAACACATCGTTCAGTTTGCCATCGAAGACTGGTGGATAGGCGATATGTACAGCTTCCTTACCCAAACCCCTGCCCGCTATACCATTGACGCACTGGAAGACTCTGAAATTTTTTGTTTTGAAAAATATGCACTGGATGATTTGTTTCAGAAAGTGCCCAAGTTTGAACGGTTTTTCCGGCTGCTGCTGCAAAATGCTTTTATCTCCATGCAGGAACGCATCATCGGCAACTTGAGCAAAACGGCGGATGAACGCTATTGTAATTTTATTGATAAATATCCCCTGATGGAAAAACGCCTGCCGCTGAAACAGATTGCCGCGTACCTGGGCATTACTCCCGAATCGCTGAGCCGCATCCGCAGCCAGTATATAAAAAACCACAAACCCGCTTAACCTACATCAACCGGATTTCTTTTCCTGCATCAATGGAGGCACGCTGCCGGCGTTTGCAACTTTGTGCTGTAAAAAAAAATACAGCTATGCAAACGATCAAAGAAAAAATCAACCATCTCAACCAGCTTATTCTTGAAGGCAAAGCCATGGACGGCTTTGAACTCTATTACGACGATGAAGTAGTGATGCAGGAAAATGAAAACCCCGCCACTGTGGGTAAAGATGCCAACCGCCGGAGGGAAATTGATTTCTTCGGCAGCATTACCGATTTCCGCGGCGCCAAAGTGCTGGATGTTGCCGTAGGCGATGGTGTATCTTTTGTAAAATGGCACTATGACTACACACACAAGGACTGGGGTGTGCGCAAGTACACACAGATAAGTGTGCAGCACTGGAAAAACGGAAAGATTGTAAAGGAGCAATTCTTTTATGGCGCTTAAATCCAAAGACCATTTATACAATTTCAAATTTTTTTTATGAACAAGATATTGCATACAAACGAGAGCCTTGCGGCCATGATTGTCCGCATTGTATTAGGTATTATCCTGTTTCCGCACGGGGCACAGAAACTGCTGGGCTGGTTTGGCGGTTACGGTTTCAGCGGCACCATGGATTACTTTACCGGTACGGCAGGCCTGCCGTGGCTTATCGCTTTTCTTGTTATCATAATTGAATTCTTCGGCGCACTGGCATTGATATTTGGTTTTGCAACAAGAATAGTTGCAGCGGGCGTCATATCACTTTTTGCCGGCATTATTTTCACCAGTCATTTGCAGAATGGATTTTTTATGAACTGGTATGGCAACCTGAAAGGCGAAGGATACGAATATCACCTGCTGGTGATTGGCATGGCCATCGCATTGCTGGTAAGCGGCGCCGGCCGATGGTCGGTGGATTATGTGCTGCAAAGGAAAAAGTAATTTAATTTTTATCTTATGAAGATGATTACCGCTCCGGGGAGCGGTTTTTTTATTCCGCTTTCAGAGGTTTGGAGATCTTCACGGCACGGGGTCGTACCCGCTGCCGCCCCAGGGATGACAACGGCTGACTCTTTTAATTGCCAGCCACAAACCTTTAAACACGCCATGTCTCTTTAATGCTTCTGCTGCATATTGCGAACAGGTGGGAGTGAAACGGCACTTGGGTCCAAGAACGGGAGAAATAATCCACTGGTAAATTTTTATCAGGGCGATAAAAGGCAGGCTTAAGATGAATCCCAAATCCCTCAGGGGGTTTTTATGTGTATTGTTTTTATCCAATTGTCTTTTTTAGTTTTTCAATAGCCGTTTTCACTTTTTCGCATACAAGCTTATAGCCGGGTATTTCTTTGCCGGTGTAAATAAAAAACACATCCATCTGCAGGCCGGTTGTTTTTAGTTTTTCTTTCAGTTCAGTATTCTGCTGACGCCACGCTTCCCTGATCAGTCGTTTAATCCTGTTTCGATCAACAGCCTTTCTAAAACTCTTTCCCGATACACCTACCCCAAATTGAACATTGAACATTGAGCGTTGAGCATTGAACATTTGATTTATTAAAAAATAAACCCTGAATGGAGATATTGAAATAGAATTACCCTCCTTGAACAATTGCTCAATCTGCTTGCGGCTTTTCAGCCGTTCTTTTTTTCCAAGTGTGAAATGGTGGCTCACAGATGACACAGATTTACACAGATATTTTTAAAAAGCAAAATAGCCCGGTTTTAATGGAACTTTTCAAATTAAGTGAATCTTTCAAAACTCCC
>CAZDUO010000031.1:0-11489 GCA_964508655.1 uncultured Chitinophaga sp. | reverse complement strand
AAATAGCCCGGTTTTAATGGAACTTTTCAAATTAAGTGAATCTTTCAAAACTCCCCTTTAGGGGGGTTAATCTGCTTGCGGCTTTTGAGCCTTTCTTTTTTCCGGGTGTGAATTGTTTGCTCACAGATGACACAGATTTGCACAGATTTTTTTTAAAAAACAAAATAGCCCGGTTTTAAGAGATCTTTTTAAATCAAGTGAATCTTTCAAAACTCCCCTTTAGGGGGGTTAATCTGCTTGCGGCTTTTCAGCCGTTCTTTTTTTCCAAGTGTGAATTGGTGGCTCACAGATGACACAGATTTACACAGATATTTTTTAAAAAGCAAAATAGCCCGGTTTTAAAAGATCTTTTTAAATCAAGTGAATCTTTCAAAACTCCCCTTTAGGGGGTTTGGGGGTGTAATCTGCTTGCGGCTTTTAAGTCGTTCTTTTTTTCCAAGTGTGAATTGGTGGCTCACAGATGACACAGATTTACACAGATATTTTTTAAAAAGCAAAATAGCCCCTCATCATCGGGACTATTCAAATCGTTGGAACCATCTTAAGTCCCCTTCAGGGGATTAGGGGGCTGTGGTTGGGTTATTTCGCCTTTCTTTCGTCAGAAACGGTCAGTTTCTTGCGGCCCTTGCGGCGACGGGCACTTAACACTTTGCGTCCGTCGGCAGTCTGCATCCGTTTGCGGAAACCATGCACCGATTTGCGGCGGCGCTTATGGGGCTGATAGGTTCTTTTTTTACCTGGCATATTTTAGGTTTTATTCCTTTTACAAAATGCCCGTGGAGAAACGGGTGATTCAAGCCTGCAGGAGAACACCACTTCTCCTGTTTGTGAAAGGTCCGAATTTTGGTCCCGAAAATTCGGGAGGCAAAGGTAGGGGTTGGATTTTAGATTTAGGGTTTTAGATTTTAGATTTTTTGGAGAGCAGTTTTTACCAGGTTTTTGCGTCTTCGAGGTCTACATGCTCCGATTTTACTTCGGCGCCGAAAAAATTGGCGGCATGGCGGTCGAAATCATCGGTTGAATCTGTAGTATAAAAATGCCTGTCGCCGTTGAGGCTAAGTTGCCTTTCAATTTCAGGATGACGCTGAAGGTAATCAGCAAGGCTTTCTGCCACCATGCGGCCCTGCGAAAGAATCTGGATATCCGCAGGAGTGTACTCCCTTATTTTATCATGCAACAGCGGGTAATGTGTACATGCCAGCAGGATGGTATCAATGGCCGGCGACTGGTCGAGCAGTTCGTTGATGTATTTTTTTACAAAAAAATCAGCGCCGTGATTATCATATTCGTCATTCTCTACCAGTGGCACCCACATGGGGCAGGCTTGCTGGTACACTTTCACCTCGGGAAAAAATTTTTCAATCTCGATGACATAACTTTTTGAACTGACTGTTCCGCTGGTGGCCAGTATGCCCACATGTTTCGAATCGGAATAATTGCCAATTACCTCCGTGGTCGGCCGTATCACACCCAGCACTCTTTTCTGCGGGTCAATTTTCGGCAAATTATTCTGCTGAATGCTCCGCAGCGCTTTTGCCGAAGCTGTATTGCACGCCAGTATCACCAGCGGGCAACCCCGGCTGAAAAACCACTTTACACATTGCAGCGTATTGCGGTACACGGTTTCAAATGAACGGGAACCGTACGGCGCCCTTGCATTATCGCCAAAATAAATATAATCGTACTGCGGAAGTTCATTAATTATTTCACGCAATACTGTGAGCCCCCCGTAACCGGAATCGAAAACGCCGATGGGTGTGGATGCAGGCATATGCAAAAATACCGGAGGCTGCCGCTACTAAGGGCGACAGCCTCCGGTTATTATTTTTAAGCATTATTAATTATCTGGTTTGTTCTGTGTAGCGTTGGCGCCTGTCGGCTGCGAAGTTTTTTGGTTGGCTGGTGTTTGCGTCGGCAGTTTTACTTTCAGCTTTTCGGCCACCAGGGGCAGCAGATCATCGCCCGGGGGCTGCACCAGCAGAGCTTCGCGGTTGAAAACATAGGTGTAACCTTTTTCTTTGGCTACATCGTTTATTGCCTTTAGCACTTTTTCATACACCGGCTGCAGCAATGCATTTTGTTTTGCATCAATCAATGCCTGGGCTGAGTTTTGCCAGTTTTGCAATTCCTCGAGGAAACCGGCTCTTTGCTTGGCTGCATCCTGGCGAACCACCATCGGAGAACGTACTGTGTCATTCACAATACTGTCGTAGCGTTGAAATTGAGACAGCAGGTAATTATATGTCCGGGGAAGTGAATCGTTCTGAAAAGATGTCAATAAAGTATCAATTTTTTTCAGTTCAGGCATCAGGGCCACCATATCATCCACCCTTATATAGCCCATTTTGTTTTGAGCCTGCACCGATCCGCTAATCAAACCAGCAGTCAATACTAAAATTGCAGTAAACTTTTTCATTTTAATGTGTTGTTGTTTTATGAGTGTTTTCTGAGGTGTGAAGTTGCCTCTTCGGGAATCTTTAACACTTTCAAAAATCAGTTTCTGATTCCCAGTTCTTTCAGCACATCCTCACTCTTGTCCAGTTTAGGGTCGGCAAAGATAACAGTAATTCCCTCACTTTTATCCAAAATAAAATCGTAGCTGCGCTGCACGGCCAGCTTCTGCACTGCATTGTACACTTTATCCTGCACGGGTTTTACCAGTTCCTGCCGCTTCTTGAACAAATCGCCTTCAAAACCAAAACGTTTACGCTGCAGGTCACGCAGCGCTTTTTCTTTTACAAACAGCTGGTCTTCTCTTTTTTTCCGCAAATCTTCGCTCAGCATCACCTGTTCGGCTTCAAAGTCACGATACATTTTATCCAGTTCGGCCTGCAGGTCATCAATTTCTTTTTGCCAGCCGATGGCTATATCATCCAGTTTCTTCTGCGCCTCCTTATACTCGGGCATTTTATCCAGTATATATTTTGTATCAATGATGGCGTACTTCTGTGCATCGGTTGCAAAGGATGCGAGCCAGAAGCTGCAGGCAAGAAGAAAAACTTTTTTCATATTGAAATGTTTTATAGTGAATAGAATTACCGGGCTTATTAGTGTGCGACGTTCGCCCGGGTGATTACAGCCGGACAGTCAATGGAGGTTAAATGTAATTCTGAAGTCTGGTTCATAAAAATTTATTCCGGTTCAAAGCCGAGCATGAAGGTAAACTTGGAGGCTGATTTAAGTCCCTGGCCGGGCCTGATGCGGTCGAAGCCGATACCGTAATCGAAGCCCAGCAAGCCGAACATGGGCAGGAAGAACCGCATGCCCACACCGGCGCTGCGGCGCAGGCGGAAGGGGTTATAGTCCCTGAAATTGTACCACCCATTGGCTGCTTCGAAAAATGCAAGCCCGTAAATAGTGCTGCTGGGATTGGTGGCAAAGGGATAACGCAGCTCCAGCTGGTATTTATTAAATATGGTAAAAAAGTTTCTTGCCTGCGAAACATCGTCAGAAGGATTCACGCCGGGGTTTGAATTTTCATAAATGGGATAACCGCGGTGTGCAATGATGTCGTAACCGAGCAAACCGAAATTATTGGTAAGACCGGCATCGCCCAGCTGAAATCTTTCAAAAGGTGAAAACTCCAGCTTGCGGTTGTAGCGCCCCATAAAGCCATATTTGGCTGCCAGCTTCACCACAAACTGCCGGTTTTTTTCGGCGCCCATGGGTTTGCCCAGCGGAATGAACCACTCGGCATTGAAACGCCACTTGTGATATTCGGGATGTTTGTATGAATTATCACTGGCCAGGTCGGGATTCAGCAGCGAATAAGGCGGCGTAGCCTGCACGCTTGCCAAAAAGTTTGACCCGCTGGTTGGGAATATCGGGTTGGGTCCGGCTGAATTTCTCTGCAGTGCAATTTTAAAACTAAAGTTGGTTGAGTTGCCGCTGTCGAGCCCCTGGAAGATGGGATAGTTCTGCAGCTTGTACTGTGTAAAGTTGAGTGTGTAAATAAGACTGAAATAATCGTCGGGCCACTTCAGCTGCTTGCCAAGTGATACGCTGGCGCCGATGGTTTTCAAAAAGCTGGTATCGGCTCTTTCTTTCAAAAAGCGGCCTGTAGTGTAATCGTACCCATTGGTGAATTTGCTTCGGTACAAACTAAAGGTCAGCGAATTTCTTTTTTTGCCGCCCAGCCAGGGTTCGGTAAAAGAAAAATTATACGAACTGTAGATTCTTCCGTTTGACTGCACACGCAGGCTCAGCTTTTGCCCGTCGCCGGTAGGCAGCGGGTCCCAGGTTTTTTTATTGAAAATATTTTTTATGGAAAAATTGTTGAATGAAACACCGAGTGTTCCTGTAAGCCCGATGCCGCCGCCCCAGCCTGCCGACAGCTCCAGCTGGTCCGAAGATTTTTCTTCCAGCTTGTAGTGAATATCCACGGTACCGTCTTCAGGATTCGGGATGGGATTGATACCGATAGTTTCCTGGTTGAAATAATTCAGCTGGGCCAGCTCCCGTTGCGAGCGGATGAGGTCGGAGCGACTGAAAAGTTCGCCGGGGACGGTGCGCAGCTCACGGCGGATAACATACTCTTTTGTCCGGTCGTTGCCAAAGATTTTTATATTCTTGATTCGTGCCTGCGGGCCTTCCACGATTCTTATTTCATGATCAATGGTGTCGTTGTACACGGCGGTTTCCACGGCATCAGCCCGGAAAAAAAGGTAGCCATCGTCCATATACAGCCCGCTGATGTCGCCCCCTTCGGGAGTAAGCTGCTTACCCAGCCGCTGGTTCAGAACTTCAATATTGTACACATCGCCTTTGCGTATGCCCAATATGGTATTAAGCACCGAATCGCTGTACTTGGCATTTCCTTTCCAGGCAATGTTGCCAAAGTAATATTTGCGGCCTTCGTTTATTTTAAAATCAATGTTCACGTTGCCGCCGGTAATATGGTAGGGTTTGGCTTCTTCAATCACTGCATCGCGGTAGCCGATGGAGTTGTAATAGCCCAGAATTTTTTCCTTGTCTTCTTCAAACTTTTTCTCATTGAATTTGGCTGATGAAAACAGCTTGAAGCGGAACCAGGGATCGAGAAAGTTTTTTGTTTTGGTGGCCGAAAGATAGCCTTTGTCCTGCAAGTACTGTTTGAAGGTCATCCGTGGGTTTTCGCCAAAGAGGGAGGTGTCTTTTTTAGGATAAAGGGTAAAGCGGCTCACTTCCTTGGTACCCTTCATTTGTTTTTTCAGCTTCAGATCGGTTACCGTTTCGTTTCCAAAGAAGTTGATGTTATTCACTTTTACCTTATGCCCCTTGTCAATAACAAAGGTTAATGAAATGGAGTTGACAAAACTGGTGTCAGGCTGCTGCCTGATGTCGAGCTTCAGGTTGCCGTAGCCCTTTTCAGCATAGTATTTACGGATTACTTCATCCGCATTGCGGATGGTGTTTTCGGTCACGATGGTTTGCCTGGCAAGCCCTATTTTTCCCACCAGTTCCTCCTGTTCCGATTTTTTTATGCCTTTAAAATAATAGTTGCCGAGGCGGGGCCTTTCCATCACATGAATCTCGATTTCTATTTCTTCGCCTTTAACACTTGTAACAAATATCTGGATGTTGGAAAACAGCTTTTGCTTCCACAGGTTTTGAATGGCGCGGGGAAATTCATCGCCGCCGGGATGCAGAATTTTATCACCCGCCTGCAAACCCGATATGGAAGCCACGATGGCCGAATCCAGAAAGAAAACTCCGGTGGTTTTAATGGCTGAGATGGTATATTCTTTGGGCCGGGTGGCATTTTTCCATGCCAGCAGGTTGGGGTCCACCGATGTGGGTTTAGTGGTATCTTCCTGGGCTTTCAGGTGTGCAAAAGAAGAAACGGCCACAATAAGCAGTGCACAAAACCGGGATAAAAATCTTTGCATGGTTGGTTGTTCAGGTCAGTCAATAAAGCCAGGAATACCCTGCCGGGACAGCCTTTGGCGGGGGCAAATTAACGGTAAAAAATTGAAGTGTTTGTTAAATAGCCGGCAGAAAAATCCGGGAGTCATTATCATAGTCAAATAAGTCATAATAGTCATAGAGGTCATAAAGTCAAGTCTTGCAATTGTGGTAGAGCGGTTTCATCATCTTTTGTGAATTGAAATAAATCTGAAAAAAATTACCAACATGACTTATTTGACTAATTTGACCTTTAAGACTCACTGACTTCTTTTATCACCTGCTCGCCTGTTTTTCCAAAGCGGCGTTGCCTGCCCTGGTAATCAATGATGGCTTCGTACAGGTGCTGCTTGCGGAAATCGGGCCAGCGTACATTGGTAAAATACAATTCGGCATAAGCCAGTTGGTACAAAAGAAAATTGCTGATGCGGAATTCGCCGCTGGTACGTATCATCAGCTCTGGGTCGGGAAAACTGCTTGTTGTGAGATGTTGCTGCAAGGTATCCTGGTCAATATCCTCCACGGCGAGCAGTCCTTTTTTTACTTTGTGAGCAATGCTTTTCATGGCATTCAGCAGCTCCCAGCGGCCGCTGTAACTGAGCGCCATGATGAGGTTGAGACCCGTGTTGTCCTTTGTATAATCAAGTGCTTCGTTTAGTTCTTTGCGGGCATAGTCGGGCAGCATGTTCATTTCGCCAATCACATGCAGGCGGATGTTGTTTTTATGCAGGCTCTCCACTTCATTGCGGATGGTGCTTACCAGCAGCTCCATCAGGCCTACCACTTCATACTCCGGCCGCTCCCAGTTTTCGGTTGAAAAGGCATAAAGCGTCAGGTATTCTACACCCAGTTCGGCACAACCCTCCACTATATTTCTCACACTTTCCACGCCATGAAAATGACCATAGAGCCTGTCTTGCCCCTGCTCCCGGGCCCAGCGGCCATTGCCATCCATAATGATGGCGATGTGGCGGGGAAGCCGGGTTTTATCTACCTGGTCAAGTAGCTGTGTCATGAAATATTTTTGTAGTAAAACAGAAAAGCAAAGTTATGAAAAACAAAACCCGCAGCAACTCCGCTGCGGGCCATACAATTAGTTAATAAAATTATCTTCTGCCCCACACGGCCACTCTTGCTCTTCCTTTTTTAAATCCCTTCGTTTCGTACCAGAACTCAATTTTTTTAATACTGCGGCTGCCGCCGGGCAGGTCTATCACACGGCTTTCGCCGCCCTGGGGTATGCGGCTGCGTATGGCTACATCAAACTTGTCGCCGTTTTCAAAATATATGTCCATGTCAAGAATATGTACAGGGCCATTGGTCACTTTCAGCTTTATCTGCCGGTAGTTGTCATTGCCGGTCACATGAATAACATCCCGGTCAATCAGGAAATTCACTTTTCTGTCGCCGATAAATTGCCATGACTGAAAGCTGTTTTCGTCTTTGCTAACAAAACTTAATGATGCAAGACTTGCAATGAAGAGGAAGGTTTTGAGGAAGCGCATAAAATGATTTTTTGATTTATCTGTTAATGAATGCTTTTTGAGTAATTATTCCATTTTTAGTTCTTACCCTAACCGCATAAACCCCGTTGGCAACCCCGATTACATTTACATAAATACGACCATTGTTAATAGTTGCGCTTGTTTTGCGAACTAATTTTCCACCCATATCAAAAATCTGGACTTCATAAATTTCAAATTGACCGTTTTTTGTAAACGGCGTAGAGATTATAAGATTATTCCCCTCCATCACAGTTGTACCTGAATTATTTACCCTGACTCTGTTATCATAAAAAAATAAAGCAAAGTCCGCAGACCGGGGGAGCCCATCACAAGAATTGCTATACGATACCCGGAACCAAAGAGCATTGTTTCTATCTTGTGTCGGCTCAGCTGTTACAATTAATCCATAATTCTTTGGATCGGTACTGAACTGCCAGGTATACGCAATAGGCGGATTATTGAGTAATGTGTAATTAACATTAGTCAAACCGTACATAGTTTGATTCCCATAAGAACCAATATTCACAATTGCAGTAGTTGCTTCGCTAACAGTGTTTACGTTATTGAACCAAAGCTCAAAAATCTGATTATTTACAGAATAACCACCAACTAATAATTCAGGATCAACTAATACACCGCCCTGTTGATTGGACCCAGTATATCTATAACAATCTCCTTCACCATTTGCCGTAATGATATAATAAGGGTGTGGATTGGGAGTATAGTTATATCTGACAGTTATTTCAGATGTACCTTGACCATTAATAATTTCAAGTTGCGGATGATTTGTGGTCCAAATGAAAGATATATTTGTTGGTGGATTTACTACATTAAAAGTATTTGTTTGTCCTGGGCACCAAAGTGCAGTTGGGTATTGGCAATTGACGACCCATGTTCTGTCTTTTTTATTGTCATGGTAAATTCCCTGAATTTCTTCAATCAATATTCTTGCCTGCCAATAGAATAATGAATCATGCCTGACGCTGAAATATTTTGGGCCGAAATAGTAGTCAAATGGAATATAGCCTTCGCAATCCAAACTGTAAGGCGTGACATCGTCATCCAGCTTAAAATTATAAAGGGAACCATTTCTTCCTTTGCCATAAGCCAAGTCACCACCTGTAAGGTGGTGCGTGTGATACCCTGCAGGCATATTAAGGTTTATAATTTTTTTCAAGAGTTTCCCGCCTAACCCCCCACTTATACCGCCTGGCGCTGTATGTACAAGTTCCTGGTATCCCCAATAATAGCCTCCTTGTACTGCTTCTAAACTTTGTGATCTTGTTAAATCACTGCCTCGTATAAACCAGCTTTTATTAATATTTGCTATAGGTATTTTTATCTCACCCACTTTGCCTATTGCACCAGGACCCGGAGCGGTAAACATCTTTGCTTCTAATAATCGGCAATTGCCAGAAGAAAATAAATCACAAATAACTGAAAACAAAAAGCCGCCTCTCCCCAATAAAAAATCTGCCCCCAAAGCAAGCTCTTCTGCTTGGGGTATTGGTAAAGCGTTTCCATTTTCGGCACCGCTTATTAAAGAAATTTTCCGGCATTGTTGCGGCCATCCCAAATCATCCATCACTTGTTTATACATGTCAAAGAAGCCCGGAGCACCACCAACAACATAGGGGCTTGTTGGAGTATGATGCAAATAATGGTCAACTAGAAATTGTTTTGCTGCTGGCACATCAAGTTGTCTTTCTCGGGATCTTCTGATAGAAGAAACCAAGCCAGAAGCATAATTGATGAAAAACTGTTCACCAATAGGAATTATAGCGCCACCATGATTACTATCAAAACTAACCCATAGCTTACAATTATGATTTTTCCCTTGGTCTTCCATCCATTTCAAAGCATAGCGGCTTATTTGTCCGCCCATGCTTGGCCCTATAATTATCAATTTCTCTGTACTGCCTTGCTGGGCAAGTTGTTGATTAATTTTCTCTATAAGTGTAACAAGAGTGCGAGCATTCCGCTCTACGTAATCACCGCCACCTCGTATGATTTTACCCATTTGGTATGTATAACCGGAAGGTGGATTATTTGCATTCGGAGGCAATGGAATAATTTGACCGCCATAAGTATGAAAATATGTTGGAATGTTTACAATAATTACGTCATAACCCAAAGCACGCATTTCATCCAACATATATTGTGTGGTCACTTGAGTTGGTGGGTTATAAGGGTAATTGACATCATCTATATAAAACAAAAATTTGTCGATGAGAGTTGGAGCATCTCTTTTATCTGTCGGATCATACCCATCAATCAAAATTATTGGCTTAGCTAAATTTTGAAAATTGCCGTTACATGGAATACCAGATCTATAATAATAATTTACTTCAAAAAGTCCAGTAAAGGCCTGTGTCTCATCATATCCTTGAAATGGATAATTAGAAGGCAACAATTCTTTTCCGCAATGTGGAGGAGCCTGAACCCTGCCCCCAATTTCAATGTTATTTCCACCAATAAGGAATTTAATGTTTGAACTAAAACTGTTACCATTACTAAGCAAAACAGTAATAGAACCAGTTTTAATTCCCGAACTTTGAAATGTTATGGTCAATGAATCAAGCGCACCATTTAATGTTTGCGGCCCCGTGCCAAAATCCATAGTTACCTGTTGCACATTTAAGCCGGTATTTCTGCTCACAAAATGCGGAATCAGCATAAACGTGACGGTGTTTGATTTTACTTCTTCAACAAGTGGAAATGCCATTTGCAAATGTTGGGTAAAATAAGGCGAACGGCTGCGGCCCGGTACATCATACAAAAAACCATTCTGATATGTAAGCAGGTTGTCTTGGATAGCTAAAGTATCCAACTTGTTATATAGATAATCAAGAATCAAAATAGGCACCCTCCCTCTTAGGTTTTCCCATTGTGTCATATCATCAAGTACAGCAGGGTCAAGCATATTATTTCGCTGGTAATTTGCCTGATAAAGTTCGTAATATGCTTGCGTTATTGTTTCATAATCCACTGTATCTGTAACCGAATTAAAAAAATCAAAACGGCTTAGTGGGAACGCTCTGTCATGTAGAATATTTGTTGATATCAAAGATTTATCAAGGTTAAAAAAAAATTGAATCTGCTTTTTCTGTATAGGGGTATTAGGTTTGAGAGAAAATAAAATTAGTTAGCAGATTTAGGGAAGAAAGAAAAAATATTCGAAAAAATAAACAGCAACCTTGTGGTTTCATAAGTAAAAATTTAATGGTTGGAGAATTTAAGTATGTCAGAAATTTTTGAATACCCCGTTTGTAACAGTTTTTTTATTCCCTGAATATATCTCGGTACCAGTAAATTCGAATAAACCATGAATTTTTCCAGAAACAGAGTCAACTATAATGAAATTAATATACCCACCAAGGATGTTAGTAGTTATATATTCTTTGGACGGAGTAATTGTTCTATATAACGCATAATCTTGTGGAGGATATGCAGTTGGATAAGAAGGGGTGTTAAATTTTACTTCTTTAATACCGCTTGTAAATGGATGATTTAGCCAAATCTCAATTTGTTCATTTTCTCGCTTTGCAATAACATAAATATCTCTGCCTCCTAAAAAAGGTCTGGCACGCCATTCAATTTTAATGGGCGGTATATTAAACCCATAGTCCCATTTATCCGCAATAAATGGTACTCCGTCTACGCGACAACCAAAAGTCTGTCCGTTAATAGTAACTGTTTCAGGCTGTAAAACTTCATCTTTTTTACAAGTACAGTTGAGGATAAACTGGAAAGAGAGAAAAACCAGCAGCAAGGATAAAGGTCTCATAAGAAATAGTTTAACTGGTTTGTAAGATTATCTTATTAAAGATAAAGCAATTTTAAGAGCATATAAAAATTGAATTTTGCAAATGCTTTTCTCCCGGTTGCAGTTTTCGCAATAAATGACCTGCATAGCAATCAGCAGAATCCGTAATTTTGGATTTTTTGCAAAAAAAATTAAGAGTACAGGCAGATATAGCACCTAAAAAAAACCTTAAGGTTTTTATTTGTCAGCCAAGTAATAAAATCCTTTCACTGACTCAGCCGTCAACCAGGCGTTTAAGCTACGGTAAATAACAAAAATAAAAACACGGCCCGCAG
>CAZDUO010000030.1:0-43804 GCA_964508655.1 uncultured Chitinophaga sp. | reverse complement strand
TATCTTTTCAGGATGCGCCGCAAGTCTTGTATTCTTTTTACCCCAGTGCGGAAAGCCGCCGCCCCTGAACATACTATCCTGGTAAGCCTCCAGCAGTTCATCGGCGCCGATGGTGCCTTTCAGAAAAGGCGTATCAATATAGCAGATGCTTCTTTTATATTCAGGCGCCAGTAAGGCTTCCGATTCTTTTATAAACCTGAAGCCGATGGGTGAGGTCTGGTAAATTTTTCCCTGTTCTGCAAAATGTTTTGCAGTGTTAAATAATTCCTCCGCCACATTAGTGAAATCACTGTTTATATCAAAAGCAAACTCGGAGTCAAAAGCTCTTTCTTTGATAAACTCCGAGCCCTGGTATAAAACACGGGGAGCTTTGTTTACATAGCGCTTATCTTTTAATCCCTTTATCGAGCGGTTAATTGATTTGGGAATCCGTTTTGGAAAGAAGCGGAAAGACAACCGGGCTAGCCAGTAAGTGACGGTCAACTCGCTGAGTGTGTCTGCCACAAAACTTCTCACCCTGTCCCAGAGGTTACGCGGCGGTTTTGCAGTAATGTTGATTCTTGTCACCAGGCAGGTATGATCGCCGTTGGTTTCGTATGGGTTTACCAGCACCATTACATGCCTGGCTTCCTTTAGCAGGCTTTTATCTTTCAGCTTTGGTTTCACTGCCGACCATTTGTCCACCTGCTTGCTTTCTTCGAGCCAGTACATCTCCAGCACCTCCAGTATGTATGAATAAATTATTCCCGTGCAGCCAAGGGAAACCAGCACAGCGTTGAAATCATCATCATTCTGCACCAGGGTCACATCCGCTTCATTGAATTTTGCGGGGTCAGAAATTCCGTTCGCCGGTTCGATGCGGTAGTTTTTTCCATCGCCTGCCGCCAGCAATACCGAACGCACCATGCCATGCACAGCGGGCAGTTCAATACCCGAGCCATGTGTGGCGGTGGCAATGGCGCCGGCCAGTGTCTGGTGATCAATGCCGCCAAGATTGACGACGGCGAGATTGAGTTTATCAAGTTCCTCATTCAAACGGCGGATGCTGATGCCGGCTTCCACATGCACCAGTTTTTTTTGTTTTTCACTTTCCCTGATATAAGATGGAAGCGTAAGCACTTTATTCATGCGGCTGATGTCAACCATATAACCATTGCTGCAGGCAATATCATTAAACGAATGTCCTGAGCCCACCGGTTTTACCGTAAAACCATTTTGCGCAGCGCTTTTAATTATTTCGCTTAGCTCAGAAAATTTTTCTGCATAAATCAGCTGAACAGGCTGTGCTTTATCGTGCCCGATGGTGTTGCGCCAGGTGTTGCGCCGGTAAATTTTCATAAAAGTGGTTTTGGGAAGAATAAAATGCTTATGAAATTACCGAAACCTGTACGGAGAAAAAATACCACTTTGCGGTTACGGGTGTTCCATCACCATAATGGCAGCCATGGTTTCAATGCCTTCCAACAAAAAACTGATTTGCACATTTTCATTTTCAGCATGCTGGTTGTTGTCGTAGTTCACCACCGGTACGCTGATCACTTTTGCGCCAAGCAGTTTTTCAAACAAATACAACGGCAGGCTGCCCCCGGCCGAAGGTTGCAGAATCACCGGGTAGGGGGCTGTCGTTTGCACGGCCCTAACCAGGCTTTGTGCTATCGGCAAATCAAATGAAGTTCTTTGTGCAGGATATCCTTTGCCATGAGTCACTTTAATCAGCTTGCCGTATTTCAGTCTTTCTTCATCGGTGGGTTCGCGGTCGAGCACATGAAATCCTTTTTTCTCAATATGCTTTATCACTTTTTCAATTTGCTTATCTACTTCATTGCCCAGCACCAGCCGCAGGTCCAGCGTGGCTTCCGCTTTGACAGGAATAATGTTGGCCGCCAGTTCTCCCACATCAGCACTTCGGATACCATTAATATTAAGTGTAGGTATGTGCAGCAGCTCAAGAAAAGATTTACCGCCGCCTTCGGGTTCGGCAATGCCGAGCTCCTTCTTCAGCGTCTCCTCAATATTCGGGATTTTTGCCAGCGCTTCTTTTTCACTTGCCGACAGCGGCACCACATCGTCATAATATCCCTCCACCAGCACATTTCCTTTTTCATCTTTCATACCTGCCAGCAGGTCCACCAGCAGTTTTGCGGGGTTGGGCGCCCAGTTGCCATAGTTGCCGCTGTGCAGCGGCCGCTTCGGGCCATACACGGTCAGGTGCATGTTCACATCGCCGCGAACACCAAAGCTGATAATTTTTTTTCCCGACACATGTCTTGGCCCGTCGGCAATAATCCACAGGTCGGCGGCAAGTTTTTCTTTGTGCTTTGTAAAAATTTCATCGAGGTGAATAGAGCCAAGTTCTTCTTCGCCTTCAAAAAAGAATTTGATGTTATGTTTCAGCGCCACTCCGTTTTTTACCAGCGCTTCATAAGCATTCAGTATTGTCATCACGCCGGCTTTATCGTCAGCGCTGCCGCGGCCGGTAAGCCGCCATCCGCCAGGTATCGGGTCCGGTAAAACATGTCCGGCCGGTGAAATTATTTTTCCGCCTTGCTCAATGGGTTTATCAATAAAAACAGGATTGAAAGGAGATAATCCGCCGGTCCATTTATCGGCATTCACCGGCTGCCCGTCGTAATGTGCATAAAAAGCCAATGTAGTTTTTGCGCCCGGCACTTTCACTTCGCCAAACACCACGGGGTTTACTTTTGCCGTAGCGCCGTCGAGGTATTCTGCTTTTATGCCCCGCTGTTCCATCATCATTTTTATAAAAGCGGCGTTGCGCAGTATGTTGGCTGTGTCCCGTGTTACGTTGGGTATGGAAACAAATTTTACATACTCCTCCATCAGCCTGCTTTCATTTTCTTTTATGAACTGATTTACTTTTTGCTGTATGGTTTGGGAAAATAACTGATGAGCAAAAAGTATGGCAATAATGAAGATGGCGTGTTTTCTCATATTAAATAAAATAAACAAAATTTCAGGTAAATAATAATCTATGTGTTAGCGATGTGCTTATGATCTTATGTGGCAATGTTTATCCACCACATAGGCACATAGATTCATAGTGGCACATAGAATTTATTTTTTGTTATTTCATTTTCACCCGTGCCGGGTGTTTTGTAATAAAATCTTTCCAGCTTTTCAGTTTACCGTTTGTTTTCAGCGCCGGTTTATCCTGGAAATGGTGGCACACTGCCACTGCCAGCGCATCAGTGGCATCAAAATATTGCGGCATTTCTTTCAGTGCCAGCATACGCTGCAGCATTTTCCATACCTGCTCTTTGTCCGCATTCCCGTTTCCTGTAATGGATTGCTTTACTTTTTTCGGGCTGTATTCTGTTACGGGCAGCCCGGCGCTGATGGCAGCCGCAATGGCCACACCCTGTGCCCTGCCCAGCTTGAGCATGCTCTGCACATTTTTGCCAAAGAACGGCGCTTCGATGGCGAACTCATGCGGGCGGTATTTTTTTATCAGCTCTTCAATTTTCTGGTGAATCAGTTGCAGCCGGGTGTAATTGTCTTTTTTGCCGGAAAGCTTGAGCACATTCATTTCTTTCATGCTCACAGCTGTACCCCGCACTTCTATTATTCCGTAGCCCATCAGCAGCGTGCCGGGGTCAATGCCAAGAATTATTTTTACGGGCTTTTGCAACAGCAGAGTATTTTTACAAGCTTAATGAGGCTGAACAAAAATATCAAAATCTTTCTCAACTATATTCTCGGTCCTTTGCTGTTTGCCTGGTTGTCCTATTCTATTTTTATACAGGTAAAAAACCAACCTCATCTTGCCGGGTCGTGGGAAAAAATAAAAGAATCGTTCGGCAGCAGCGCTGTCATCATTCTTGTTGCTGTATTTGTGCTGATGCTTATCAACTGGTCGCTGGAGGCGCTGAAGTGGAAACTGGCTGTGCAGTCAGTACAGCCGGTTACTTTTCTTCGGTCGCTGCGTGCAATTTTTTCCGGCGTTTCATTTTCTGTCACCACGCCTAATCGCACCGGTGAGTATCTCGGCCGTGTGCTGTACATGGATGAAGGCAACCGGCTTCGGGTCATTTCACTCACCATGCTTGGCAGCTACAGCCAGGTTATTGTTACTTTTTTTTTCGGGCTAATCGGTTTATATATATTAAAGCCGGCAATCGTGGCTGCCGGCCTTTCGGGCTGGCCCACATGGATTAACCTGTTGCTGAGCAGCGGAGCAGCAGCCCTTGTTTTTTTAACGGTAATTTATTTCCGCATCGGCTGGCTGATAAATTGGATAGATAAACTGCCGGGAATAAAAAAATACGCCTGGCTCATCAGCGAACTGGAAAAAGCCGATGCAACACTGCTGTTGCAGCTGTTGTCTTTATCTGCGTTACGTTATGCTGTGTTTGTGCTGCAGTATTACCTGCTGCTCCGTTTTTTTGCGGTGGAAACAGGATGGTGGCAGTCATTCTGGGCCATCTCGCTTGTATTTTTTATTATGGCTGTTGTGCCTACGGTGGCTTTGTTTGAGGTGGTGCAGAAGATATATGTGGCCAAAGAAATATTTACAGTTTTTTCAGCCAATACATTAGGCATCGGGTTCGTTACTACCACGGTATGGTTTATCAACCTGGTGTTGCCGGCAGCCATCGGCAGCTTATTGATACTGGGCATAAAACTTTTTAAGAAACAACATGCGGCTTCGTGATACCATTATTTTTTTGAACATCGGGGTATTCTTTTTTTCTTTTGACAATAAAACAAAATACCCTGTTACGGCAAAAGAAATCAATACTCGACAGGATGAAGTGTTCTGCGGTATCAGCAACCGGGCTTTCCAGGCCGGCGAGCAGGTTACCTTTCATGTGTATTATTCACTGGCCGGCGCTTATATTCATGCCGGCAATGCCACCTTTACCACCACGCTTGAAAACTATAATAACCGGACCGTATATCATGTAGTGGGTGATGGAAAAACAAAATCGTCGTACGACTGGATTTATAAGGTAAGAGACCGGTACGAAACTTACATTGACACAGCCACGCTGCAGCCACTGCGTTTTATTCGAAATGTAAACGAAGGAGGGTACAGGATTTACGAAACAATCAGTTTTAACCAAAGCACCAACACGGCGGTTACCAACAGCGGCGTGTTCAAAGTGCCCGATTGCATCCAGGATGTGCTCAGCGCCATGTATTATGCACGCAATATTGATTTTGGCAAATACAAACCCGGCGATAAAATTCCATTCAGCATGTTTCTGGATAATGAAGTGTTCGACATGTACCTGCGGTACATGGGAAAGGAAACGGTGAAAACACAATATGGTAAGTTCCGGGCCATCCGGTTCAAGCCGCTGCTGCTGAAGGGAACTATTTTTGAAGGCGGCGAGAAAATGACCGTGTGGGTGAGTGATGACCCCAACCACGTGGTGCTGCGGGTAGAAAGCCCGATAATAGTGGGCAAAGTGAAAATTGACATGATGGCGTATAAAAACCTCCGCTATCCGCTGACATCATTGGTAAGGCTGCGGGGGAATTAGGAATGGTCAGATGGTTAAACGGTTTGATGGTTATTAAAGTCACCTGGTTTTGCGAAGTTACAAGGCCGTGCAACCATTCAACCATTTAGCAATTTAACCATCAAGCCATCAAACAATCCATCCATCACAGACTCTCCAGTTTAAAAAACTCTTTCGGTCGGATGCCTCTTTCCGTTTGCTGCAGGGTGCAGCATTCATGCTGCGGGTCATGTTCGAAAAAAAGGATGTAGTCATTTTCCAGCGCTTCATTCAGAAACATTTTCTTTTCTTCCAGCGTAGCGAGGGGAAACATATCGTAACCCATGATGTAAGGCAGGGGAATATGACCGGCGGATGGGAGCAAATCGGCCATATACACCACCGTCCTGTTTTTATATTTTACCTGCGGCAGCATCATGGCCTGTGTGTGCCCGTTTACAAACCGGAGAGAAATATTTTCCGTAAAAATCGTTTCACCCAGCCTGCCTGCTTCCGCATCCGCCACTTCGATGTGATTCAGCCGGCCGCTTTCATCCATGGGTAAAATATTTTCTTTCAGAAAAGAAGCTTTCTCCCTTTCATTGGGGTTCACGGCCCAGTTCCAGTGTTGCAGATTGCTCCAGTATACAGCATTTTTAAATGCGGGCAACAATTTATCGCCCTCACGGGTAATGCTGCCGCCGCAATGGTCAAAATGAAGATGGGTTAAAAACACATCGGTGATATCATCGCGGTGAAAACCATATTTAGCCAGGGATTTATCCAGTGTATCATCGCCGTGCAGGTAATAGTAGCTGAAAAATTTTGCATCCTGTTTATCCCCGATGCCGTTGTCAACGAGAATCAGCCGCCTGCCGTCTTCAATCAGCAAACTACGCAGCGCCCAGCGGCACAGGTTGTTTTCATCGGCCGGGTTTATTTTTTGCCAGATGCTTTTCGGCACTACGCCAAACATAGCGCCGCCATCGAGTTTGAAGTAGCCGGTGTTGATGGAGTACAGTTTCATTCAGTTTATGCTGATGTGTGTTTCTTTTGAACTGTTCTTGTGTACAAAAGTAAGAGCAGCCCGATTATAAAAAATGTCATCAGCATCAGTACGGAAGTACGCTGCGAGCGGGTGATTTCCGCCAGGAAGCCAAACAAAAACAAACCCGCCACGATGCCGATTTTTTCAGCCACATCATAAAAACTGAAAAACGAAGCAGTGTCCCTGGTCACCGGCATCAGCTTGGCATAGGTGCTGCGGCTGAGCGCCTGGATGCCGCCCATAACAAAACCAACCACTGCTGCAAGAATACTGAAATGTATTATATCTCCCCTGGGAATAAAATAAGCATCAATGCAGATGAACACCCATAAGCTTACACAGAGCATAAGGGCTTTCAGGTTACCGATACGGGCCGACAATTTTGCAATGAGATAAGCTCCCGGAATTGCAATCAGCTGGATGATGAGGATGGCAACAATCAGAAAAGTGTCGGGTATAGCCAGTTCACTTTTACCATATAAAGTGGCTGCCAGCATCACTGTCTGCACACCCATATTGTAAAAGAAATATGCGGCCAGGTATCTTTTCAGTACGGGCAAATGAGTAAGCTGGCGCCAAACTTTACCCAGCTCTTTATAACCGCTGAAAAGAATGTTTTGCCTGTTTCCTTCACCAGCCGGTTCCGGCTTTGGCAACCGGCTCAGGGCAAACTGGCCAAAGCCCCACCACCAGACACCCACCAGTAAAAACGACATCCGGAACTGGATGGTGGAAGCATCGTTTTCTGTTGTATTGCCGCCCACTATGCCCGGAAAAAAAACAAGCAAAAAAGAAATGACTTGCAAAATGACGCTGCCAATATAGCCCATGGCAAAACCTTTGGCGCTGATGCGGTCACGGTCCTGCGGCGCGGCAATCTCAGGTAAAAAAGAATTGTAATAAACAAGGCTGGCCCAAAAACCGACACAACCGGCAATCATGCACACTAATCCAAAGCCGAGGTTGGATGCCACAGCACTGGTGCGGCCGGTGGGAGTATTAAATAAAAAAAGCAAGCCGCAGGCAAGGCTGCCCATTGTGAGAAAAAAATTCAGGAAACTTTTTTTATTGCCTTTATAGTCGGCAATGGAAGAAAGCATTGGCGAAATAAGCGCCACGATAAAAAAAGCAATTGCCAGGGTGTAATTATATAAAGATGTATTGACAAATTCTCGTCCGAGAAAACTGATATAGGCCGTTCCGGAATCGTCCACTCTTTGTTTGGTGACCGCTTCATAATAGGCCGGTAAAATAGTGGAAGTAATCACCAGGCTGTACACACTGTTGGCCCAGTCGTACATGGCCCAGCCGTTTATTACTTTTTTCGAAGCGGTCTGCATGCAGTTGGTTTTAAGGAAATGAAAGGAAAGATAAAGAGAAAATGCTTAACCGTTTTCCATCACGCCGCTCAGGATGATGCCCAGCAGAATAAGCCCGCCCAGTATGCGGTAATAACCAAACAAACGAAAACCATGCAGCTTAAGATAATTGATGAAAAATTTTATTGCCAGCATAGCCACCACGAATGCCACAAGATTGCCGGTAAAAAAGGATATCATGTTTTCCCTGCTTTCCATTATAATCTCATAACCCTTGCGGTTCAGCAAACCATTGTTCCAGTCTTTAATAAAAATAGTGTAGCAGCTTGCCGCCAGCATGGTAGGCACAGCAAGGAAGAAAGAAAATTCCGCAGCCAGGTGTCTTGTAAACTTCTGCTGCATGCCGCCGATGATGGAAGCGGCGCTGCGGCTCACGCCGGGAATCATGGCCAGCACCTGCCAGCAGCCTACAAGAAAGGCGCGGGGGAAACTAATCTGTTCATCTGACTCAATAGTATGAACCCGGAAGAGATTATCAATAAAAACAAGAATGATACCGCCGGCCAGCATGGTGATGGCCACCGTGGCGGGGCTTTCAAGCAAGGCATCTATTTCATCAGAAAACAAAAAGCCCAGCAGCAGTGCCGGCAATACGCCGGCAACCAGCTTTGCATAAAATTGCCAGCCTTTGACCCCGGTAGCTATCGGGGCAAAGAATTTTTTCCAATATAAAACAACAACAGCAAGTATGGCCCCGAACTGGATAGATACTTCATACAGTTTGGTGAATTCTTCTTTATGAATGCCAAGCAGGTAGCTGGTAATGATCATGTGCCCGGTGGAAGAAATAGGAAGAAACTCGGTAATACCTTCCACAATGGCGATAATGATGGCATCAACAATGTTCATGGGGGATGTGCCAATCAGTGAATTGGCCATGTGCTGATAGAGATTTCAGAATTCGTTACATCAGCACATCGGCAAATTATCACATGGGCTGATTAATTTTTGGTTTTTTTGAAAATAGCGTAAATCTCAATCACCAGCCCGGCAATGATGAGCAGGGGCGCCAGTGTAATTCTTGTGAAACTGTACACTTCATCATAATTGAATACGGCAGGATCCTTGCTTTTACCGCCGGCCATCAGCAGCATACCGATAGCAATAACAGCGGCGCCGGCCAGCATCAGCCACAGATTTTGTTTTTCGAATAACCCGGTAGCATGTGCCGTTGTTTTCTTTTCTGCCATGAAGGAAAATTTAGGGCTGCAATATAGACATTTTCGTGAATGGTCAGTGGTGAATAGTCAATGGGTGACCGCCATAGTTTGCCAATTGTCTGTTGTCTATTGTCTATTATCTAAAATCTATTGCCTTAATACAACTCATCCAGCTTCATACGCAAATACTTGATTACGCTCCGGTGGGTGCTGAACAAGGTGATGCCGATGCCGAGTAGCACCAGTACAAAGCCGAGCAGGGTAAGCGATTGGGTGTCGTGTAGTTTTTTAAACCCGTCAAAAAAGTTTTCAGCCAGCAGCATCAGCAGGTACACAATGGCTGTGGCGATGACACCACTGATGGAGCCATTGATGATGGCCCGCACATCAAGCGGGCGGGCAATAAACCAGCGGGTAGCCCCCACCATCTGCATGGTTTTTATCAAAAACCGGTTGCTGAACATGGCCAGCCTGATGGTATTATCAATCAGGATGATGACCATTACAGAAATAAGAATTGCTACAATCAGCAGCGCAATGCTGATGGTACGGAAATTGGAAACCATTTTGTTCACCACGGCAATGGGGTAGCGGACTTCATCCACAATGGGAAATTGCGAAAGCTCCGCTTTGACAGCCGCCAGCTTTGCCGAATCAAGGAATTCGGCTTTCAGTTTAAAATCAATGCTGGCGGGCAGCAGGCTGTTGTCAATAAACTCGGTAAAATCTTCACCGCCTGTTTTCAGCCATTCCTTTTTCGCCGTTTCTTTATCGGTATATTCCACTTCTTTCACATAAGGCTGCGAGGCAATGTAGTTTTGCAGCCGTTCCCTTGCTGTGTCTTTTATATTCTGTTTCAGAAACACATGCACTTCCACACTTTCTTTCAGGTTGGTGATGAGCTTGCGGCTGTTGATGGTGATGATGCCAATAATGCCCAGCAGGCAAAGCACCAGCGTGACACCCAGGATGGACATGAAGTAAGATGGTTTGCCGCGTTTGATGGAGGCCCTGCCCGGTTTTACCATGGTACTGATTTTTGGTTTTAGTATGCACCTTATTGCGTAAGGGCAAATGTAACTGATTTGTGCCGATGTGTAAGGCAATCCGTAAATTTGCCGCTTACCAAACGATTGGCAGCGGCTGATATTTTTGAGTGAAAGGAAGAAAAAATTTTTTAGGTCTTCTTTCACATCCCGATAATGATCGGGATTGCTCAACGTCCCTTGCCCCGATTTTTCGGGGCTCCATTTGACTGCAGGAATTCTTATCATCATTTTAGCTGAATAGATGAATAGAATTACAGGAAGTACAAGAATGCGACCCGCCTGCTCCGCCTGTGGCGGATACGGCGGGCAGGCGCAACGGAAGCTTAATAAAAGCATTTCAGCCGGGCCCATAAAAAAAACATAAAAGTCAGAATTCAAAAGACCAGCTGCGATTTGCTCTTTTTGAATTTTTAATTTTGACTTACCAGTGATTATGGAGTACAAGTTCAGAGATATCGAAAAAAAATGGCAGCAGTGGTGGAAAGAAAATAAGGTGTATAAAGTATCCAATCAATCCACCAGGCCGAAGTATTATGTGCTCGATATGTTTCCATACCCAAGCGGGGCAGGGCTGCATGTGGGTCACCCGCTGGGTTATATTGCTTCAGACATTTATGCACGGTTCAAGCGGCTGAAGGGCTTTAATGTGCTTCACCCGATGGGTTACGATGCATTCGGCCTGCCGGCCGAGCAGTATGCCATTGAGCATGGCATTCACCCGGCTATTGCTACAGAGAATAACATCAACAACTTCAGAAAGCAGCTCGACAATATCGGCTTCAGCTACGACTGGGATCGGGAGGTTCGCACCAGCGACCCTGAGTTTTATAAATGGACACAATGGATTTTTCTGCAACTGTTCAATTCGTTTTACAACCGGAAGAAAAAGAAAGCTGAACCGATAACAAATCTTATTGCTGCTTTTGAAAAAGAAGGCAACATCAATCATTCTGTACCGGCAACCGGCAACCAGCAACCGGCATCATTCACTGCTGCCGAATGGAATTCTTTTGATGAAAAAACACAGCAGGACATTTTGATGCAATACCGCCTTGCCTATTGCGGCCACGGCGAAGTGAACTGGTGCGAGGCGCTGGGCACCGTGCTGGCCAACGATGAAGTGGTGAACGGCGTAAGCGAACGCGGCGGCCACCCGGTGGTGAAAAAGAAACTGCGGCAGTGGTATTTAAGAATAACCGAATATGCTGATCGGTTATTGGAAGGATTAGAGCAGGTGGCATTCAGCGAAAGCATGAAGGAGATGCAGAGCAACTGGATCGGGAAGAGCAGCGGGGCAGAGATAGATTTTGGCCTCACCCCTAACCCCTCTCCTGGCGGAGAGGGGAAAGATGAATCCGCAAAAACAAAAAAGCTTTTTAAAACAGCTGATAAGACTATTTGGGAAACATTAAAGAGCTATGGTCGTGCAAACAGAAAAAAACAAACTGAAGCAGAGGGTGTCGTATGGCAGCGAATAAGGAATAACAAACTGGGTGTAAAAGTAAGGAGGCAACATGCTATAGAAGGATATATAGTTGATTTTGCCCTGCTGCAGGTAAATCTTGTTATAGAAATTGATGGTGAATATCATAATGAAGCGGAGCAAAAAATATTTGATGAAATCAGGACAAAATGCCTGAACTCAGTTGGGCTGTCACTTTTAAGATTTACTAATGATGAAGTGTTGAATGATATTGAATCAGTAATTAATAAAATCAAGACATTTATCAATCATGAATTATCGAAACAGGAGCAGAATGTAGCCCCCCTCTCAGCCAGGAGAGGGGCCGGGGGTGAGGCGTTGAAACTCCGTGTTTATACCACCCGCCCCGATACCATCTTCGGCGTTGACTTTATGGTATTGGCTCCCGAACATGAACTGGTAAAACAAATAACAACGGATGAGCACCGGGTTGAAGTGGAGAAATATCTTGAGTATGTAAACAGCCGCAGTGAACGGGAGCGGATGGCGGAGAAAAAAATCAGCGGTGTGTTTACCGGCGCTTACTGCATTCATCCTTTCAGCGGCAGAAAAATCCCCATCTGGATTTCTGAATACGTATTGATTGGTTACGGCACCGGCGCCATCATGGCCGTGCCCTGCGGTGATGAACGGGACCACAGGTTTGCCAGGCATTTCAATATTCCTATCACCAACATTATCGGCCATCATTACAACGGCGATGAAGCCAACCCCACCAAAGATGCCATACTTGAGAACAGCGATTTCCTTAATGGCATGGTAATGCGTGATGCCATCGAAGTGGTAATTATGCGGTTGGAAGAAATGGGTATTGGCGAAAGAAAAGTGAACTATAAAATGCGGGATGCTGCCTTCAGCCGGCAGCGCTACTGGGGCGAACCTTTCCCTATTGTGTGGAAAGACAGTGTGGCTTGCCCGCTTGATGATAGTGAACTGCCCTTGCTGTTGCCTCACATGGATGACCTGAAGCCCGGGCCTGACGGCGAAGGACCGCTGTGGCATTTGACAGGATGGAAAAATTATAAAGCTGGCGTGCGGGAAGTGAATACCATGCCGGGTTATGCCGGCAGCAGCTGGTATTTTTTAAGATACATGGACCCCGGCAATAAAAATGAATTTTGCAGCCGCAAAGCAAGTGATTACTGGGGACAGGTGGATTTATACATCGGCGGCACCGAGCATGCTGTTGGTCATTTGCTCTACAGCCGCATGTGGACGAAGGTGCTTTATGATTTAGGGTTGATTGGGTATGAAGAGCCGTATAAGAAGCTGGTGAACCAGGGAAAGATTGGCGGCGATTCAAGATTCGTTTACCGGGTTCATGGCAGCAATAAGTTTGTTTCGGCCGGTCTGAAAGATCATTATTCAACGGATGAGATTCACACGGAGGTTGTGCTGACCGATGGGCTGGAGCTGGATATTGAACGCTTTAAAAAATGGAGACCCGAGTTTGAAACAGCAGAATTTATTCTTGAGAATGGAAAATATATCTGCGGTTCGCGACTGGAAAAAATGAGCAAACGCTATTTCAACGTAGTGAACCCGGATGATATGGTTGAGAAATACGGCGCGGATACTTTCCGTATGTATGAAATGTTTCTTGGTCCAATAGAACAGGATAAACCCTGGGATACAAAAGGTATTGAAGGTGTGCATCGCTTTCTTAAAAAACTTTGGAGATTATTTTTTGATGAAGTGAAAGGCCCCATATGGACGACTTCATCTCCCTCTCCGTCAGGAGAGGGCAGGGGTGAGGCGCCCACCGAAGCCGAACTGAAAGTATTGCACAAAACGATAAAGAAAATTGAAGAAGATACCGAACGGTTCAGCTTCAACACCGGGGTGAGCACATTTATGATTTGTGTAAATGAACTCACCGACCTCAGATGTCATAAAAAAGCTATACTTGAACCGCTGCTCATATTACTGGCGCCCTATGCCCCGCATGTGGCAGAAGAGCTGTGGCATGCACTCGGCAATACCACTACTGTTCTCGATGCAGCTTTTCCAACGTTTGAAGAAAAGTATCTGAAAGAAACGACCAAGATTTATCCTGTAGCTATCAACGGCCGCACACGAACCGAGCTCAGCATTGACCTCGGCGCCACACAACAGCAGGTAGAAGAAATGGTGCTGCAGGATGAGGTGGTAAAAAGATGGCTTGACGGCAAGCAGCCGAAGAAAGTGATTTATGTGAAGAACAGAATGATTAATGTGGTGGTGTAATTCCCTTCCTTTTCCCGTTTACCTGGGCATCTTCATTAAATCATGGTTTTATAATTGAACATTGAATATTGAGCATTGAAAGTTGAACATTTCTTTTTTGAAAATCAATGTCCAACTCACAAAGGTTTATTATAAAGAATTATTCGGGATACTTAAATCTGAACTATACCTTTTTCAATCTCCTCTGTCTTGACTTCAGCTTCTTCCGGATAAAATCGCTCAGCCGGTAGCGGCTCAATATTTCTTCAGGTATATGTGCCGCACCCCTGATAAAACCGATGCAATCCGGCTGGTTGCAATAACACTGAAACGGGCTGGCCATTTCCCACTCAGTAGAGGGATAAAAGAAAGTGAACTCTTCGCCGGCTTCAATGTCACGCAGAGCGACAACCTGCATGGCAGTGGTATCGAAGAAACAATTGGGATGGCAACCATGATTGATGTGCTGTAAAAAATAAGGATGCAGCGCTATGTGCTCCTTATTGCCGGTTTGCACCGTCAGGTACGACGGTTTATCCGAAACAAAGGCGGCACCGAAAGGGCTTATTACTTCTCCATCCTTGAAGGAACGTAGTGCAAATAATGTTTGCTGTCCGGTAACATTGTCTCGCCTTGTTTCGGCGAAATGATGATTGGTCACAACAGAGTAATCGCGGCTGTGCGCTGGGTTGGTTTGCATAAAGGGGTCAGTAAGATTTTAATTGTTAATGATTGAAATTATAAAGAATAATCAATTCAACAAATAATAATTGAATAAATGTTTAATTACTGTGAATTATTGTTCAATACTCCGGTAATATCTTAATACTTTTTTTTGTCCCGTAGGGATCCCGGTCGCAACCGGGAGTGGGTAGTATATGTTCAAGGAACCATTCATGCGTTCCATCGGAACGCCGGGTGTTTGTTGCCAGTGCACCCAACGTTCCTACGGAACGTCAAAAAAAACCTTCGATTTATTCTACCCACCTTTCGTTCCTACGGAACGAAAATAACCTGGAATTTTTTTCAAACTCAGCCATAAAGCCGGGTTGATGAAAAATAACGTACCTATACTCACATTCTTACATAAACTTCAGCAATCCACTTCAGAAAAATTATCGGAGTATTACATGTATATCGCTGACAGTTGTTTTCATCCTACATTTGTTTTCATAATGCTGTTATGAACGGAATTATCCTTTTAGTTTCTTTCCTGCTTGCATTATCTCTTCCGGCACAGGAGCTGAATTTAATGAGTTTTAATATCCGGCTCAATACAGCAGCCGACAGTTTGAATGCATGGCCTTACAGGAAAGATAAAGTTGCCTCACAGGTCCTTTTTCATGAAGTGCAGATACTGGGTGTGCAGGAAGCCCTGCATGACCAGGTGATGGACTTACAACAGCGGCTGCCAAACTACACCTATACCGGCGCTGGCAGGGATGATGGAAAAACCGGGGGTGAATATTCAGCCATATTTTATGATACAAGCAGGCTGAAGCTGCTTCAATCAGCCACCTTCTGGCTGTCGCTGACGCCGGAAATGCCGGGAAGCAAAAGCTGGGATGCAGCCATTACACGCATTGTCACCTGGGCTGAGTTGAAAATGAAATCAGGGCAAAAAACATTTTTTGTTTTTAATACCCACTTCGATCATATCGGGCAAGAAGCACGAAGGGAAAGCGCCAAACTTTTATTAAATAAAATAAAAATCATTGCCGGCGAAAGCCCCGTTATCATACTGGGTGACTTTAACGCAAAACCTTCTGCTGAACCAATAAAAATTCTGACAAACCCGGCCGACCCGCTGCATGTAAGCGACAGCAAAGAAATAAGCATTACGCCGCATTACGGTCCGTCAGGAACTTTCAATGGATTTACTACAAAAGAAGTGAGTGACGAACCGATTGACTATATTTTTCTGAAAGGAAAATGGAAAGTGCTGCAGCATGCCACGCTTTCACAAACATGGGGCGGCCGTTTTTCATCCGATCACTTCCCCGTTTTTGCAAAAATCAGTTTTGATTAGTATTACGCACTGCTTTTGGTTTAACCAGCCTTACAACAGCGCTGCTTTGCTCAGTGCTGAATAGAACGGCTTCATACCGCCTGCCATCGCAAAGTGCCACCATATAAGATGTGTTGGGTGGAATTTCCCCGAGATTTTCCGCCACCATCACCAGTTCGTTGCTGTCAATTAACTCACTAACCGGAAGTTTGATGGTATAGGCCGAAGCAGTAAGCCTGATGTGCTGAAAAATCAGCCTGTCGTTGAGAAAAAGTGAAATGGAGTCGCCGTCAATTTCGGCATTATCATAAAAACGCAATTCAATGGAATCGCCGGCAAGCGGAATTTCAGCTATAATAAGTTTTTCCCTTTGCCTGAATTTATCTTCAATGATGTTTTGCGCCGTCTGATTCTTCTGAAGTAGTAACGGAGTTTCAGTCAAACTTGTTTCTGTCTTTTCTTTTGCATTCGGTTTTACCGCCAATGTTTCCGTCCGTCCGGCTTCACCTGTTTTTTTTACCGGCGGGAAATCAGGCATTGAAGCAATAGCCGCCACGCTGTCAATCAGGTCCGGCTTATTGGCGCCGCTTGTATAATTATCAATAATGAAATCCCATTCATCGCAGAACACAGGTGTTGTTGTTTTTTCAAGATGCACAGGTCCTTTAATATCCTCCCGGTCATTTTTTAAAAAAGCATTTCCGTCGAGGAACATTTTGTCGCTGCCGGGACAATTAAAATCTGCGACGGAGAAGTAAGGAATTTTACCAGGGGAACCCAGGCTGTACCTGCCGGTTTTTTCTTCAAGCAACTGGTCGTCCCACCACAAGGCCTGGTTGGTATTTGCGTCAAAATATCCCCTGATAGAATAACGGCGGTAATTGTTTGCCGATTCAAAATAATACGAAGTGCCCAACAGGCTGTCGCCCTTCTGAATTATTTTCAGTTCGGTTTTTTTCTTATTGATGCGGCCGGTCCATACGCCGGTAATCATTTGCGCATGGCAATTTTCAATAAAAAAGAGAGCAGCCAGCAAAGTAGCTGAACGGATAGGTAAGTATTTTTTTTGCAGGCATATCTGCCACCGGGTCATGTGTATAAAACGGGTAAAAAGAATAAATATTTTAACCTGCTGTTTTAAAGGAAAGACCACTTTTTCAGCCTTGATTCAGAAAAAAAATTAGTCAGAAATGAGGGCCGGTTTTTTTTAAAAGGGTTTTGTTTGAATAATAAAAAAAGCACTAACTTAGGTCGCTGTTAACAGAGCGATAATTTTTATTACCAAAACAAATAACTGCCTATGTCAGCTCTTTACCCGTTTCGATTAACGACACCCTTCAGAAAAACAGGGAGCAGGAAACTCAGCCCGGTATTCAAGTCTTTATTTTTTGTAATCATTGCCAGCATTACGATGCACGCCGCCATGGCCCAGGAGCCATCGAAAGAAGAGCAGGTAAAAAAAGAAGCTGAACAGAAAAAGCAGGAAGCCGCCCTGATGGAAGCCAAGCTCAGGGCAAATCCGAAATTATCATACAGAATTGCGGGAACAAACGAGCAACAGCCCCTACAGTTATCGGATGAAGAAGAAAAAAGAACAGCCAATGAAAAAGAAGCATTGGAAAAAGCAAGAGCTGCCGCTAAAATGCTGGAACAGGCCAAGCAAGGCGCTTCACATCCCGGGGTTGAATATACCGTTTACACCAATCAGCAGGGCCAGGTAGAATATAAAGTGACTAATGCCGGTAAAGAGATTTACAAACATCAAATCACTGCCTCAGGCAGTGTATATAACCGCAAAGTGCAGGCTGAAAAAGAAGCGATTTACAGCTCGAACGTGTTGAGAAAAAATCCTGCTTATCCGCAGGATGCACTGCAGGCAGAAATCAATGCGCTGATCAATTCCGCTAATACAACTGCGAGAAATATTTTTTCAAATAATAACCAGCGTACACAGCTTGATTATACTTTCAATGGCGGTGGAGGCACCATTCCCAGCAGCGGCAATGCCACACCTTATCCAGCCACCATCTCAGTGAGTGGAGTGCCACTGGGCGCCCTGGTAAAATCAGTTACTATCAACGGATTGAATCATACATGGGCCGACGATGTTGACATTATGGTGCAATCACCCTCCGGCACCAATGTGATACTGGTATCTGATGCAGGTGGAAGCGCAGACTGGATTAATCATAATTACACATTTAATGATGCAGCTGCACTGTCACTCGACGACAATGCCGTACTGCCATCTGGCACCTATAAACCCACCAATTTTGGCACACCCGATAATTTTCCTGCACCCGGCCCCGGAAGTATAACCCAACCACTACCGACTTTATCCACTTTCGGAAATGGCAATCATAATGGCACATGGAATTTATTTATAGTAGATGACCTGGGCGGCGATTTGGGTAACTGGAGCAGCTGGAGCATTACATTTACAGATCCTCCAACCAGTTGTTTCCCGATTAATTTAACCGGTCAGCCATCCAATGCAACCGTATGTTCGGGGGCTAATACATCGTTTACAGTAACCGCCACGCCTTCGGGCATCAATTACAACTGGCAGGTAAATACCGGTTCAGGGTTTACTTATTTGACCAATACCGGTGTTTATTCAGGTGTTAATACACCCACATTAAATATTACCGGAGCATTGACGTCCATGAATGGCTATCAGTACCGCTGTGTGCTTGTATGCCCTGATGGCGGATTACCTGAAATATCTAACCCTGCTACATTAACGGTTCTCACATCGCCATCACCTCCGCCGGTAACGCCAACAAGTGCAGCCATATGCCCCGGAGGAAGCCAGGCAATAACTGTGGGAGGTGGGCCGACAACCAGCTTTGGTGGCGGCCCGGGTGTAACTATTCCCGGAATTGGCACCAGCGGTCCGGGAGCTCCCTATCCATCCACCATTGCAGTTGCCGGATTACCTGCAATTACCGTTGTGCAATCAGTAACTATAAATGGATTTTCTCATACTTTCCCCGATGATGTAGATATATTACTCCGGTCGCCATCAGGAGTGAGTGTAGTATTGATGTCGGATGTGGGTGGAGGTACAGATGCCACAGGGCAAAACTTCACATTCAGTGATGCAGCAGCTTCATTAATGTCTGATGCAGCATTTAATGCAAGCGGAACATACCTTCCCACAAATATAGGTTCGAGCGACACCTGGGCAGCACCTGGCCCGGGTGCAATAACCCAGGCAACACCCTCACTTGGTTCTTTTGGTGCAGGAAATAATAATGGCGTGTGGGAATTATTTATTGTAGATGATGTGGGTGGCGATATTGGCGCCATTACCGATTGGAGCATTACGTTTGCTGAATTGGGTCAGGGTATCTTCAGCCCGGTTGCAGGGTTGTTTACCGATGCCGGCCTTACCACTTCTTATACTGCCGGCACACCTATAAGTGTGGTTTATGCATCGCCTGCTTCTACTACTACTTATGGAGTAATTGTAAATGACGGCACCTGCAATTCGGCGCCGACAAATGTTACCATTACTGTAAACCAGGTTCCGGCCATAACAGGTCAGCCTGCAAGCAGAAATGCCTGTGCTGGTGGCACAACGACATTTTCTGTAACAGCCACGGGTACCGGTCTTACTTATCAATGGCAGGTAGATATGGGCAGCGGGTTTGTAAACATCACCACAGGTTCACCCACCAACCCAAGCGGATTTATTTACACGGGTCAAACAACGGCAACACTTACCATCAGCGATGTGCTGCCTACTTTGAATAATTATAAATACCGTTGTATAATTTCAGGCGCCTGCACGCCGGCAGCTACTTCAAATGAAGCCACACTGACCGTAAACAGCCTTCCTTCAGTTTCTGTTTCCAAAAACAACCAGTGTGCTCCTACCGTATTGACAGCATCCGGCGCTAATACATATACCTGGTCGCCTGCAAGCGGATTAAGTGCCACTACCGGTGCCACCGTTACGGCTAACCCCACATCAAATACCACATATACAGTTACAGGCACCAATACAGCAACCGGTTGTCAGAACACCACTACTGTTGATGTGAAATTCACGCCACCGGTTCCTGTGGTTTCACCGGCAGCGCCTGTTATTTGCGCCGGAGCAATTCAGCCCTTATCCATTACCTCCTCATCATTGCCGCCGGTTGCAAACACTACTTCATCGGGGCCTATTAGTGTTTCATTCACTCATCTAACTCCTCCTGCTGTAACCGGGCTGAATGTGTCAGGAGTAACCGGGGCTGTACAAAGTGTAAGTGTCAATTTCAATATCACGCATACATGGGATGGTGATGTGACAATTAACCTGCAGGCGCCGAATGGAAATATTCTGAATCTTGTGAGAGAGCGAGGCGGATCCGGAGATAATTTTACCAATACAACCATCAGCTCTACTGCAACAACACCTGTATCATCCGGTACAGCACCGTTCACAGGCACTTATTTGCCCGATGGTATCAATGGAGTTGGTGTGGCGCCTTATCTTTCCAATGTAACAACATTTGCAAGCTTGTTCTCTGTTCCGAATGGCACATGGAACCTGATTGCATCTGATGCATTTGCCGGTGATGATGGAATTATTACTTCCTGGTCGATTACCATCAATTATGCAACACCCGATGCCGGTGTATGGACTCCAGTAACAGGATTATTTACTGATGCAGGCGCCACTACTCCTTATGTGGCAGGCACAGCGGCAAACACGGTATATGCAAACCCGGCGGCAACTACTACTTATTCGGTTACAGTTACCAATAGCAGCACAGAAACCAAAACATTCTCAGCAGGTGGCGCTGTCACTATACCTGCAGGAGCTCCGGGTTCCAGCCCTGCAGGGCCGGGTGATCCTTATCCCGATTTAATTGTTGTATCAGGATTACCCTCCAATGCTGTGGTAAAATCAGTTGGCCTGAAGGGAATGAAACATTCTTTCCCCGACGACATTGATATTGTACTGCAATCGCCAACAGGCGAAAACGTAATATTAATGTCGGATGTGGGCGGCAGTGTTGATATAACCGGGCAGAGCTACACATTTGACGATGCCGGAAACCTGATGGCCGATGCCGCATTGAATGCCACGGGCACTTACAGACCAACTAATATTGGTGCAACGGATGTATTCCCTGCACCGATTGGCTCACTTACACAGGGCACACCGTCATTATCCATGTTTACCGGCGATCCAAACGGCACATGGAAATTGTTTATTGCAGATGACTTGAGTGCGGATGTAGGCTCGCTCAGCAGCTGGGAAATTACATTCCTGATTCCTGGCCCGGTAAATTGTACATCGGCTCCGCGTACGGTTACCGTGACTGTGCATACAGCGATTGTGTTTACAACCCAACCGGCAAACAGAACGGTGTGCCAGAACGATAATGTAAGTTTCACTGTGGCTGCCACAGGCACTATTCAAACAACACAGTGGCAGGTGAGCACCAATGGTGGTACAACATGGACTAATATTGCCGGCGCCACTTCGACTACTTTAACTTTAACTAATGTACAACCGGTAGTGTCACCGGCGCCGAACCGTCAGTATCGCTGTGTGATGTCGAATACAGGTTGCGGACCGGTAAATTCAAATGCGGCAATACTTATTGTAAATCCGCTGCCCACGGTAAGTCTCAGTTTGAACCCGGCAGGTCAAACACAACTCAGACCCGGAATGCTGACAACGGTGACTGTAAATTCCAACCCGGCCGGCTCTACCTACCAGTGGTTTGTAAATGGTGTACCCAATGGCGCCATTACCGGTTCATCTTACACAGTGGATGCTTACCATCTCGGCACCTATTCAGTAAGAGTAACCGATGTGAATGGTTGTGTAAATACAACTTCAGGTGTCACGTTCACCGCCTTGCCATCATCCAACCTGTTCATTTATCCCAACCCGACCAGCGGTGCCTTCTATGTATCTTATTATGTAGAACAACCCGGATCGCCGGTTACAGTGAATGTAATTGATATGAAAGGCAGAAAGATTATTGAACGCCACGAAGTGACAACCGGCCCTTATCACAGGATTGATTTCAGCGCCGGCGGGCTTGCTGCCGGGGTGTATGTAATCGAATTCCGCAACCCGGCTGGCGAGCGGCTGGCTGCAGGCAGGCTGGTGGTAACAAGGTAATGGGTAATTTACTACTTATACTCAGTCCCGCCAATCCGGCGGGACTTTTTTTACTTTGAAAAAAATTCTGAAGATGATGAAAGCCGGATTTGTGCAGTTGATTAATAAGAACAAATCAACATTTCACCCACTGGTTCCTTTTCAGCCGGCAAAAGATAATTTATTGGCCATGGATTTTTCTGAAAGCAACAGGGATCTGACGGGTGAAATTTTTAATGACACAAATAAATTTTCTGCCTGGGTGAAAAACAAACTGCAGGCAGCCGGCGCCCGCTATGGCATTGGGGGGTATGCTGAACACCGCAGTGTGTACGGCAGGAGCAGGGTTTTTGATGCGGCTCAGCCGGGTGAAGAACCAAGAAGATTTCATCTTGGCACCGACATCTGGGGCGAAGCGAATACGCCGGTGATGGCACCGCTTGAAGCCATTGTTCACAGTTTTGCTTTTCATAATGAATATGGCAATTACGGAGTGACAATAATCCTTACGCATCATCTTGAGGGCTGCACTTTTTATACTTTATACGGGCATCTCAGCCTGAATTCAATAAAAAATCTGCAGGAAGGCCTGCGGATAGGCAAGGGAGATGTTTTTGCTGAATTCGGAATGCAGTTTGAAAACGGGCACTGGCCTCCCCACCTGCATTTTCAAATCATACTCGACCTGGAAGGCAACACAGGCGATTATCCCGGTGTATGCAGGCTTTCTGAAAAAGAAAAATATTTAGCCAATTGTCCCGACCCGGATTTGATTTTGCAGATGAACCGGTATTTATGAATATGAATGATGAATGATGAGAAAGTTAATAAATGATTTAAATAGCAATCAAACCATTTAACCATTTGACAAATTAACACTGTAAGCAATAACTAATCAACCAATCAACCAATCAACCAATCAACCAATCAACCAATCAACCAATCAACTAATCAACTAATCAACCAATCAACCAATCAACTCCCTCACTATTTCTTCCCATTCCTTTTCCAGCGGCACAGAAGGTCTTTTTCTTCCTGCCCGGTTGTACCAGTAATCTGCATTCCATGAATCACCTTCCTTCCGGTGCAGGTAAGCATGGATCCATGCCGCATTTTTATCGTTAATATCCTGAATAATGGTATGTGCCTTTTCCCAATCGCCTTTGGCATCATACCATAAAGCTCTGAGATAACCGGATAGAAAATCAGGTGAAGAGGCTGCAGAAATACTTTTATGGAACTGTTCAAAAGTCATGATCAAAAAAACAACGGCGTTTTATCACATTTCTTTCTTCCTATAAAAACATGCCAATGTGCAAATGATGATTACTGGGTTCTATGCGTTTGTTTTAAAGATGATAAAATTTGTAATAACACAAAATAATGTTACTGGGGTTTGTCGCTTTATTCTTCGCAGGAGAGGTGCAACAACAATTAAACAGAAATGTTGTTTCCGGCAAACGGTTAAACTAATTCGCATAATATGCTGCTGCAAATGTTTTGGCAAAATCTTCCAGTTTGGATTTACAGAAAACAACAGGCCGGTTTTTCCAGTAATCTTCCATCAGTTTGCCAGTATGTACAGCATGGCCCATTTCAACATAATTTTTTGCGAACTCTTCAGGCAAACCCATTTGTTTCATGCCATCATAAGCCTGTTCATCGCTTAATACAATCCAGGGCAGATGAGGTTTACCCACAGCGGCTCCTAACACCGATGCAATTTCGTCGGTGGTTCTTTCATCACCTGCGATGTAGCGATGAGAATGACCGGAGAATTTCAGCGCTGATAATTCTTCAAAAGCAAAATCAGCAATTTCAGTCGGGTTCACCAGCGGCATTTTAAAACCCGGCCCGCCGAAATTGGCGCCAATGATATTCATGTTTTTCACCATAGCCACACTGCGCAAAAAATTATTGAAAAAATAAACAGGCCGCAGGTGTTTGATGTTTACATCTTTCAGTTCATTCAGGATTTGTTCTACACGGTAAAGACCGCTCACCGGTCCGCAACCAGCTGAATTATGCGCCCCCACGCTGCTCAGGTTCACAATATATTTTACGGCGGATGCTTTGATAGCTTCAGCATAGTTTTTTCCGATTTGTCCCATATAGGCTTTCATATCCTGTGCACTGAACGGAGGAGACAACATGGTATAAACAGCATCGGCGCCGGTAAAAGTTTTTTTCAGGAACTCCAGGTCTTCAAAAGAGCCGATAGCAGCTTCGGCGCCCTGGTCCGTCAATGGTTTGAGGTGTTCGGGATTACGGCCAATTACGGTTACAGTATGACCCGCTTGCAGCAATTTTTCAGTGAGCGGCCTGGAAACATTACCCGCCGCTCCGGTAACTACAAATTTCATTTTATACGGTTTTGTAATTAATAAATTAGTTTTACAAAAATTACGGAAAATATTTCATGTCCAATCCTAATTTAAACAGCCGGAAAGAATTTTTAACAGCCGCAGAAAAAGAATTTGAAAACAATATCCGGCCGGCGCATATTGAAGAGTTTGCCGGTCAAAGCCAGATTATCGAGAACCTGAAAATTTTTATCAAGGCGGCCAAAATCCGCAGCGAAGCGCTGGATCATATTTTATTTCATGGCCCGCCGGGTTTAGGTAAAACAACACTCTCGAGAATTGTAGCCAATGAAATGGGTGTAAACATCAGGGAAACCTCCGGCCCGGTGATTGAAAAACCCGGCGACCTCGCAGGACTGCTCACCAACCTGGAGCCCAACGATGTTTTGTTCATTGATGAAATTCACCGGCTAAGTACAGTAGTAGAAGAATACCTGTACGCCGCCATGGAAGATTTTCGTATTGACATTATTATTGACAGCGGGCCCAATGCACGGAGCGTGCAGATCAATCTGAATCCATTTACTTTGATTGGTGCTACTACACGAAGCGGGTTGCTCACAGCGCCATTGCTTTCACGGTTTGCCATCAAATCAAGGCTGGAGTATTACACGGCTGATGTGCTGAATAAAATCATTCAGCGTTCATCCAAAATTCTTGGAGCCAAGATTTCAAAAGATGCGGTAGATGAAATCAGCCGCCGCAGCCGTGGCACACCACGAATTGCAAACGGATTGCTGAGACGGGTGAGAGATTTTGCACAGGTGCTGAATGACGGTGAAATTGACATCGGGATTACACAACATGCATTGAAAGCACTGAATGTGGATGAACATGGCCTGGATGATATGGACAACCGGATTCTTTCCGTCATCATCGAAAAATTCAAAGGCGGCCCGGTGGGCATCACCACTATTGCCACTGCTGTTGGCGAAGAAGCCGGCACGCTGGAAGAAGTGTACGAACCATTTTTAATACAGGAAGGATTTATTCAGCGTACACCAAGAGGGAGGGAGGTTACTGCAAAGGCCTATGAGCATTTGGGAAAAATGAAACCGGGTGCGGCAGGTACTTTATTTTCATGAATAAAAAAGGAGAAGCTCCGTTTCATCCTCCCCTATAGGGGATAGGGGCTACTGCACTACCAGCCGGAAACCATTGCCATGAATATTCACAATCTCAATTTTCGGGTCATCTTTTAAATATTTTCTCAGCTTGGCAATATACACATCCATGCTGCGGCCGTTGAAGTACGTATCGCTGCCCCAGATTTTCTTCAGGGCCTGCTCCCGCGGCAACAGGTCATTCAGGTGCTCGGCCAGCATTTTCAGCAGTTCATTTTCTTTGGGTGATAAAGTTTGTGTGATGCCACCATGCGAAAGCTGGCGCAGCCGGGGATTGAAATGATAGCTGGACAGGTCGAATTCCCTGTTTTCTGCTTCTTTGTTTATTTCTTCATTGCGTTTCAGGATGGCTTTTATTTTCAGCAGCAGCACTTCGCTGTCGAAGGGTTTGGTGATGTAGTCGTCGGCGCCAAGCTTGTAGCCCTGTATCACATCTTCCTTCATCGTTTTGGCACTGATGAAAAATAACGGGATATCCGGGTCTACATCGCGGATTTCTTCAGCCAGCGTAAAGCCGTCCATGTTCGGCATCATCACATCCAGCAGGCAGATCTCAAATTTTTCACGCTGGAATGCTGCCAGGCCAAGACGCCCGTCTCTTTCAAGGGTCACATCATAATCGTTCAGCTCAAGATAATTTTTTAAAACAGTGCCCAGGTTCTGGTCATCCTCGCACAGCAGGATTTTGTGTTTTTTCCCTTCCATGATATTTAGTTTAGGTTGAATTTTTTTTGCATCCCCCTTCTCCATTCATGGAGAAGGGCAGGGGATGAGGCTGCAAATAAAGATAAAGCAAATCCGGGGTTGAAGAACCGGCGTTCAATTTTTTGTTAAAAGAAATGACGGCTGCCGGATAAAAGCCCGGGCAACTAAGCTAATTTTGCCGTTCAACTTTTTGTTATGGCAATGCACCTGACGCCGGATAACCGGCTGAAAAAACTGATTGTGATCGGCGACCGGGTACTGATAAAACCCACCCGCCCCGACGAACGCACAGCCAGTGGTCTGTACCTGCCGCCCGGCGTACAGGAAAAAGAAAAAGTACAGCAGGGTTATGTAATTAAAACCGGGCCGGGCTATGTAATCCCTATGCCGATGGAAGAAGAAAGCTGGAAAGGCGAAGAAGAACAGGTGAAGTATGTGCCGCTGCAGGCAAAGGAAGGCGACCTGGCAATTTTTTTACTGAGCGGCGCCACCGAAGTGATGTATGAAAGCGAAAAGTATTTCATCGTGCCACAAAGCGCCATCCTGATGCTGGAGCGGGAAGAGGAGTTATGATGTTAGATTTTTGATTTGATTTTACCGGTTTGTAGTGTAAGCCGGTATTTTTTTTATCTTTCATAAAATCTTTTTCATGCCCGGTAAAGCAAATTTTTCAGAGGCGGTAAAGACCGGCTATTCTTTCAAAGGCGAAGCTTACAAAATCGGCTGCGCCATGCTGGATGGCGAAGTGGTGAATGGCGCCGATGTTTTTCTTTCACTAAAAACCATGAACCGCCACGGACTGATTGCAGGCGCCACTGGCACGGGCAAAACCAAAACCCTGCAAGTGCTGAGCGAAATCCTCAGTGATGCCAGTGTGCCGGTCGTTATGATGGACATTAAAGGCGACCTGAGCGGTATTGCTGCGGCAGGAGCAATGAATGAAAAAATCATTGAACGGGTTCAGAAGCTTGGTATCGAATTCAAACCCGCTGCATACCCGGTCGAATTGCTCACATTGAGTAATCAAATAGGGACAAGGTTAAGAGCAACGGTAAGCGAATTTGGCCCGGTGCTGCTTTCAAAAATTCTCGGGCTGAACGACACACAGGGCGGATTTGTGGCCATCATTTTTAAATACTGCGACGACAACAGACTGCCCCTGCTTGACCTGAAAGATTTTATCAAAGTGCTTCAGTATATCAGCGATGAGGGGAAGGGTGAGTTGGAAAAAACCTATGGCAAGATTTCCACTACATCCACAGGAACCATTTTACGTAAAGTAATAGAACTGCAGCAGCAGGGTGCTGATTTGTTTTTTGGCGAAACCAGTTTTGATGTGGACGACCTGATGCGCATCAGCGACGACGGCCGGGGAATGATTTCTGTCATCCGGGTTACCGACATACAGGATAAACCCAAACTGTTTTCCACCTTCATGCTCCAGTTGCTGGCCGAGCTGTATGCGGCCTGCCCCGAAGAGGGCGACCTGGATAAACCCAAACTGGTGATGTTTATTGATGAGGCTCACCTGGTATTCCAGGAAGCCAGCAATGCGCTGCTGCAGCAGATTGAAACCATCATCAAACTCATCCGCTCAAAAGGTATCGGTATTTTTTTCTGTACCCAAAACCCAATGGATGTACCTGCATCAGTATTGGCTCAACTGGGATTGAAAGTGCAGCATGCACTCAGGGCATTTACTGCAGTTGACAGAAAGATGATAAAACAAACGGCGGAGAATTATCCCGAAACGGAGTTTTATAAAACAGAAGATTTGATTACCCAACTTGGCATTGGTGAAGCGCTGGTCACGCTGCTGAATGAAAAAGGCATCCCCACGCCGCTGGTGCACTGCATGCTGCGGCCGCCGCAAAGCCGGATGGATATTTTATCGGAAGATGAAATTGATGCGCTGGCAAGCAAATCAAAAATTGCTGCCAGGTACAACAATGCTGTTGACAGCCAAAGCGCCTACGAGCTCCTGACTGAAAAACTGAGCGAGGCGGCGGATAGAAACGAAGAAATGAAAGAAGAAAGAGATATAAAACGTACGGCACGGAAAGAAGAAACTATTTTCGACAACCCGATGGTGAAGCAGATGGGCCGCACGGCCGCCAGCGTCATTACCCGGTCACTGCTTGGAGTGCTGGGCTTGGGTGGAAGAAGAAGGAGAAAGTCTTTGTTCTGAAAACCGGTATTCCCACTAATGCGTATTTTCCTGAATTATGAAAACAGTTTTCATCACCGGTGGCACGGGCTATATCGGCAGACGGGTAATAAAAAAATTGCTTCAAAAGAATCACCGTGTCATTGCCCTGGTAAGGGTGGGCAGTGAAGAGAAAGTGCCACACGGTACTGAAATAATTGTGGCCAACCCCTTTGATGCAAAGTCGTTTGATCATGCCATTCCGCACGGGGCAGTGTTTGTTCAGTTGCTTGGTGTATCTCATCCATCGCCAAAGAAAGCGCAGCAGTTCAGGGAAATTGATTTAAGAAGTGTGAAAGCATCGGCTGATGCAGCAGCAACGGCCGGTGTTTCGCATTTTATTTATGTAAGCGTGGCGATGGCACCATCGGGTTTGATGAAAGCATTCCAGGAAGTGAGAAGAGAAGGTGAAGAATATTGTTTAAGCAAAAAAATGAACTGCACATTTATCCGCCCCTGGTATGTGCTGGGCCCGGGTCACTGGTGGCCGCTGCTGTTATTACCTTTTTATGGATTAGCCGAACTGGTGCCATCGTGGCGAACCAAAGCCCGAAGCAAAGCATTGGTGACAATTGATCAGATGATAACTACACTTGTAAATGCTGTTGAAGCTGACCCGCTGCCGCAACGCATTATGGAAATAAAAGATATCCGAAGCAGATAATTCATTTCAGCCTCACCCAGCCGGCATGATCCATTTCAATTTTATTTTCTGCCTGGAGAAAATCAAGCACTTTCCGTGCTTTTTCTCTTTTTATATTACCCAGTTGATCCATCAGTTCTTTGGATGGCAGCGGCTGGGGCGCCAGCGCCGTTTGAATGCGGTGACTGATTTTTTCAAACTCCTTTTCATCAATCTGCAGTTTCTTTTGCCGCAGGCAATTATCACATACCCCGCAGTTGTGCAGTTTGTGATCGCCGAAATAAGCACCGATGATTTTGCTGCGGCATACCACCGCTTCCTGCACATACTGAATCATCTGTTTTACACGGGTAATAAATTTTTCTTTGCGGCGGTTAAATAAATCCATATTGATAAAAAGATCTTCTGTTCGAACCCGGTTTTTCGGCAGGTAAAGCTGCGGGCTGTCCTTTTGCGGTTCGTATTGTATGATGCCGAACCGGTGGAGCCGCAGCAGGTCCTTTTTTATTTCTTCCACATCTTTTTTCAGCAGGCGGATGAGTACAGTTTCAGAAATGGAAGCGGGGAAATCAAAAATGCCTTCATAGGCACGCAGCAGCGCTTTAATGGCCGGCTCCAGTTCGGGATGCGCTTTTTCAAATTCATATAAAGCTTCTTTTGTCGTGGTAAACTTTGCTTTCGACGGAAGAAAAACCTGCTCGTTCATTGCCAGCCAGTCGTCCTGCTCCAGCGCTTTCAGTGCATACACCGCCGTGTGACTGTTGAGTTTGAATTTTTTTATAAAATCGCTGATGTCGAAATCAAAATAATTTCCTTCGCCGCTGCCAGCGGGTATTTGCAAATAGTTAGCTGCACATTGGTACACATGCTTTATGTCATTCAGCGAAGGGTAGCGGATGGCCGCCATGCTTTCCAGTTCGGCAATGTCTTTATCGTCATACAGCAATACGGCGTAAGCCTTCTGCCCGTCTCTTCCGGCACGGCCTGCTTCCTGGTAATAATTTTCAAGACAATCGGGTGTATCGGCATGAATCACTGCCCGCACATCGGGTTTGTCAATGCCCATGCCGAAGGCATTGGTGCAAACAATGACTCTTGTTTTGTTTTGAATCCACGCCTCCTGCCGTTTACTTCTTTCATCCTGGGGTAAACCGGCATGGTAAAAATCAGCGGATATATCCTGCAGTTGCAGCAGTTCGGCAATTTCTTTGGTCCGTTTCCTGCTTTTGCAATACACGATGGCGCTGCCGGTCACTTTGGTCAGCACTTCTATCACTTTGTTGATTTTGGAATCAACTTTAAATACACTGTACGATAAATTTTTTCTTTCAAATGACTGGCGGAAAATTATTTTTTCCCTGAAGTGTAGTTTGTCACAAATATCATCCTGCACTTCTTTGGTGGCAGAAGCTGTTAATGCCAGCACCGGAATTCCAGGCAGTTCTTCCCGCAAAGCTGCAATGCGCAAATACGGTGGACGGAAATCATAACCCCATTGTGAAATGCAGTGAGCTTCATCAACGGCCACCAGGTTCACATGCAATCCGGGCAGGTATTCTTTGAAGATGTTTGTTTCCAGCCGTTCGGGAGAAACGTAAAGAAACTTGCAGTTGCTGTTGCCGGCCACTTTCAGTGTATTTATCACTTCGCTGCGGCTCATACCGGAGTAAACAGCAAAGGCCGTGATGTTTTTTCTGCGCAGGTTTTCCACCTGGTCTTTCATCAGGGCAATCAGCGGAGAGATGACAAGACAAAGTCCTTCTTTAGCCAGTGCCGGCACCTGGTAGCAAATGGATTTACCCCCGCCGGTGGGCAGCAGGGCAAGGGTGTCATGGTTAGATAAAACCGATTCGATGATTTCCTGCTGGAGCGGACGGAAATCATAACCCCAGTAAGATTTTAGTATTTCAGAAACTGAGAGCATTACAATTCAATAATCATAACTTCAAGTTCCTCAATTTTTTTGAAATCTTTATCAGCGGTAAGAAATGGAACGTCGTAATGAATGGCAGTGGCTGCAATCAATGCATCGGGGATTCTGATAATATAATTTTGTTTAAGTCGTATTGCAATTGTTCGGATAAAGGAATTGTATTGATAAAGATGGCATTCGTCAAGAAAATTCTTTCTTGATTTTAAGGTAGTCACATCAATACCTTTTACACCCAGCAGCTCAATTACTGTTATTTCTGAAACCGCAAAATCATAGGTTAAAATGTATGGTTCTATTTGCTTTAACCCCTTTATTGAGTAGATGATAATGTTGGTATCGGCAATGATTAGTCCCATTCTGCCCGTACCTTTTTCTGAAATGCAAGCCCGTCCACTTCAGCCGGGTTGCTGCCGAAATGTTTTGCAAGATTTCCTTTTCTGACTTTTACTTTTTTACGGCTTCTTTTTTTCTCAAACTCAGCAATCATTTTCTTCACTTGTGCCGGAGTGGCATTTTTAGGAATAACGATATACATAACCTGTAAATTAAGATTCCCGAATTTACACATTACTTTTCGGAGTTCACACTACTCTTTTCACAAACAACCTCACCGAATTAACCGCCAGCACCACATCGCTTAGCCCCATCACCAGTGCGCCGAATGCAGGAGTGAGGAAACCGAATGCAGCTACAGGAATTGCGACAATGTTATAGGCGAAAGCCCAGAACAGATTTTGTTTGATGGTAAGGTACGTGTGCCTGCCAAGTCCAAGCGCTGTTGGAATTCTTTTCAGCCCCTGGTTCATCAGCACCACATGGGCACTCTGCACAGCAATCTGCGAAGCTTCGCTCATGGAAATACCAAGACTTGCTTTGGCCAGTGCCGGGGCATCATTAATACCATCGCCAACCATGGCTGTCGGCACGGCTGCATTCAGCTCAGCAATCTTCTTCAGCTTTTGTTCGGGAGTTTGTCCGGCAATCACATCATCAATGCCCAGTTTTTTTGCCAGCTCATCACATTTTCTGCGACGGTCGCCGCTGAGCAAAATAGTTTTGATGTTCTTGCTGTGCAGGTAGTCAATCACGGTCTTTGCTTCGGGTCGTATTTCATCCTGCACATCCATCCAGCCGAGCAGCTCATTGTTTTTTACCACGTAAACATTGTGATTGTCTTCCGCTGTCATTTTCTCAGCTATTTGATATGACCCGGCCCAATATACATTTCCATCTTTATCCACAGCGTTCATGCCCAGCCCCTTCACTTCTTCTATTTTAGTCCATCGGATTTCATCTTTTGTTTTCCATTCATCAGTAACACATTTCGCAATCGGGTGGTTTGAATATTTTTCAAGAGAAAAAATAATTTTCTTAAAGTCTTGCTCTTCGCCAGCCAGTAACTTGTAACCGGTTACCTGGAACCTGCCCGTCGTCAGTGTTCCTGTTTTATCAAACACAACCTGCTGTATGTTTTTAAACATTTCAAGACTGCCGGCATTGCGAAACAGGATACCCTGCCTGGCCGCACGGCCAAGCCCCACAGCAATCGCAGCAGGTGTGGCCAGTCCCATGGCGCAGGGGCAGGCGATTACAAGAATGGCAATGCTGCGCATCAGGGCAGAAGTGAAATTGTCAAGATAAATCCAGTTGGCAATAAAGGCCACTGCAGAAATGCCAACAACCAGCGGAACAAATACGGCACTGATTTTATCAGCCAGTTTCTGCACGGGAGGTTTTTCGCCCTGCGCCTGCTTTACCATATTAATAATACCGGCCAGCACCGTTTCACTGCCTGTGGCAGTTACCTGCGCCTTCACAGTGCCGTCGGTCAGCACACTGCCGCCAATCAGTTTGTCTTTTGCATATTTATGCACCGGGCTGCTTTCGCCGGTGATGATGGCTTCATTTACATGCGCATCGCCCCAGAGTATTTTACAATCAATGGGTACCTGTTCCCCGCTTTTAATCAAAATCAAATCACCGACTCTCAATTGTGTGTTTTCCACCGGTAAAATATGTTCCTGGTATTTGTCGTCAAAAGCAATCATGTTGGCCATTACCTTTTGCGATTTCACCAGCTTGTTCAGTTCCCGCTGAGTAGATTGTATGGAAGCATCTTCAAGGTAATTGCCAAGAAACACCAGGGTAATGATGGCTGCGGCTGTTTCGTAAAACATATACTTTTCGGCCTGGCCGCTAAGTGTGCCATACAGGCTGTAAACAAATGCAGCCAGCGCACCCATGGAAATCAGCACATTCATATTAGGCAACCCGTTGCGCAGGCTCTTCCATGCACTCCTGCCAAAGTAATTCATGCCAAGGGCAAAAACGGGAATAGTCAATACAAACTGCACCCAGGGATGCATCAGCCAATGCACATGTAAACCCGGAATCATGTGCAGCATCAGCAGCAGGGTGAACGGAAGACTGAAAAGAAAGCGCTGCAGGTGAGTGGAGAGAAAGGGTTGCCTGCTGCCGGTTGCCTGTTGCAGGTCAGAAACGATATAACCAAGATCCTTAATTCCTTTAACCAGTTTTGCAGCCTGAAAGTCTCCATTTGTTTCAAAGCTCACATCGCCGCTTACTGAATTCACTTTAATTCTTTTCATGCCCTGTTTTTCCAGGTAGCGGTGAATGGTGAGAGCACAGTTGCTGCAATCCATTCCTTCCACTTTCCATTCTATTGTTTCCATGCTTTGTTCTCCTCAATTTGAATCTCCGCAAGTCTCCCCCTTCGGGGTGATTTAGAGGGGGCGTTGCAAATTCTGTTGCAAAAATACATAGTCTGGCTTTGGTAGCCAATTAAGTAATTGATAATCTTCAATACAAGGTTGCAAATGCCAAATATCTTTGCCGGGTGGAAATAAGTTTTAACCTGAAGGAAATAAATGATGCAGCCCACAGGTTTTGGCAGGCGGTTGCAGGTAAAAAGATAATTGCTTTTCATGGCAGCATGGGCTCCGGCAAAACCACTTTTATACATGCTTTGTGCGATGTAAAAGGTGTAAAAGATGTGGTAGGCAGCCCCACATTTGCCATCATCAACGAATATGTTTTACCGTCGGCAAATAACAACGGAAAGATTTACCACATTGACCTTTTCAGGATGAAAGATGAGGAGGAAGCACGAAGGGCGGGAGTGGAGGATTGTTTTTACAGCGATCATACCTGCCTGGTGGAGTGGCCCGAAAAAGCCACCGGGATACTGCCTCCTGGTACGGTTCATGTTTTTATTGATGTAATTGATGAACAAAACCGCCACCTTACTATACAGGATAATTAGTTATTTTTGGTAACGGGCTTTTGCAATTCTGTTCATCGTCCCTTGCGACGCTCCGTTCAACAATACCCATTCTATTTTGCTCAATAGTATTCGGAACGCTGAAGTCCCGATAGCTATCGGGAGCGACGCAACGGAAGCTGAATAGTAGTACCCGGGCCGGGTACATAAAAAGCCATACCTCTCCTTCATTCCCAGCCGGTGGGATAGCGGAGAACAAAACTGTAATAAAATAATCCGGCAACAGGAAACCTGAAACCCAGCAACCAGCACATGAGCCAGCAGAAACCGAAAATCAGCACTTCGTTCAGCTACGAAACACTGGAAGAAACCCTGGATATAAAGCCCAAGGGAGCCCGGTTGCACATAGGCATTCCCAAAGAAATTGCTTTCCAGGAAAACCGGATTGCACTTACACCCGACGCCGTGAGTGTGCTGGTGAGCAACGGACATGAAGTGACCATTGAACATAACGCCGGTGAGGCGGCTCATTTCCGTGATAAAGATTACAGTGAAGCAGGTGCAAAAATTGTGTACGAAAGGGCCGAAGTGTTTAAAGCGCCGATACTGGTGAAAAGTGCTCCCGTGATTGAAGAGGATATTCCGCTGCTGCAGCTGAACCAGGTCATCATTTCGCCCATTCATCTTTCCATTCTGAAAGCCGACCTGCTGCAGAAGATGATGGATAAACGCATCACCGCTATTTCATTTGAAAACCTGCGTGACGACAGCGGTACCTATCCCATTGTGCGCAGCATGAGTGAGATTGCCGGCAGCGCTGTCATGCTGATTGCAGCCCAGTACCTGAGTTCGGCCAATCATGGCAAAGGTGTACTGCTGGGTGGCATCAGTGGCATTGCACCGACGAAAGTAATTGTAATAGGCGCCGGCATTGTGGGTGAATATGCAGCAAGGGCTGCCTTGGCATTGGGCGCATCGGTGAAAGTTTTTGACAACAATGTGTACCGGCTGAAACGGCTGCAGAATAATATCGGGCAGCGGCTGTGGACATCGGTGGTGGAACCGCGTATGCTCTCGAAGCAGCTAAAGACCTGCGAAGTGGCTGTAGGCGCCCTGGGCAGTGAGTCAGGCCGTACACCGATAGTAGTGACAGAAGAAATGGTAAGCAATATGCGGCCGGGCTCTGTTATCATTGATGTGAGTATTGATCGCGGCGGCTGTTTCGAAACTTCAGAAATTACCAGCCACGAGCACCCGGTGTTTTTAAAATACGGAGTGATTCATTATTGTGTGCCCAATATTCCATCGGGTTTTGCCCGTACAGCATCACAGGCTATCAGCAATGTGCTGATGCCGCTGCTGATGGAAGCCGGCGATGAAGGCGGATTTGAAAACCTGGTGTGGCATCATATTCACCTGCGGGGCGGCATTTATCTTTTCAAAGGCTCACTTACCAATTTTTACCTGAGCCAGCGTTTTGATTTGAAGTACACGGATCTGAACCTGCTGATTGCAAGCCAGCGGTAATTTTTTTGTGGCAGAAATTAATTGACCTTACTTTTAACGCTTATCTCTCCCCTGCAAAGCTTTTTTAATTCTCCCTTTCTATTCTTAATTCTAAAAAAAGAACCAACATGCAAAAATTTTCAATTCTTTTGGCAGGGTTTGCTTTTCTGGCAGCCTGCAACAGCGGTGATAAAGAGGAGACCGCCGCAAAAATGGTCAATAGTGACCTGGTATCTGAAAACCTCAAGGGAGATATTTCTGTTTATGAAGAAACTCCCTATAAAACTGACAGCACAGGAAAAATGGGTGAAATGGATTCCTGCTGCATTTCAGTTGCTGAATATGATGAGCACGGAAACGGAATAAAAAATACATCCAAAGACAGCAAAGGCACCGTCACATCCGAAACGGTCATTACCCGCCATACCAATGGCTTATTCAAAAGCGCTGTGACTACCGAAAAAGGAAAAACCACCAGCAGCTTTGATACCCGCCTGGATGAAAATGGTAAATACAACTGGGCCGGGGCGCTCGATTCCAACGGCAAACTGGATGTTTATTACCTGGAAATAACCCAGGATGAAAACGACAATGTAACCGGGTGGAAACAGTACGATAAGGACAGCATATTCCGTCAGTCGGGCGAAAGTGTTTATGATAAATTTTTGCAGACGAGCTTTACGCTGAAAGACAGCACAGGAAAAATAAAATCTTCCGGCACTTATAAGTATAATGATAAAGGCGAGCAGACAGAAATGTCAAACACCACGATCACCAAAGATTCTACTGTAATTAGGGTTACAAAATATACTTACGAATCACATGATGAAATGGGCAACTGGACCCAGCGAACCACCTGGGATGATAAGGGCAAGGCAACCAGGATTGCAAAGCGGGTGTACACATACAGGAAAAAAGAATAAAAGCGGCCCTTATTTCCAGTCGGTAATATTTAGCCGCATGCTGCAAAAAGCATATTCATGGTAATCGTTTGAGCTCACGATTACCATTCTTTTTTGGCAATAATCATTCATCAGCCGGCTATAAAGTTTCACACCGGCCTCATCCAGGTTGGTACAGGGCTCGTCAAGCAGCACCACCGGCACATCAGAAAAAATCGCCTGCGCCAGTTTTACTCTTTGTTTCATGCCGGAAGAGTAAAACCGGATTTGCTTGTGAGCGGCATTTAACTTTTCAAGGGTTTACTTACCAATTTTATCTGAGCCAGCGCTTCAATCTCAAATACACAGACCTGAATTTGCTGATTGCGAGTCAGCGATAGATTATTCGAGATATTTTACGATATCATCTTCTGTAAGATCAGTAATTGAAATTATTTTTTTGTCTTTATCTAACCATAAGGAGAATGGTATTGATTGGACAAAGTAACTTTTGGCAAGAGAATTATTCCATCCATTTAGTTCAGAAACATTAATCCAGGTCATCTTGTCTTTTTCAATGGCTTTTAACCAATCTTCATTGTTATCATCCAAAGAAATACTGATAATTTCAAGACCTTTAGCTGCATATTTTTCATAAAGTTTTACCAGTCTTGAATGCTTTCTTCTACAAGGCCCGCAATCGCTTGACCAGAAATCCAGAAGAATTAGTTTTTTGTTTAAGGAGAAAAGATCAAAAGGATTTCCATACTGGTCTTTCATTTTGAAATTTGTGAAATAAATTTCCTTTTCAATTTTTTCCTTTCTTTTAAAATAGTTATCCAATGAACGGTAATTGATGTCTTTTAAATGGTCCTGGTTAAGCATGGATATATAATACTGTGCTGCTTCGTCGCCGATTGAAGCCCTCGACAATCGTAATATCTCCGGAATAACCATACAGTCAGGGAAATAATTAAACAAGCTGTCAAGATATTGTACACTATGATCTTTATATTTTTTTATTACTTCATCCTTTTCTCCTTTGAAATAATACCTTGGCTCATTCCATTGGTTATAGATTTCGGCATTTCTTGGCCCGGTTAATTCAGGTATACGGAAATAAATTCCATTACGGCCTTCTAATTTAATTTCCTTACAGGAAATTTGGTAGATACCCTTTTCGAGCCAGATGGCATCAGCACCGGAGCTATCAGTAAAGATTAATGCGGTGCCTGGTTTTGGTACACTGCCTTTTATTATGAAACTTCCATCAGCATTGATGTCACTAAAAAATTGCCCACCGGTTGAATTTATAAGTATTCGTTTGGCATTTGAAATCATTTCAATTTTCCCGGTAATGTTAAAATCATATTGGGCATAAATAAGGGTTTGAAAAAGTCCCAGCAGACCTGTAACAAGTATTTTCATAAAAAATATTTAAAAGATATTTATTTATAATCAGATATGAGCAATTTTTTCATACAAAAACCATACTCTGCATCATCATTACTGCTTACTACTACCATCCGGTTTTTACAATAATCATTGATCAAACTATTATAAAGTTGAATCCCCGCAGTATCAAGATTTGTACAGGGTTCATCCAGCAGCACCACCGGCACATCAGAAAAAATCGCCTGCGCCAGTTTTACTCTTTGTTTCATGCCGGAAGAGTAAAACCGGATTTGCTTGTGAGCGGCATTTTCCAAACCAATCAATGAAATAATTTGTTCGGGAGTAGCGGATGAAAGAAAGGGTTTGAAGCGGGTATGAAATTTAAAAAACTCAAGCAGGGTCATTTCCTCTACTACTTCCAAATAAGGAGCACAGATGGAAACGAATGCATACACTTCATCATTCATCTGTTCCTTGTTCCCTGCCCGGTATGCTATTTTCCCTTCGTTCAATTGCATGGAACCGGCAATAACCTGCAGCAGCGTACTTTTTCCCGAGCCATTCGGCCCGGTGATGGCATAAGATTGTTCCGAAGAAAATTCGTAAGTGAGATGGCGAAAGATCCAGTCGCGGTTGAAGCGTTTGCCCGCATCAGTCAGCGATATCTTCATCCACACTGTTTTTGGTGAAGCGTTTGATAATGCCGCGGTTCGATTCGCGGATAAAAGTTACAATCTCGTCCCGTTCGTCGGTGGCATCAAATTCTTCTTCCAGGTATTCCAGCGCCTGGGTAGTATTAAGTCCTTTATTATAAATCACCCGGAAAATATCCAGGATATGATTGATTTTTTCCAGGCTGTAGCCTCTGCGCTTCAGCCCGATGGAATTGATGCCGGCGTAGGATAGCGGGTTGCGGGCTGCTTTTATATAGGGAGGCACATCTTTACCTACCAGCGAGCCGCCGCTGAGAAATGCATGCTGGCCTATACGCACAAACTGGTGCACGGCCGTCATACCGCCCAGAATGGCCCAGTCGCCAATGACCACATGACCCGCCACCTGTGTGTTGTTGCTGAAGATGCAATTATTTCCCACAATGCAGTCGTGTGCAAAATGGCAATACGCCATAATGAGGCAATTTTTACCGATTAAGGTCTTTTCCCTGTCCACCGTGCCGCGGTTGATGGTTACAAATTCGCGGATGGTGGTGTTGTCGCCAATAATGACCTGGGAATATTCACCCTGGAATTTCATATCCTGGGGTATGGCAGCAATGACAGCCCCGGGAAACACCCGGCAGTTTCTCCCGATTCTTGCACCTTCCATAATCGTTACATTCGATCCGATCCAGGTACCTTCGCCAATTTCCACATCCTGGTGAATGACGGTAAAAGGATCCACTTTTACATTGGTTGCCAGCCTTGCGTTGGGGTGAATATAAGTATGAGGATGAATCATCTATTAAAACTACCCCCGCCCTGGGCGGGGGGAAGCGTCGCAAAGTTATATTTTAATGGCAAACAGAGAATTTTTTTTGCCCCCTGGTAATCCGCCGTTTAACTATCACGTTTGTTAGTTATAGCTTTGATATAGGTTAAGTGAAATTGGGAATTGTGCCGTAAATTTGCTCTCTCATGCATACCCCTCCCGACATATTATCGCTGGCTTACAGGCAGGCCTTACTGCAGGATCAGTTTGTACTGCTACAGGAAAGAGTAAGGCTGATACCCGGTTCGGTTCAGTATACCATTAAAAGATATCATAATACCGGCAACTGGAATATGGAAGATACCGGCATGCTGGTGTATCATTATGAAAAAAGCAACCCGCGGGAAAATTACCTCGAGCTGAAGTTCTGTGTTTCCGGCAATGTGTATTGCCGGCAGAAGGATATCGAGTGCAATATGTGCAAGTTCAGCGCTTCGAAAACCTGCATGGAAAGAGTAGAAAGCGTGGATGTGATGAGCTTCCGGTTTTCGCCGGTCCACCTTTCACAATTTGTCGCCCGCAAGGGAAATGAAATACTGAGCGATGATGTGCTGAAATTCAAACACCGCTCTTCGTTTACCAAAATACTTCCGCTCTGCGGAAAAACAAGAATGGTACTGGACGGTTTGCTGAACCATACGTACAGCGACAGCCTGGAAAATATTTACATCAATGCGCAAACCCAGATGCTGCTGCTCTACAGCCTCGACTGTATGCTGGGTGAAAAAGAGATTGATGTCATTAATTGTAAGTTCCTTGCCAATGAAGCGGACAGGGAAAAAATAACAAAGGCGAGAGAAATTTTAATTCAGCATATTGGCGAGCCCATCACTATTAAAGAACTCAGCCGTAAGGTAGCCATCAACGAATGTTACCTGAAAAAAGGATTCAAGGAAATGTTCGGCACTACCATCTTTGATTTTTACCAGAGCCAGCGCATGGAGCATGCCAAATATCTGCTGTACGAAAAAGGGCTGAGTGTAACCGAAGTGTCCATGATGCTGGGATATTCATCCATTTCGCATTTCTCTACAGCGTTTAAAAAGCATACGGGGCTGAAGCCCTGCGAACTTTTACTCCGGGCTTAATGCAAAAAATAATTGCCTTCATATTATCTGCATATTTTATTTTTCTTTTAGCGGTCCCCTGTTGTTCATTTGATAATTGCCCGGATGAAAAGACTAATCAGGCAGCCAATCATGATAACGGCGACGGGGATTGTGGTAATTGCTCTCCTTTTTTTACCTGTACCGGTTGTGCAGGCATTACACTTTCTTCCGAAACCCCCGCTTTTGAAGTGATTTCATTTGTTCCCGGCCATCCGTATACCGGGTTTATTCTTTCTTCTATAACTGATGTGCATTACGATTTCTGGCAACCGCCTAAGTTAGGTTAACGAATTATATGGATCTATTATTCGTTAATCTAAAACTATATCATGAACAAAATATGTGTAAGTGTTGCTGCATTACTCTTTGCTGCAACAATATACGGGCAGCATACATTACAGGTGAAAGTGCTTGATGCTGTTTCAAAAAAGCCATTGAGTTATGCATCCGTTTCACTAAAAGGAGTTCCGCATGGTGTAACGGCAGATTCAACAGGTCTTGCTCAATTAAGAATTCCTGCAGGAAAAAATACAATTAATGTTAGCTATGTAGGCTATAAAAGCCGGAATACCGATGTAACTATTCCTTTTGATTCAAGTTTGATAGTTGAATTAACTCCTTCTGAAGAAGATGAAGAAGAAATAGTGATTGAGTCAACAAGAAGTACAAGAACCATCCGTGATATCCCGACCAGGGTGGAATTTGTAGCCGGCGAAGAACTGGATGAAAAAGCCAATATGAAACCCGGCGACATCCGCATGGTGCTGAATGAAAGCACGGGCATTACCACGCAGCAAACTTCCGCCATTTCTGCCAATGCGGCCATCCGCATCCAGGGTCTTGACGGGCGATACACCCAGATACTGCGGGATGGATTTCCTCTGTATGCTGGCTTTAGCAGCGGGCTGGGTTTATTGCAAACACCCCCGCTCGACCTGAAACAGTTTGAAGTCATCAAAGGATCCTCATCCACTTTGTATGGTGGCGGCGCCATTGCCGGACTGGTAAACCTTATTTCCAAAACGCCGGCTGAAGAAGGTGAATTGAAATTTCATTTCGACATTACCAGCGCCGGTGGGTTGAATACAAGCGGTTTTTATGGTAAAAAATTTAAGAAGACCGGTCTGACCCTTTTTGCTTCACGCAACAGTAATCCGGCTTACGATCCTTCCGATGTTGGTTTCACTGCCATACCCAAATTTGAACGCTATTCAGTAAATCCAAAGTTCTTCTGGTATATAAAAGAAAAAACAACACTTATGGTTGGCGGGCAGGTGATGAATGAAAACCGCGTTGGCGGCGATATTGATTTTATTAAAGGGGAAAAGCCCTCCGGTTATTCTGAAAGTAATAATACCGACCGGTTTGTTTCCCAGGTTTTGCTGGAACACCGGGTCACCGAAAACCAAAAGTTCATTTTTAAAAACAATATCAATCATTACAGGCGAACCGTCAGGCTGTTTAATTATTCATTCCACGGTTCGCAGTTGGGTACTTTCAGCGAAGCTGCATTTTCTTACCGCCATGAAAACTCGGAATGGATAGCCGGGCTCAACCTGCTTACAGATCATTTTGAAGAACAAAAGCTCAGCACTGTTCCCCTGCGGAATTATACCCAAACAACAGCCGGGGCATTTGTACAAAACAGTGTGAGGATTACTGAACTGTTGAGTATGGAAGCAGGATTGCGGGGTGATTATGTATTTGATTACGGAATTGCATTGCTGCCCCGAATTTCCCTGCTGTTTAAATTTTCTCCAAAGATTTCATCCCGCATCGGCGGAGGCATGGGGTATAAAACACCCAATATTTTTACTGAAGAAAGCGAAAGGGTGCTGTTTCGCAATGTGTACCCGGTGGATGAGGATGCAAACAGGCTTGAAAAAAGCTATGGGGTGAATGCCGATATCAACTATCGTACAACTTTTGCCGATGATAAAATCAGTTTCAGCATCAATCATCTTTTCTTTTACACCCGCATTCACGACCCGCTGCTGTTAAAAGAGACCGGGGGCAATTATTTTTTTAACAATGTCAACGGGCATTTCGACAGCAAGGGAATGGAAACAAATGTAAAGCTCGGTTTCGGCGATTTCAAATTGTTTACAGGTTATACTTTCACCAGGGCTTTCCTGCATGAAGGAAACCAGAAAACCGAAAACTACCTGACACCCCGCCACCGGCTGAATAATGTGTTGCTGTATGAAGCGGAGGAAAAGTGGAAGGTTGGCCTGGAAGCATATTATTTCAGCAAACAGAAACTGAGTGATGGCACTACCGGAAAATCGTACTGGATTATGGGATTGATGGGAGAAAAAATATGGGAGCAATTTTCACTCTATATCAACTTCGAAAATTTTACAGATACACGGCAAACAAAATTTGATTCAATTTACTCTGGCACATTTGATAATCCTGTTTTCAGGGACATTTATGCACCGCTGGACGGCTTTGTGGTAAATGGGGGAGTGAAGCTGCGGTTATGAGTGATGAGTAATGAGTAATGAGTGTCTTGTCCTGTTACTGGGAATTAGAAATGGTGTGAGAAAATTACATTTTTCACGAAACTCATCACTGATTATTTATTACTCATTTCTGTGTCCGGTAGTTCATAATATCCCGGTCAAAGAGATACAGCCCGCTGCGGTCGTCGCCAATCATTTCCAGTTTGTCGTTCAGTGTTCTGGCCACCCGTTCTTCTTCCATTTGTTCGTTTACGTACCACTGCAGGAAATTATGTGTGGCATAATCTTTTTCCGTCAGCGCCAGGTTTACCAGGTCGTTGATGCTGTCGCTCACTTTCAGTTCGTGTTTCAGAAATTCTTCAAACATTCTGCGCAATGACTGAAAGGTCACCATCGGCTGTTCCAGCGCCGGAACCATGGCAAATCCGCCCCGCTCATTGATAAAACGGATGAGCTTCAGCATATGCACTCTTTCCTCATCCGATTGACGGAAGAAAAATTCCGTCACACCCTGCAGGCCGGGTTGTATTTCGGCCCACGATGCCATGGCCAGGTAGGCCTGCGAAGATTCCGCTTCCATCAGCACCTGCTTGTTCAGCGCTTCCTGGATTGATTTGCTCAGCATAAAAATATTTTTTTAATAATGGATACAAATATAGGAACGCTTTATCATCCGGTTTACACGGGTACTCACATAAAATAAAATTTATTTAGTCAGGAAAATTCATTCGTCGCATAATGTTTTTATACCGCGGTTCATTTTGCAATGAATCAAACCAGGGCCAGGCTTTCAGTTCTTTCATCCATACATCATGCTGTTCAAACCCTTTTTC
>CAZDUO010000029.1:0-44016 GCA_964508655.1 uncultured Chitinophaga sp. | reverse complement strand
TTATCAAAGATCGTAAGAACTGTCCCGGTAACTATCGGGAGAAAGTTGAGCGGAGCGAAATCCCGGCCAACGAAGTTGCGCCGGGACAAATCATCCCGACGATACTGTCGGGATTATCAAAGATCGTCAGAACTGTTACGATATTCATCGGGAGAAAGCTGAGCGAAGCGAAACGGCGACCGGCAAAGCGGTTCCGGGGTTAATTATAACAACAGTCAAAAAAACCACTCACATAAACTCCCGTATATCCCGCATTATCTGCAGGGCGATGTTGTTGGCCTTGGTTTCAAAATCACTCTCTGCATAAATGCGGATGATGGGCTCGGTATTGGAAGTGCGCAGGTGCACCCAGTCGTTGTCGAACTCAATTTTCAGCCCGTCTTCGGTATTGATGGGATGCTTTTTGTATTTACGTTTTATTTTTTCAAAAATGGATTTTACATCCACGCCGTTGCTGAGCTCAATTTTGTTTTTCGAAATGAAATAATCGGGATAGAGGCCCCGCAGCGATTTCATGCCCATCATGTGATTGGCAAGGTGGCTTAAAAACAACCCGATGCCGATGAGTGCATCGCGGCCATAATGAAAATCGGGGACAATAATGCCGCCATTACCTTCGCCGCCGATGACGGCATTCACTTCTTTCATTTTCTTTACCACGTTTACCTCGCCGACGGCAGACGGAAAATATTGCCCGCCGTGTTTCAGCGTCACATCTTTCAGGGCACGGGTGCTGCTCATATTGCTTACAGTATTGCCGGCGCTTCCACCTTTTGCATGTTTTCTTTTTGCCAGCACATAATCGGCTATGGCCACCAGGGTATATTCTTCGCCAAACAGGCTGCCGTCTTCATTTACAAAACAAAGCCTGTCCACATCGGGATCCACGGCAATGCCGAGATGCGCATTGTGCTTTACCACTTCGCGGCTCAGCGCTGCAAGGTGCTCCGGCAGCGGTTCGGGATTGTGGGCAAAGCGGCCATTCACTTCATCGTTCAGCACAATTACCTCTTCCACACCCAGCGCCTTTAGCAAGGCAGGCACATAAACAGCGCCGGTAGAATTGATGCCGTCAACAACCACTTTAATATTTTTTGCTGCAATGGCTTTTTTATTCACCAGCGGATAGCTGACAACAGCGTTAATATGCTTTTGCAGGTACGTATCATCTGTGGTGACACTACCGAGTTTATCAACAGTGGTAAAACTGAAATCATCCTTTGCCGCTTTTTCCAGCACCTGTGCGCCCAGTTCGGCCGAAATAAATTCGCCTTCACTGTTGAGCAGCTTGAGTGCATTCCATTCTTTGGGATTGTGGCTGGCCGTGATGATAATGCCCCCGTCGGCCTTCTCTCCTTTCACGGCTATTTCAACAGTGGGTGTAGTGGAAAGGCCAAGGTCAACTACATCAATGCCGAGACCCGTGAGTGTGCTTACCACCAAATCCCGAACCATAGCGCCGCTCATGCGGCCGTCTCGTCCCACTACAATCTTTGTAATCTTTTTTTTGCCGGCAATGATGGTGCCGAATGCCGCAGTAAACTTTACAATATCCACCGGCGTAAGATTTTCGCCCGGTTTGCCGCCGATGGTTCCCCTGATGCCTGATATGCTTTTAATAAGAGCCAAGTAGTTTTTAATTTGTTGGTTTGGTTGAGATGTGATGGTTAAATAGTTAAATTGTTAAATGGTTTGATGGTTTGATGGTTAAATGGTTTTATGGTTTTATGGTTTAAATGAAAGACTGCTTAAAACTCCTGACTATAGATTAACGACTACCAACTTCTGACTTCTGACTTCAGACCTCCGATGAGGGATGCAAAAATAAGCTTTTCAGAAACCCTTTAGTTCATCCTTCTTACTTTTGCTTTATGACGGAACAGGCCTGGTACAAAGACTGGTTCAATTCCCCTTTTTATCACAAATTGTATTTTGAAAGAGATGAAAAAGAAGCTGCGGCATTTATCATCAGGCTGCTTGATTATCTGAAACCGGCTCCGCATAGTTTTATGCTGGATGCCGGCTGCGGCCGCGGTCGTCATAGCCGCATCCTGGCTTCAAAAGGTTTTTTCGTTACAGGCATTGATCTTTCGTCCGACAGCATTGCCTTTGCCAAACAATGGGAGGATGACTGCTTCGGCACCGCTCCGCGGGAAAACCTGGAATTCTTTCAGCATGACATGCGCCTGCCTTTCCGGGTAAACTATTATCACTATGCTTTCAACTTATTCACAAGCTTTGGTTACTTCAATACGGCAAGAGAACATGAAGATGCCATCCGCACCATTGCCTCGGCGCTGAAAACAAACGGCCTGTTTGTGATAGATTATCTGAATGTGCATTATGCCGAAGATCACCTGGTGCATAACGAAGTAAAAATTCTCAACGGCACTACTTATGATATTCACCGCTGGCAGGACGATTCACATTTCTTTAAAAAAATTATCATTAAGGATGCATCGCTTTCTCGCCCCGTGGAGCATACGGAACAGGTGGCCAAATTTTTATTCGGCGATTTCAACGATATGCTAAGCTTCCAGGGGCTGCAGGTGCAGGATGCTTTCGGCGATTATGAGCTGGGGAATTATCATGTGCGAAACAAGCCGAGGATGATACTGGTGGCGAAGAAAAGCGCACCCTGACCTTCTCAAAGGGAAAGCCCCGCATACATAACTCTTCATGACGCTGCATTCCCATTCAACAGTTCACTTTCGAAATGCCGGTTTGTAGGTTGCAAAGCCCATCCTTTGGAGAGGACTGGGGAGGTCGCTTTTACTTATTATTCATCAGCATCCACCGGGCCGTTTCGAACATGGCGGTGGTTACTTCATTCAATTTTAGTTTGATGGAATCCCTGCGGTGGTCGTAGGGCAGTTTCCCGCCGCTTAATGAAAAAAGCTGTTCTTCGGGGAAATTCAGGTTTTTGATAAAATAACAGGAATCGGTAACGATGCCAATGCGTCCTTCATCATGATGAATGATGAAAGCATAATTGTTTTGTTTATTCCTGTGAAGCAAATCTCTTCCAAGCGTTGTGTTCACATAGGGCTGCTGCAGCATGCCGGCAATGGTGGGCAGCACATCAATCTGCGATACCACTTCCTGCCGCTGCTGCGGATGCAGCAGGTAAGGCGCATAAAATAGAAGCGGCACATGCTCATCGGTAAGGCGCTGTTCGGTCCACACCGGGGGATAAATACCCGCCGCATTGCCGGATACGCCATGATCGCCGATAAAAACAAAAATTGTGTTGTGAAAATAATCCTCGGCTTTGGCCGCTTCCATAAATTTCTGAAAACAGTAGTCGGAATAGCGGAATGAATTAAACTCATCAACCGACTCGAAGCCGTATTTCCGGAGCGTATCACGGGGCAGAATTATTTTTTTAAATTCCTTGTCTTCTTCCGGTATCATGAAGGGCCGGTGGTTGTCGGCCGTCTGGATGATGGCAAAAAACGGTTTTGCCTGCTGCCGGAAAACTTTATTGGCTTCAAGGAAAAGATTTTTATCGCTGATACCCCACACATTCATCTTTGGCGAGCTGAATTTTCCTTCGGTGTACATCTGCAGGCCTTCGATATTTTTCAGCAGGCCATCAAAATTGTTGAACTCGGGACTGCCGCCGAGAAAATACATTTTATCATAGCCTTCAAAATTGTTGATGATGGTATGCTGCTGCAGCGCCAGCGGGTTGCGGGTGGAGAATTTTGAAAGCTGCACATCGGGAATGCCGGTGATCAAAGCAAACAAGCCGCGGGCCGTGGAAAAATGCGGTGTAAAACATTTTTCAAAAAATATCCCGTTGCGGCTCAGCTCATGAAAATAGGGCGTAGTGTTCAGCGGGTTGCCGCTCATACTGCTTTTGTACATGCTGAACGATTCGCAGAGCACCAGCACCACGTTGGGTTTGCTTTCCAGCGCTTTTTCAGGAAACACCTGGCGGCGGTACAAAAAATTTTCCCTGTTCGGCAACTCCATCCATTCAGCCATCACCGGGAAATACTCCCGTGCATTGCTTTCATTGAACTGCGGCCGCCGGAATTTCAGCGTGGTAAAAAAATTCTGCAGCGGGTTCAGCGCCAGGTAGCTTTTAAAATTGTCGTTCAGTACAAAGGCTTTCTTCCATTTCAGCGGCACAAAACTTACCGTACCATAAATAAAAAAAGCCAGCAGCAGGGCGGCAATCACAAACCATTTTCTTTTATACGGAATACCGAGCCCGTCAGTTTTTGCAATCACCGTCCAATGGGTGCGGCGGTACATCCAGCGGAAAAAAAGTACGGCCACCAGCAGTCCCATCAGCATCCAGAAAATGGGATACGACTGCCAGAGCATGGCCATGGAAATACCGGCATCTTCCACAAAGTTGAGAGCACTTGCATTCAGCCGGGTTTTGTTGTAAGAAAAATTTCCAAAGTCGGCAGCAAAAAAGAAGAAAACTATAAAAGTGATAATAGCCAGGTACCAGGTCCACCATTTTTTATTTTTTTCAGAATAAAAGGGAGAAAGCTGCGGCGCCAGGCTTACCAATACCACCGGCATCAGGATGAGTGAAATCCAGCGCAGGTCGTAACGTATGCCCAGCAGAAACGAAGGCAGCAGGTCGGTAAAGCTGAGATCATCGGGCCTGAATGCAAAGTAAGTGGCAAACCTGAACAGGGTGAAGATGAGTAAAAAAATCAGCAGCAGGTTTGTCACCCACAGGATGGTCTTGGGTATTTTTAATCGTAGCAGCATGAAAATGGAAGCACAAAAGAAAACAATTTATCCGTACCGGGCAATGAGTTTCTTTCGGTTTTTAACCGTTCCTCTATTTTTGCCTATGTTTTTACTGGCCAATCACCTTTTACAAAAACTGGAACAGTGGGACCGCTGGTTGTTTATTGAAATAAATAATCACCAAAGCAATTCTTTTTTCGATGGGCTGATGCCTTATATCCGCAATTCATTTACCTGGATACCGCTCTATGTGTTTCTTTTCTTTTTTGTGGTGCTCAATTTCAAAGGCAGGGCCTGGTGGTGGGTGGTCATTTTTCTTTGCGTTGTTTCATTGACAGATATTGTCAGCAGCCGGATTTTTAAAGAAACTTTTGACCGCCTGCGCCCCTGTGCCGACCCCGATTTTATTGCCAATGTGCGGCTGCTGCTCAACCGCTGTTCCGGCGGCGCCAGTTTCACTTCATCGCATGCGGCCAATCATTTCGGCATGGCCGTATTTATTTTTATCACGCTGCGGACCGTCTTCAAAAATTGGGTATGGCTTGCATTACCGTGGGCCGTGGCCGTGGGCTATGCACAGGTATATGTGGGGGTTCATTATCCTTTTGATATACTGGGCGGCGCAGTCATTGGTGTTTTGTTTGGCCTGCTGATGGGTGTGTTTTTTAACAAGCGGTTCGGATTTGCTAACTTCGGAAACTGAAACAACTTTCACTTGAATGGAAATCATCATCCTGCTCTTTCTTATTTTCCTGAATGCATTATTTGTGGTTTCCGAAATTGCATTGGTGTCGGTACGCAAAGCCCGGCTGGAATCGCTGGCCGAAAAAGGCGACCTGAATGCCAAAAGAGCCCTCTATCTTGCCAGCAACCCTGAAATTTTTTTATCCACTGCACAAATCGGCATTACGCTGATTGCCATTTTAACCGGCGTGTACTCGGGCGAAAGATTCAGCGTGTATGTGCAGCCTGCTTTCGAGAAAATCAGTTTCCTGGAAGATTATGCACACAACATCGCCATTGGCGTAGTGGTTGTTATCGTCACTTTTGTTTCCATCATCCTGGGCGAGCTGGTGCCCAAACGCATCGGGTTGCTGCGGGCTGAACGGATTTCGAAAGCCGTGGCGGGTCCCATGCTGTTTTTTGCAAAAATCATCCATCCCTTTGTGTGGCTGCTGAACAAAACCAGTTTCCTGTTTTTTTCTTTGTTCAACATAAAAAAATCAAAAGATGATGCGGTGACGGAAGAAGAAATAAAAACCATGATTACCGAAGGCACCGAAGCAGGCACCATTGAAGAAGCCGAGCAGGAAATTATTGAAAGAGTTTTTCACCTGGGCGACCGCAACATTACTTCGCTCATGACACACCGCAGCGACATTACCTGGTTCGATGTAGAAGACAATGAAGAAAAAATCAAGGAAAAAATCCTGCAGGAGCCGCACTCCGTATATCCCATCTGCGACGGCGAAATTGACAACATCAAAGGCGTGGTTTCCATCAAAGACCTGTACGTGACCGACGACATGACCAAGTTCAAACAGGTGATGAAACCTGCCATGTTTGTACCGGAAAACAATACGGCTTACCAGGTGCTGGAAAAATTCAAACAAACCCGGCAGCACTCCTGTTTTATTGTGGATGAATACGGCACGCTGCAGGGCATGATTACGCTGACCGATATTCTGGAAGCCATTGTCGGCGATATTCCGCAACCCGACATCATTGATTATGCTGTGACGGAACGGGAAGACGGCAGCTACCTGGTGGATGCGCAAATCCCGTTTTATGATTTCCTGTCCCGCTTCGATAAGGAAGACTGGATGCACGAAGGCGAGCATGAGTTTGACACCCTGGCCGGGTTTATTTTACACACACTCGAACGCATTCCCCATACCGGCGAAAAATTCGACTGGCGGGGATTTAAATTTGAAATCGTTGACATGGACGGTCACCGCATTGACAAAGTGCTGGTGAAGATCAGTGATGAAATACGGGAGGATATGGAGGAATAAGCAGGCTGGTTGCAGGTTACTGGTTGCGTGTTCAGGATTGTTTGATGGCTAAATAGTTAAATGGCTATATGGTTAAATGGTTTAGAAGGAAGATTCACAAAATAATTCAATAATGCAGCAATCTAACGATCAAACCATCATACCCTGTCCGGCGGTCGTCCCTCACTAAAAATTAATCGTTGTATGTGAATTCGGATAATCCAGCCTCGTACTCTTTCGCTCCCCTCCCACTATCACATGCATAATGTTTATCTGGTCGTCGAACATGTCGTACATGAGTTTGTTGGTAATGTCAATTTTTTTTATGGTTGAAATATTTTCGGCCTGCACATAACTGAAAACTGATTCATCCTCTCTTTCAAAACCGAGATAAGTGAAGCTGACCGGTTTGCCATCGGCGGAAATAGCAAGATTGCTGAAAATATATTTTTTCACCAGGCTGTCCATGGCTTTGCGGTCGGGCGGGTTGATGAGGTCCGCTTTGGTCTTGTAGTTCTGCGCCAGCGCTTTTTCAAAATCGTCGGTAAATATTTTGCAGGTGACTTCAAGGATTTTTTCTGCGGCATTGTGATTAATTTCCACCACACTCACATGAAAAGGATGACCCCCTCTAACCCCCCCTGGGGGGAATTTGGAAACATTGCCAAACTTGTAGAGAGAAAATGAGGCAACTAAAGCCATGCAGGGAATAAACAACCATTTATAGAATGATGCAGCCATTGACCAAATAATTTTCCGTGTTACAAAACTCTGGATTATTTTACGACCCTCTTTCCAGACGTTAAAAATAGGATAAGGGTTTGAAGAACGACTTCAAGATTTATGCGTGATTTCGATTTTTATTTCGGGATGGGCTGGGAGCACATCATCAGCAGCAATGCCCTTGATCACCAGCTCTTCATCCTGGTGCTGGCCGCCATTTATTTACTGAAAGACTGGAAGCAGGTGCTGATACTGGTAACGGCTTTCACTATCGGCCACAGCATTACACTGGCATTAAGCGTGTATGATGTGGTGAGGTTTTCATCAAAGTGGGTGGAGTTCCTGATTCCCTGTACCATTGTATTTACCGCCATCATCAATTTGTTTCAGAAAAATTTTTCGCCGAAATCGGTCCGGGTAAATTATTTTCTTGCTTTGTTCTTTGGCTTGATTCACGGAATGGGCTTTGCCAATGCCATCCGGGTCATGCTGGCTTCGGATCAAAGCATCGGCTGGGGCCTGTTTGGTTTTAATGTGGGGCTTGAAGCGGGACAGGTTGCCGTGGTGCTGCTGATACTTTTGTTTTCAACAGTTCTTTTATCTTTTTTCAAAATTAACCGCCGTGAGTGGGTCATCTTTGCATCGGCCGGGGCTTTGGGTTTGTCGTTGAAGATGGCGCTGGAGCGGTTTCCCTGGTGAGGGGGCATGGTTTGATGGTTGGATGGTTTGATGGTTAAATGGTTATATGGTTAAATTGTTATTATGGAGGCAAAAAAGTTCTTAAAGCTCAACGATATTGAAGCATACCGGGTTTCGTTTTATTTAAGTAACTACGTTTGGAATATTGTTATTAAGTGGACTCAATTCGCCCAGAGAACTGTTGGAGAACAATTTGTAAAATCTATTGACAGTATTTCAGCAAATATTGCTGAAGGTTTTGGACGGTATAGTAAAAAAGATAAAGTAAAATTTTATCGCTATAGCCAGGGCTCTTTAAGTGAATCGCTGGACTGGAATCAAAAATCGAAAGTGAGAAACCTGCTTTCAAAAGAGGAATATGAATATATATTCAGAGCATTGCAAAAATTACCAAAAGCCGTTAACGCATTAATTGCATATACCAATCAGAAGTTAAAAGTTTACATACAGAAAAGCCATATAACCATATAACCATTTATCAATTTAAAAATGTATCAAAATAATCACATGAAACAACTTTTCCTTGCGTGCAGCCTGCAGCTTATAGCCTGCAGCTTTCTGTCTGCTCAAAACATCCAGAACAATCCCGGCAGCAATCACGGGAACAAGTTTGAGCAGTTGGGTACTATTTTACCCACACCCAACGAATACCGCACTGCCAGCGGCGCCCCCGGCCCCAAATACTGGCAGCAGCGTTGCGACTACGACATCAAATGCGAGCTGGATGAAAAAAACCTGAAGCTCACCGGCAGTGAAACAATTACTTATCACAACAATTCGCCTGACCACCTCAGCTACCTGTGGCTGCAGCTGGACGAAAACCAGCACAGCTCAAAGAACAATGCCAACTACCAGGATGCAAGCAGTATGACTGCCAGGATAAATGCGAATGCTGTGGAAGCAATGGCCAATGCCAATACGCCAAATGATTTTGGTTTCAACATTACAAAGATTACCGATGCTACCGGCAAAACACTTAAACACACCATCAACAAAACCATGATGCGGGTGGAACTGCCGGCCGCACTGAAACCGGGACAGAAGTTTGTTTTCATTATTGACTGGAATTATAAAATCAGCAACCGCATGCAGCAGCGGGGTCGCGGCGGGTATGAATATTTTCCTGAAGACGGCAACTATCTTTTTACCATGGCTCAATGGTACCCGCGGCTTTGCGTGTACAGCGATTTTAAAGGCTGGCAAAATCACCAGTTCACCGGCCGCGGCGAGTTTGCACTCAGCTTTGGCAACTTTAAAGTACAGATGACCGTGCCGGCCGATCATGTGGTTGGCGCTACCGGCGAATGCCAGAACTATGCACAGGTGCTGACGCCTGCACAGCTTGCCCGGTGGCAAAAGGCACAATCAGCAAAGGATGTGACAGAGATTGTAACACTCGAAGAAGCGAAAGCTGCTGAAAAAAATAATACGGATAAAAAGAAAACATACATCTTCAAGGCCGACAATGTCCGTGACTTTGCCTGGGGCAGCAGCCCCAAATTTGTGTGGGATGCCATGCCCGCAATGGTGGAAGGCAAAAAAGTAATGTGCATGAGCTTTTATGGCAAAGAAGCCTATGGTTTGTATCGGAAATTTTCAACAAAAGCAGTAGCACATACAATTAAAACTTACTCAAAATTTACTATTCCCTATCCCTATCCTGTGGCGCAAAGCGTGGAAGCAAGCAGCGGAATGGAGTACCCGATGATTTGTTTCAACTTTGGCCGCACGGAGAAAGACGGCACCTACAGCGAAGGAACCAAAAACGGAATGCTGGGTGTGGTGATTCATGAAGTGGGACATAACTTTTTCCCGATGATCATCAACAGCGACGAGCGGCAGTGGAGCTGGATGGATGAAGGGCTAAACACCTTTGTGGAATACCTGGCCGAAGAACTGTGGGATAATAAATTTCCTGTGGGCCGGGGGCCGGCACATAAAATTGTTGATTACATGAAGCTGCCCAAAGACCAGCTGGAACCCATCATGAGCAATTCGGAAAATATTGTTCAGTTTGGCCCCAATGCTTATTCAAAACCTGCCACCGGGCTGAACATTCTCCGCGAAACCATCATGGGCCGTGAGTTGTTTGACTACGCATTTAAAGAATATGCACGGCGCTGGGCTTTCAAGCATCCCGAACCGGCTGATCTTTTCCGCACAATGGAAGATGCCAGCGGCGAAGACCTCGACTGGTTCTGGCGCGGCTGGTTTTACGGCACCGATGCCTGCGATATTTCTTTGGACACGGTAAAATATTTCAAACCGGATTTTACTGCAAGCCCGGTGAGAGATACCGTAGTAAAAAGAAATGTGCAGAAACCATTACTGAACGACTTTGATGATATTTCAAAAATCCGCAACAGGGACGACAGGAACATTGTGTTTGAAACCGATGCCGATACTTCGCTGCGTGATTTTTACTGGCGCTATGCCCGGGGCATTGAGCCGTACGACAGCAGCAGCTATGAAGTAAAAACCACCACCGGCAACCCGCCAATTGATGATGCCACGATGGCCAAACTGGAGAACAAGCATTTTTATGAATTAAAATTTACCAACAAGGGCGGGCTGCTGATGCCGGTGATACTTGAATGGACCTATGCCGACGGCACAAAAGAAAGTGAAAAAAGCCCGGCGCAGATATGATGAAAAAATGAAAAAGGATTTACAAAAGCATTTATTAAAGACAAACAAGTAACTGCGGTGCAGCTTGACCCGATGCGGGAAACGGCCGACATAGATGAAAGCAACAACAAGTGGCCCAATGTGCCTGCGCCTTCGAAGTTTACCGTGTTTAAGCAAACCGTAAGCCCGTTTGCCCCGCCGCCGGGAACAAAGAACCCGATGCAGAACGCACAGGAAAAGAAGAAGGCGTTTTAAACCCCCTGTCCCACTAAAGGGGAACTTAGAACAAAACAATTCTCTTTATAAACCAAAAACCACTTCGGATTGAAGTGGTTTTTTTATTGATGCTTAAAATACTAAACCAAACCGCAGGCCGCCGCCGCCATCACTGCGCCGGGAACTTAGCGGGTTTAATGTTTGGCCAAGTGCATCCTTTACTTCGGTTGATAATTTATAAGACTGAAGCAAGTAGTAAGGACCTGCAAAAAAGGATATTTTTTTGCTTATGTTCATTCTATAAACTGCATTCAGATGATAAATAATTTCTTTACTTTCTTTTGTAAAATAGGATGCGCCGTTTACACCACCGTACCTGTATGATCTTTCATAAAAACCCCTTGCCACCTGCCCGCTGAATTTCCATTTTTGTTTATTACCGACAAATTTGGAAAGCTCTAATAACAGGGCAGGATGAGATCCACCTTTTTCTTCATCAATAGAAAAATGAAAGCCGCCGCCCAATTTGAATTGGCAGCCGATAGGGAAACGATAAATAACCTGCGAACCCGCTAATGCGCCCCTGTCACTCAAACCGGCTATAAAAGAAACTTCCAATTCCTTTTTATCAATTTTGTTGTCAGGTTTGACACGGGGCTGGGCAATGGCTGTAAAAGACAAACTGATAAAAAATATGGATAAGAGAAATTTGTAAGTCTTCATGATCGTTGCTATTTATTTTTTTTCAAATTGAATACCGGGATATTAATATTTAATAGAATTTGAAATCCTTTTTCCCTAAGGTAATCAACCCTATTTGTTCCATCTATTTTGTACCTTAAAGTATGAGAGAAGTATTGGGATAAATTATAATTAGCCATGAGCTCAATTGATACCACTACTTTTCCACTTGCATTTGTAATATTATATTTTATACCGGTTAAGAGAATAGGAGACAAGTACCTACCCCTTTCAATTGTATAATAAGTGCCTTCAAATAATTCTCCCTGTTTGGTAATTCCATAATCGCCAAAATAGATTGCATCATGCATATTCCCACCCGATAGATTTAATCCCAGACCTGCAATTAGCGAAAAAAAGTTTTTATACTTAGGGGCTTTAAAAGATTGTAAACTTTTTTCTACCCCGAAATAAAATTGAAAAGAATATGCAGTTGCTCTAAGGGATCGTCCCGATCCGCTTTGAAAGTTTTTTTCATTAATACTAAGATCATTAAAGGTGGGTATAAAGCTAATGCCTGATAAAAAAGATTTCCCTTCACCAAAAAAATCCGGCTTCTTTGCTTCTACATGTAAAGATGGGTAAACCCAAAATGGAGAAATTGTTTTGTATGCAAACCCTTCAGTGGAATGAGTCGGGGGTTTAAGTATTTTCGATGCACCAACTTTTAATGAAATTTGCATATTCTGGCCGTTGATCGATTCAGCCACTAATATTACAAGTAATAAAAAAAAAGTTTTAAACCGATAGTCATAATAAAAGAGTAGCATTTTATTTCAATTCATTTTAAAATACAAATCCAAATCAAATGCCGGCACCGCCATGATTGGCTCTATATTTAAAAGGACTTAAAGGTTGACCGAGACCATCTCTTACTTCCGTATATTGTTCAAATGTTTGTAAAAAATAATATGGTCCTGCAAAAAAGATTAGCTTTTTGCTCAAATTCATCCGGTAAACTGAGTTAACATGATAGAATATCTCATCACTTATTTTAGTAAAATAAGTAGCACCATTTATTCCATTAGTTTGACCTGAAGTTTCAAAAAATGCCTTACCCACTTGTCCACTGAATTTCCATTTTTGTTTATTACCGACAAATTTGGAAAGCTCTAATAACAGGGCAGGATGAGATCCACCTTTTTCTTCATCAATAGAAAAATGAAAGCCGCCGCCCAATTTGAATTGGCAGCCGATAGGGAAACGATAAATAACCTGCGAACCCGCTAATGCGCCCCTGTCACTCAAACCGGCTATAAAAGAAACTTCCAATTCCCTTTTGCCGATTTTGTTATCGGGTTTAACATGGGGCTGGGCACATATATCCAAGGATAACATTATCAGTATGATGAACGGGGAAATTGATAAGCATTTAGTCATTTTTTATTTTTTTTGTTTACTAAAGTTAAAGATCGGGATGATGACATTTATTTGAATATTGAAACCATGCTCAGGTATGTAATCTATTCTTTGCTGTCCATTTATATCGTACTTAATTCTCCAGTCAAAGTATTTAACCAGGCCGTGGTTTACCAATAATTCCAGGACGACTACTCTTTTCCCCTTTGAATTGGTAATATTATATCTGGCTCCTCCAAATACCGACGGCGCTCCAAAAATATTATTTTTAATGCCTACATCCATCCCGATAAGAGTTTCGCCGCTCCTGGTTTTACCAAAACTAACGACGCTAAGTCCGGTTTCATCAGATTTATTATAAAAATAATTAAAACCAATGCCACACATAAAAGAAAAATTATTCTTATACAGTGGAGCATTTTTTTTAATCATCAATTTTTCAATTCCAAAATAAAACTGCACATTGTAATCATAAACAATTAGCGCCGGGCTATAGCTTTGCGATAAATCAATATTCCGGGGATTAAAGTCAAAAGAGCTTGAAATGGGAAAAAGAACTGCACCTGCAAAGAGTCTGTGCTTTGAATCTTTTTCCTTATTTAATTCAACACCAATCATAGGTCTTACAAATGAATACGAAACTGTTCTATATGCATAGCCCTGATTATTGGAAACAGGTGCAGCTAAACTATTAGCTGCACCTGTTTTTATGGAAATATTCAAAGGCTGAGAAAAAAGTGCATCAAACCAGAATAAAAGAAGGAAAAGATTTAAGTACTTCATAAATTTTGATTTTATCTTGCACCATGCATTTCAAAAATTTAACCGGATATCTGATAATAGCTTACAGGACCATAATTCATAATCTGATTGAATGAATAATTATAAATTTGCAGTGGAACATTAGCTGGATATGTTTGAAATGTCCCTATATGAACACTATTTGCACTTGCACTGGACTTTCGATAAACCGTGTGATATGTGGTATAATTTCTTACATCCCAACGTGCCTCATAACTTAGTAATCCCCGCCCACCCGAATAAAAATCATGTTGGACTTTATTTACTTCATGTATCGGCGGCGGTGTAAGCGTTCCGTTTCCTGACATTATTGTAGACTGTTTTTTTATGTGAAATTGATACTGGTAACCTACTAACCAATTCCTTGTACCGGTTTGTACAGTCTGCCAGCCCAGCCAGCCCTGGCGTTGATATTTTTCTTTTCCATAAAGATGAAAGTATATCCCGAATTTATCAAATGCCAATACACCGTCCATCCGTGTATTATCCGGTGAGCTTCCGTCTTCCTCCATATCATAAAAATATTTCCATTCATGCAACCTCCCACCTGGTGCCCCGCTCTTAAAAGTTTCATTTCCCTCGACCAGCTTTGGATCCGGCATCGTTCGATAACCTGCTGCAACTGCATCCTGAACATCTACATAAGTCGGGAACCAACCTACATTAGAGTTAGATGTGTTTCCCGTCAGGAAATCATTGTAATTATTACCCTGATAAGCAATCGAAGCGGCAATTACAAATACTTTATCATTGCAATAATCATAACGATAAAGATCACTACCAATTTGAACGATACCATCGTTATCAAGAGTCCGAAATAAATCATCGTTATCCTCAATTAACGAATCAGGAACATCACAGCCATTAATAATTCTTTGATTGGAAGTAATAGCTGTAGATTCTTTTTCTCTTAACGAAGTAAATTCCTGAGAAGATTCAAAACGAAATAATAGACCCTTTCTTACTTGTGCGGGGAGTTCAAAGAGCTTATCAAAACTGGCTCTTGACTCAAAAACCAAATGTCCATCCTCAATTTTGACTCTGGGCATGGTTTCTTCGGTTTTAATTACCTGCTGCGGGGGGGGGTAGTCTCTTTCTGACAGGCAGCCAGCATCACCGATGCCAGTACTGCAAAAGTGAATTTTTTAGTCATAGTTAATGATTTTGCCCAAAGTACGGTTATCATCAGGCGAAAGTCAATACCCGCTTAGTGGTATTTTTTAACTCCCCTTCAGGGGATGGGGGCATACCCCGTCCTTCCATCCCTCACTTTAATTTTTTTCTTACCGGAATTTTTCTTTTCGTATTCCAGCACTTCTTTGGGTTTGGCGATGGATTTTTTCCCGGTGGTATCGGTTGTTGTTTTTGCTTTCGATGAGCTGCCTGTGCTGATGTCAATCGGCGCCAGTTCATCTTCCACCTGGCCGGCTACCACAAGCTTGTCCAGCTTGTATTGTTCCGTTTTTATCACCGTGCCGTAATCGGGGTCAAAAAATTTCCAGGTACCGTGGCGCAGCGTGTGGCCGTCGAGTTTTACCACTACCCTGTCAATAATTTTGTTGGGATCATTCAAATCAAATACATCCACCGTATCATAAGGGTTATCCGGGTTTACAGCTTTCCAGCTTTCTTCACGCAGTGGCTGGCCAAACCGTGTAAAATACATGCAGCGGCCGTTTTTATTTCCCCAGCGGTAATTTTCAATTGCCAGCAGGTCGCCGTCCAAAGTAAACTGTTGCCACTTGCCTTCCTTTTTATCATTTACAAACGCACCCTGCTCTTCATAGCCCGGTTCGCCACGCAGCGCCGGCATCTGGATCACCCAGCGGCCCTGCTTTTTACCGTTCACATCCACACAGTTCAGCGTGTCGCCATTTGCGGTAAGCTGGTACGTCTTGCACTGCGAAAAACCGTTGATGGAAATCAAAAGAAACAGGAGGAGAAGGTATCGCATTGTTTAGTATGTTTGAGTCAGGAGTAATGAGTAATGAACTATGCACCACAAACTATAAACTATAAACCATAAACCCCAAACTCCTAACCAAATTTACTAACGAAAAACGACTGCTTTTATGTTTTGCCTGTTAAAAAATCACCGCAATGCCGTTTTTGTTTTCATCATCATCAGCACTTTAGTAAACTGGCACATCAGCACATTAGCCCAGGTAGCTCCCACTTCTGCTGAAGAACGATTGAAAAAAGTGCAGCAGCGCAAAGAGCTTGAAAAAAAATCGGTGCTCAACGACATCAGCTTCCGCAACATCGGTCCGGTAACCATGAGCGGCCGGGTGTCCGACATTGAAGCCAATCCGGATGACCCCACGGAATTTTATGTGGCTTATGCCAGCGGCGGCTTGTGGCATACCACCAACAACGGGCTTTCCTTCAAACCCATTTTTGATTCAGAAGATATTCTCACTATCGGCGACATTGCCGTGAACTGGAAAACTAAAACAATCTGGGTGGGCACCGGCGAAGTAAACAGCAGCCGCTCCTCTTATGCAGGCATCGGTGTGTATAAAAGCAGCGACTACGGCAAAACATGGGAGTATCTTGGCTTGCCCGAATCGCATCATATCGGTAAAATTCAGTTGCACCCTGCCGATGATAACACGGCGTGGGTGGCGGCGCTGGGTCATTTGTATTCGCCCAACAAAGAAAGAGGCGTGTATAAAACCACCGATGGCGGTAAAACATGGAAGCAAACCCTGTACATTGACGACAACACCGGCGTGGTGGAAATGGACATCAACCCGCAAAACCCAAATGAACTGTATGCTGCCGCGTGGTACCGAACAAGAAGGGCATGGAATTTTGAAGAAGGCGGAAAAACCAGCGGCATTTATAAAAGCACCGATGGCGGAGAAACATGGAAGCTGATGACAGTTGAAGGCTCCGGCTTTGCTTCGGGCGACGGGTTGGGAAGAATCGGGCTTTGTGTATATCCAAAAAACCCGCAAATTGTATATGCCATTCTCGACAATCAAAACAGTAAGCCTGATACGGCCCGGCGTGATACGCTTACTTACCGGCTTGATGATTTGAAAAACCTGACCAAAGTACAATTTGCCCAACTGGATAATAAAAGACTCGACACCTTTCTTGTTCGCAACAGGCTGGGCCGCTATACCGCCAAACAACTGAAAGATTGGGTGGCAGCGGATAAATACAAACCGACTGTGCTGCACGATTACCTGAATGTAAGCACGGGCTTTGAAGCCAACCCCATCGGCTGCGAAATTTACCGCAGCGACAATGGCGGGCAAAACTGGAAAAAAGTGAATGAAAAAGAAGTGCAGATATTTTTTACTTACGGTTACTATTTTGCCAAAATCTATGTGTCGCCCTACAACGAGAACAAAGTATATGCGCTGGGTTTTTCATCACAGGTATCGTACGACGGCGGCAAAACCTGGAAGAACATGGATAAAAACAATGTGCATGCCGACCATCATGCACTCTGGATTAACCCAAAACGGGATTCACACCTCATCAACGGCAATGATGGTGGTGTAAACATAACCTATGATGACGGCGAGGTGTGGTTCAAAGCCAACACCCCGGCGGTGGGCCAGTTTTATGCCATTACTACCGACAATGTAAAACCTTACAATGTGTATGGCGGCCTGCAGGACAATGGCGTTTGGTATGTGCCTTCGCAGGCGGGCCGCAATCCTTTTGCCGGTTCAGGACTTGGTATGACAGTGGGCGGAGAAGTAAATATCGGTGGCGGCGACGGCATGCAGGTGCAGGTGGATACAAGAGATAACACAACTGTATATTACGGTTCGCAGTTTGGCAATTATTCAAGAACAAACCGGCTGACAAGAGAAGGCACAAGAAGAATCACTCCACGGCATGAGTTAGGCGAAGTGCCGTATCGTTTCAACTGGCAATCGCCGATACTGCTGAGTTCATTCAACCCGGACATTGTTTATTTCGGCAGCAATCATTTTCACCGCAGCACCAACCAGGGCGATACGATGATACGAATGACGCCGGATCTAAGCAACGGGAAAAAAGAAGGCGATGTGCCTTACGGTACGCTGACCACTATTTCAGAATCGCCCTTTCGCTTTGGTCTTATTTATACCGGCACGGATGATGGAAATATTCATGTGACAAAGGACGGAGGATATAGCTGGGAGAAGCTGAGCGCTAAGCCAGCCGAAGCGCAAAAAAATATCCCCGCAAAATCGGGACAAAAGTCAAAACCACAAACTACAAACCCAAAACTACAAACTTCAAACCTGTGGGTCAGCCGTGTGCTTGCTTCGCAACACAAAGAAGCAAGAGTGTATGTAACGCTGAATGGTTACCGCTTCGACAATTTTGCTCCTTATGTGTATGTGAGCGATGATTATGGAAAAACATGGACGCAAATCGGCAAAGACTTACCGATGGAGCCGGTGAATGTAATTCGTGAAGACCCGAAGAATGATAACATACTTTATGTGGGCACCGACGGCGGGCTGTATGTAAGCTTCGACCGCGGCGCCAGCTTTATGATGTGGGGTAAAGGATTGCCCAAATCAGTTCCCGTGCACGATATTGCCATACAGGCAAGGGAAAATGAAATTGTACTGGGCACGCATGGCCGCAGTATTTATATTGCCAAGCTGGATGAGGTGCAGAAGAAGGCGGAGGGGAAATAATAAGATAACAGGTTGTATAAAAATGCAGCAATCTTCACCGCAAAGTTCGCAAAGGAATTGCACAACGGGCTGGTTATTGTACTTATTCTTTTGCTCCCGATGCAAATATTTAAGCGTTCTTTGCGGTTAATTTTTTTAAATAAGCCATTTCTTATCTCAGAATAGTTTGAAGCGATTATAACAGGCTCTTTCCAATTCTTCCCTGTCGTCAGGATGTGCTATGCTGATCAATGCCTTTGCCCTTTGTCTTAAATTTTTTCCAAATAAATAGGCCACGCCATACTCGGTAACCACATAATGTACATGGGCACGGGTGGTGACCACACCGGCGCCGGGTTTCAATGTGGGTACTATACGTGAAATGCCCTTGGCTGTACGGCTGGGCAAAGCAATAATCGGCTTGCCTCCCTTGCTCAGCGATGCGCCGCGGATAAAATCCATCTGCCCGCCCACGCCGGAGTACTGGTAAGTACCGATAGAGTCGGCACACACCTGCCCGGTGAGATCAATTTCAATGGCGCTGTTGATGGCTACCATTTTGTTGTTTCGCCGGATGACGTGCGGGTCGTTTACATAATCAATATCGAGAAACTGGAAGGCGGGGTTATCATCCACATAATCGTAGAGCCGCCGTGTGCCCAGTGCAAATGCCGTCACTACTTTGTTGGGATGAATCTGTTTGTACTTATTGTTGATAACATCTTTTTCAAACAGGTCAATGATGCCATCGGAACACATTTCGGTGTGCACGCCAAGGTCTTTGTGATTCACCAATGATTTCAGCACGGCATCGGGAATGGAGCCGATGCCCATCTGGATACAACTACGGTCTTCAACCAGTTCGGCAATATACTCGGCAATCCGGGTTTCCGCTTCGGTTATTTTTGTACTGAAGTCCATCTCGTACAGCGGCTCTTCGCAATACACCAGGCTGTCGAAGCGGCTGCTGTGAATTAAACTATCGCCATGTGTCCTGGGCACATTCGGATTCACCAGCGCAATGATATGCCTTGCCGTGTTCACGGCCGAGCGGGCAATATCAACAGACACGCCCATGGAGCAATAACCATGCTTGTCAGGCGGCGACACCTGCACCAGCGCTACATCGAGCGGCAGAATATGCAGCTTGAACAATTCAGGAATTTCACTCAGAAACACCGGCACATAATCAGCCAGTCCTTCGTTCACGGCATGCCGCAGGGTGGCTGAAACAAAAAGCGAATTGATATGGAAAACGCCGGCATACTCCGGTTTATCCACCTGCATATCGCCATACACGCTGATTGAAACCAGCTCCACATCACGCAGGCGGTGGGTATGCTGCGTCAATGCCTTCAGTAAATAAGTGGGCGTTTGTGCGCTGCCATGAACATACACCCGGTTGCCGGGTTGAATGACCGCAAGTGCTTCTTCTGCTGTTTTATAAACGATGGGAATTTTCATACGGCTGCAAAACTACAAATACATTACCGGCGCGGTATGACAAGAGCAAAAGCATCACCTGATATTTATCATGTGCAGCATAGTGAACATTATTCATCCACCACCTGTTTGCCGAATGGCATGAGTGAAATTTCAACCAGCCTGAAATGCTGCCGGCCCCAGGGAATACCGATGATCGTGATGTATAAAATCAGTCCCATCGCCACATGCACCAGCGCTGTGTACCATCCGCCGAAAATAATCCAGATGACATTGCACAACACGGGAAGACAACCGGAACTGTTGTTATCGCTGATGACTTTTTTACCAAAAGGCCAAAGTACCAAACCCGCAAGTTTGAAACACTGAAGCCCCCAGGGAATACCGATGATAGTAATGCATAAAATAAGTCCGCCGATGAAATAACCGATTGCTGCCATCAGCCCGCCGAAGATGAGCCAGATAATGTTGCCAAATATATTCATGGAAAAAAATTCAGCATGCCAGATTAATGGTTGATGACAAGTGTCAGATTTTCTATCTTTCTTTACTCATCACTTATCACTCATTACTCATTTTTTCTTTGCCAAAAACCACTCCACAGCCAGTTCATATCCTTTTAACCCCAAGCCAATAATACTGCCTGCCGCTTTGCCGGAAACATGAGAAAGTTTTCGGAAATCTTCCCTTGCATGCACATTGGAGATATGTACTTCAATCACGGGGGTTTTGATGGCAGCAATGGCATCACCGATGGCAACGGAGGTGTGGGTATAGCCGCCGGGATTCAGGATGATGCCATCATACTCAAATCCAAAGCGCTGCAATGCATCAATCAGTTCGCCTTCCAAATTGCTTTGAAAATAATTAAAATGCAAGTGCGGATATTTTTGCTGCAGCTCACCAAAAAAAACTTCAAACGGTTTGTTGCCGTAAATATCCGTTTCTCTTTTGCCCAGCAGGTTCAGGTTGGGCCCGTTGATGATTGCGATTTTCATGAAACGAATGTAAACAAATCTTTATTCCGCCTGCAATTGTGTTTGTACCTGCTTTTTGGAAACGGAAGAACCTTTTTCAATGTACTCTTTTATCATGCCGATAAACTGGTCGAACAGGTAGCGGCTGTCGTGCGGGCCGGGGGTGCTTTCCGGATGATACTGCACCGAGAAGGCCGGTTTGTTTTTCATACGGATGCCTTCAATGGAGTGATCGTTGAGATTGATGTGGGTCACATCAATGTTTTCTGCCTGCTTTACCGATTCCGGGTCCACACCGAAGCCATGGTTCTGTGTGGTAATCTCTGCTTTGCCGGTAAGTAAATTTTTCACCGGGTGATTCAGCCCGCGGTGACCATGATGCAGCTTGTATGTTTTTACGCCATTAGCCAGTGCCAGCAACTGGTGGCCAAGGCAGATACCAAAAGTGGGTTTGTTTTCTTCCAGGATTTCTTTTACCGTTTCGATGGCATAATCCATAGCTGCCGGGTCGCCGGGACCATTGGAAATAAAATAACCGGTTGGCTTGAATTCTTTTATTTTTTCCAATGAAGTTTTTGCCGGAAAAACTTTTACATAAGCACCGCGGTCGGTCATGCATTGCAGAATATGTTGTTTGCAACCGTAATCCAAAACTGCAATACGAATCGGCGAAGAAGGATTGCCCAATTCATATTCTTTCTCAGCCGTAACACATGAAGCCAGTTCCAGCCCGTTCATGGAAGGCACTTTTGCCAGCATTTTTTTCAGTTCTTCCACATCAAGTATTTCAGAAGAGATAATGCAGTTCATGGCTCCCTGCTGGCGAACATGTGTGACAAGGGCACGGGTATCCACACCTTCGATGCACACAATATTATTTTTCTTAAGATAATCTTCCAGCGAACCTTTGGCCTGCCGGCGTGAATAAGATTCTTCAAGATTGCGGCCAATCAACCCGCGGATTTTTACCGAAGCTGATTCTACTTCATCATCCTTCACACCATAATTGCCGATATGAACGCTGTTCATGATCAGAATCTGTCCGTAATAACTGGGGTCGGTAAACACTTCCTGGTAGCCGGTCATGCCGGTATTGAAACAGATTTCGCCGGTGGCGGTACCGATGGCACCAAAAGCATATCCGTGGCAAAGCGTTCCGTCTTCGAGCAGTAGTACAGCGGGTAGTTGTTTGTCGGGCATAAATAAATTAAACTGGTAAAAATCGGGCAAGCTATCGGGGCGCAAAAATAAAGAAGTCCCGCCAGCAGGCAGGACTTTTTTTATTCACGAAATGGTAAATTATTTCGGATGAATTGGCTCCTGGTTATCAGGATTAGGCTGAGGCTGGTACACAAATTCTTCCTCCTTCTTTTTTCTTCCGCTTATAAACCGCCAGATGCCGCCGCCCACTGCAACAAGACCAAGCAGCACCAGCTTAATATTTTTTAATATCAGAGCAAAAAAGCCGGCTTTGGCCAGAATTTTCCCGGCAACAAGGCCACCAATGGTCCATGCTGCTACTTCATCAGTCTTTGAATCGAAGTCAGCATACTTATTGCCCGGGTTGAAGGCAACCATCGAAAGTACATTTTCCAGGTTTTTATTCACACTGTCGAGCTGGCTCATTCCGGCGATGGCCGAAAGAGTGAGAACGCCTTTGCGACCCAATATCCGGATATCGTAGTTCAGCGTGTTTTCATCATTGCCCGACACCCTGAATTCTTTTGCCCAATGCAGCAGTTTTCTTTCTTTATCATAAAACGGTTTTGCCGCCCAGCCGATAATTTCCATGGTTTCCAGTCCCAGCTTTTTTCTTTCTTCATTGGCTTTCTGCTGCCCTTCTTTTATTTCTTTCAGCAGGTCGTCATAGTTTATTTTATCGGCGTCTTTGTCTTTTACATAACCGATAGCTTCATATTCCAGTAAATAAGCATAGCTGTCGAAAGAAGTAGCCCCGTTGTTGGGCGGGAACAACAACCCCAGTGGTTTTGTTCCTTTCAGGTTGCCCCACAATTCGGTTAACACATATTCGGCTTCATCGGCTTCCAGGAAGCGAAAACCGTTTTCAACATGGATGGTAGCCACGCCGCTGCCAAGCGTGAGAGTGCCGGTTTTGTAATGCAGCGTACCCTCGATGGAGTCCATCATCTTCAGTTGTTTTTCAATCAGCGCCTGCAGTGAGTCGCCCGGCACTTTGGCTGAAATAAGAACTGAACACAAAGAAAAGCAGGTAAAAAATAAAAAGGTTTTTTTCATTGCTGGTGTTTTGTGATGAAAGCACAATATATTAAATCACTTTCATTGCCCTGTGTATCCGGGGAAAATTTTTTGTATGGATTTTCAGGTAGTGCGAAGGGACATTCTTGTTTTGCTATGCCGGTATTTTTCCCGGATGACATCCTGCACATTCACATTGCTGATTTTGCTTTCCAGCCAGGAGATGATATCGAGATAACTGAAGGCCCGTGACTCCAGCGGGTTGCCTTCGTACTTCTTCAACGATTCATGCAGCTTTTCAAATTCAGGCTTCAGCGCATGAGCGCCTACACGGAAGGAGCGGCGCAGGAAGGTAAACACTTCTTCTTCCACCTTACTCAGGTTTTGCATTTTGGCCATATAGCGGTATACCGATTTGATAAGGTATTCCAGCAATTCAAAATTGCCGAGCTCATAATGGGCAATCAGGTGAAGCAGGCGGGCATAACATTGCAGGTCGGTACGCAGGTCGGCTTTTTCGTGAATGATTTTGTTGAGATACGCAATCGCTTTTTCATTATCGCCGCTGCCAAAGTACAGGCAGGCGATTTTGTAATAAAACACCAGCACCCGGTGCTTGTCGAGGAAGATGCCATATTCCTTCAGCATTTTTTCCAGGAAAGGAACCAGCCGCAGGCCTTTGGTAAAATTGCCTTCCAGAAAACAGAGATTGATTTTGGAAGTATATAAATACACATACGTGAGAATGCGGTTGTTTTCATTTCCCGTTACCAGCCGGTGATGCGTGAACTGTTCGAATTTTTTGATGGCTTCACGCAGCTTCTCATGATTCAGCAACATAAAATGAGCCCCCATCAGGTTATGCATGCCTTTAATATACATGGCTGTTTCGGCTGCCAGCATTGCCGGGCATTCATCAAACAGGTCAACCCATTTTTGTGAATACCGGTAGTACTGCAAAAAATCCTGGCGGATGAACGCATACCATGTGTAGCTCTGGAATAAATAAAGCCGCTCGTAAAAAGAAGACTCCTTTGTAATCCCATTAGGCAAATGAGTTTCGAAATACACTTTCAGTTCATCAAAATCTTTTCTATTCCTTGCATGCCCGTGCTGGATGTACCAGCTGTACAGCTGCAGTGAAAGATTGGAAAGATTATTTACCAGCGATAATTTTTCATTCACTTCTACGCTTTCCTGCGTCAGCTGTTCGGCACGATTGCGCATGCTGCGGGTGATAAACAGCGCTTCAATCTTTTTTTCAAAAAACAAAACCTGCTGCAGGTAGGTAAACTGGTGATGAGCTTTTGCCGTTTCCTTCATCTTATCAAGCAACCTGAGGCTTTGCAGGTAAAGTCCTTTGTTGAACAAAATGCGTGCATGGTCCATCTGTTCGTGCAGCTGTATGTCAATATTGTTTTCATCACGAATCAACCGCAGGCTGGTAAGAATCTGTTTGTATAAATGCGCTTTGATGTTGGACAACTGCTGCTTTTTAATTGCCTTATTCTTTTTCAGTAAGGTTGCTTCATCGTATTCCTTCATGCGGTCAAGTGCGTCAAACAGCTGGATAAACTTCATATCACCGCCGGGTGTATTGCGCTTTACGAAGAGTTTAAAGTTCCGCTTCTCGCTTTTCTCAAGCGATTTTACGAGCTGAAAGAGTGTATCGGCTGAGCGGTTGGGCATTGTAAATTTTACAGGTTAAAAAGCTTGCCTGGCAAGGGTTTCAGAAGATTCGCATCGCCCTGCCCGGCGTAAAATTCGTTCAAATTTGGCTTTACCGGGAAATAAATAAGAAATACTTTCGTAAAAACAGGCTGTAAGTTTATTGGTTACCGGCAAGCAACACAAAAATAAGCAGCCTGTTTATTTTATCACCTGATTAAACGTTTGTATGCCAGATAAACGGGTCTTTATTTTTGACACTACACTCAGAGATGGCGAGCAGGTGCCGGGCTGTAAGCTGAATACAAAAGAAAAAGTAGAGCTGGCGGTTCAACTGGAAGAGCTGGGAGTGGACATTATTGAAGCCGGTTTTCCCATTTCAAGCCCCGGCGATTTTGAAAGTGTAAAACAAATTGCTGCCATCATTAAAGATGCACAGGTTTGCGGGCTTAGCCGTGCCGTGCAAAAAGACATTGAAGTGGCAGCAGAAGCATTGAAATACGCAAAGCGCCCCCGCATTCATACCGGTATCGGTACATCCAACCTTCACATCAGGGCAAAATTCAATTCAAACAGGGAAGAAATTCTGCAGCGTGCCATCAAGTGTGTAAAGTGGGCAAGAAATTTTACTGACAACGTGGAGTTTTATGCCGAAGATGCCGGCCGCACCGAAAATGATTACCTGGCAAGAGTAATTGAAGCAGTGATTAAAGCCGGCGCCACCACGGTGAATATTCCGGACACCACCGGTTACTGCCTGCCGCACCAGTACGGTGAAAAAATTGCATACCTGGCAAACCATGTTCCCAATATTGACAAGGCGGTTATTTCATGCCATTGTCATAATGACCTGGGGTTAGCCACTGCCAATTCAATTGCCGGTGTAATCAGCGGTGCAAGACAAATTGAATGCACTATAAACGGGCTGGGCGAACGGGCCGGCAATACTTCGCTGGAAGAAGTGGTGATGATAATGAAGCAACACCATGGTTTGGGTTTTTACACCAATATAAAAACACAATTGCTGAATCCCATGAGCCGCCTGGTATCGGAAACCATGCGCATGCCGGTGCAGCCAAACAAAGCGATTGTGGGCAGCAATGCATTTGCACATTCGTCAGGCATTCACCAGGATGGTTTTTTGAAAGAAGCATTGACGTACGAAATCATCAACCCCGAAGCAGTAGGCGCTGAATCATCTAAAATAGTGCTTACCGCCCGCAGCGGAAGAAGTGCCTTGGCGTACCGTTTCCGCAAGCTTGGATTTGATTTCAGCCGCAACGATATTGATGTGCTCTATGAACAGTTCCTGAAAATTGCCGATTTAAAAAAAGAAGTGGAAGATAATGACCTGTTGCAACTGGCAAACCAGTATTTGCCGGAAGCAATCGGTGCGTAATAAATTTTTTCTCATGACAGTTAGTTTTGGTTAGGGCGTGGCGTTTCTACGTCACGCATTTTTTACCCCCGGTCCCCCTAAAGGGGGTTTTTGGGCAAAACAAAAGCCACATCTGTTAAGCAGAATATCAGCAGATGAAAATAGTTGAAAAGCAAAATTGAAATACCAAAGTATTAAGTATCCCCTTAGGGAGGTTTGGAGGGTTTATGGCGAAAACTTTATTTGAAAAGATCTGGGAAAAGCATATCGTCAGGCAAATTGACGGCGGGCCTTCGGTATTGTACATCGACCGGCATTTCATTCATGAAGTTACCAGCCCCCAGGCATTTAATGGATTGAATAAACGCGGCATCAAAGTTTTTCGTCCGCAGCAGACGATTGCTACTGCCGACCACAATGTGCCGACGCTAAACCAGCACCTGCCCATCAAAGAAGAACTCAGCCGAAAACAGGTAGAAGCATTAATAAAGAATTGCGCCGAACATGGTGTTGAGCTCTATGGTCTTGGACACCCGTTCCAGGGCATTGTGCATGTGATAGGACCTGAATTAGGCATTACACAACCGGGCATGACGATTGTGTGCGGCGACAGCCATACTTCTACGCATGGTGCATTTGGCTGCATCGCGTTTGGTATTGGCACCAGCGAAGTGGAAATGGTGCTTGCCACGCAGTGCATTTTGCAAACCAAACCCAAACTAATGCGGATAAACGTGGAGGGCAAACTGAACAAGGGTGTGGTGAGCAAAGACATTGTACTGTACATTCTTTCAAAAATTTCAGCCAGCGGGGCCACGGGTCATGCCGTGGAATTTGCCGGCTCCGCCATCCGCAGTTTATCCATGGAAGCCAGGATGACCATCTGCAACATGAGTATTGAGATGGGAGCACGGTGCGGATTGATTGCACCGGATGAAACAACATTCAATTACATGAAGAACAAGCCCTGCACCCCTAAAGGGGCTTTGTGGGAAAAATCACTGGAATACTGGAAAACATTACATAGCGATGATGATGCTGTGTTTGACAAAGAAATTTTCCTTGATGCCGCCGACATTGAGCCGATGATTACTTACGGCACCAATCCCGGGATGGGTATTGGCATTAATAGTTCAATTCCGACCGCCGATACCGTGAATGAAACCGACAGAAGCGGGCTGGCCAAATCACTTGCCTATATGGGACTGAAAGAAGGCACTCCCATCAAAGGACAGAAAGTGGATTATGTGTTTATCGGCAGCTGCACCAATTCACGTATTGAAGACCTGCGGATGGTGGCCTCGTTTGTAAAAGGAAAAAAGAAAGCTGATGATGTGGAAGTGTGGGTGGTGCCGGGAAGCAAGCAGGTGGAAAAACAGGCAAGAGAAGAAGGCATTGATAAAATTTTTGAAGAAGCGGGATTCATGCTGCGCCAGCCGGGCTGCAGTGCCTGCCTGGGCATGAACGAAGATAAAATTCCGGCCGGCAAATACTGCATCAGCACCAGCAACAGGAATTTTGAAGGAAGACAGGGGCCCGGGGCTAGAACCATGCTGGCAAGTCCGCTGACGGCAGCGGCGGCGGCTATAACAGGTGAAGTAACTGATGTGAGAGAACTGATGCCCGCAATTCTTAAAGGACAGGAAGAAACATTCACATTAACTGAGTCGCCTGTTGAAAATTGAGTATTGAACATTGAAAATATTAAAATGAACAAATGCATTAACATAGTTCGTTCATCTTGTGTACCTCTCAATATTGAAAATGTGGACACCGACCAGATTATTCCTGCCCGTTTTTTAAAAGCCACGAGCCGGGAGGGTTTTGGCAAAAATCTTTTCCGCGACTGGCGTTTTGAGAATGATGACGAGAACAGGCCGAAGCAGGAATTTGTTTTAAATAATAAACTTTACAGTGGCAAAATTTTAGTTACAGGAAAAAATTTCGGCTGCGGTTCCTCCAGGGAACATGCCGCATGGGCCATCAAAGATTACGGGTTTGATGTGGTGGTTAGCAGCTTCTTTGCCGACATTTTTAAAAACAATGCACTGAATAATTTTTTATTGCCGGTAACGGTGAGTGAAGACTTTCTGAAAAAAATATTTGATGCAGTGGAAAAGAATCCCACAACTGAAATTGAAGTAAACCTGGGGAAGCAAACCATCACGCTGGATAATAATTCAGCGTCATTTGAAATTAACACGTACAAGAAAACATGCTTACTGAACGGATATGATGACATTGATTATTTGTTAAACTGTAAAGAAGAAATCGAAAAATATGAACTCCAAAGAGTCTAAAAACACCCCTTTAGGGGTTGGAGGTATGAAAAAGAAAATTGCAGTTTTAAACGGTGATGGTATCGGGCCCGAAGTGACCAGGCAAGCTATCCGTGTGCTGAAAGCAGTGGCCGAACGCTTTGGCCATACCTTTACTTACCACGAAGCGCTGATTGGCGCCGATGCCATTGATAAAACCGGAACGGCCCTGCCGGCAGAAACCATTGATATTTGTTTTGACAGCGATGCTGTGTTGTTCGGCGCAGTGGGTCATCCTAAATACGATAATGACCCGAATGCAAAAGTGCGGCCCGAGCAGGGAATATTAGGAATAAGAAAAGCGCTGCAGTTGTATGCTAACATTCGGCCCATTACAACCTACCCTACCCTGCAACACCTGGTTCCGCTGAAACCAAAGATTGTGGAAGCTGTTGACTTCATCATTTTCCGTGAGCTGACCGGCGGAATTTATTTTGGTAAAAAACAAACCGCCGCAGACGGAAGCTCGGCCAGCGACGAATGTGTGTACATTAAAGAAGAGATTGAACGAATTGCCCATCTCGCTTTTCAGTATGCACAAAAAAGAAGAAAGAAACTGACCCTGGTGGATAAAGCCAACGTGCTTGACACATCGCGGCTCTGGAGAAAAACAGTGCAGCAGATTGCAGAGCAGTACAAAGATGTTGCGGTTAATTACCTGTTTGTTGACAATGCAGCCATGCAAATCATACTGAACCCGAAACAGTTTGATGTGGTACTGACGGAAAACATGTTTGGCGATATACTGAGCGATGAAGCCGGTGTGCTGAGCGGTTCTATCGGCCTGCTTCCTTCGGCATCTGTGGGAAATAAGACAGCTTTGTTTGAACCGATACACGGCTCGTACCCGCAGGCGGCAGGAAAAGATATTGCCAACCCCATTGGCTCGGTGCTGAGCGCTGCCATGATGCTCGACCATTTCGGCATGAAGGAAGAAGCAACCCTTGTGCGGGAAGCGGTGAACTGGACACTGGAAAACAATTTTGTTACAAAGGATATTGACCCGGTGAATTTTTATTTTACTTCCACCATTGGTGAGTTACTGTGCGATTACATCAGCGGGAAAATCCCGGGAACGATTAAGAAGGAGAATATTGAGTTAAGGAAATCTACGATAATCTGAAGTCGGAAGTGCCGACGATAAATGTCGGCATGTCGACCGCAAGCGTCGGCATCGGAAATCTAAAACAATACCGAACGTTAGGATTAATATCTTACTTCAGACATCGGACATCAGACATAAAAAAACTTGCTTGCCGCAGTTCTTTTTTCAAACGGCGGGTGTATATTTACAAAACATACTGCTGCGCTCTTTGTTTAACTGACACCGCAACTGCTTATAAAAAATGGTGTTTCTTAAATTTGCTGAGCTTCGTAGTACAAGTACATCCTTTATGCTGAAGAGTACAATACATAATGTCATCACTGCTGTAGCTGCCATTATTATAGTGGTTGTCATTATTATTACTTCTTCAGGAGGTGGTGCATAATAGTAAACCGATAAACTGATAATACAGCAACCCGCCTCCGAAAAAGGCGGGTTGTTTTTTAACCCCCTGCCCTGGAAAGAATTGAAAAAATAACCAGATTAGAAAAATAATTTATGGCTTCGTATTACAACGGGAAAACAATTATCTACTGGAACGGTGAGTTTGTAAAAGCTGCCGAAGCAAAAATGGATTTGTACAGCCAGACGCTGCACTACGGCTATGGCGTGTTCGAAGGAATCCGTTCGTATAATACGGTGAACGGCGAAACAAGAATCTTCAAAGCAACGGAGCATTATGAAAGACTGAAAAACTCTGCCGAAGCGATGAACATGCCTTATCACTGGACAAAGGAAGAGCTGATTGAAGCTACGTATGAAGTGTTGAAAAGAAACAAGCTGCAGGATGCTTATATCCGCCCGGTGGTGTATGCACCGGCCAACATGAAATTTGATGTGAATGAAAAATCGTTCATCGTAATCCAGGCATGGGAAATGCAACCCTTCCTGGGTGAAAGGTTGCTTAAAGTAATGACCTCTTCATACAGGCGGCCGAACCCGAATGGTTTTAAAATTCATGCAAAAGCGACAGGTCATTATGTAAACTCCATCCTCGCCAGCCAGGAAGCAAAAGCAAAGGGGTATGATGAAGCGTTGCTGCTCGACGTAAATGACTATGTGGCCGAAGCGCCGGGCGCCAATTTGTTTTTTGAAAAAAATGGAAAGCTTTTTACTCCGGCATTGGGAAATATTTTACCCGGCATTACAAGAGCCACCGTGCTTGAAATCTGTGATGAGCTGGGTATTGAAGTGGAAGAAGGATTTTACAGCCTTGAAACATTGAAGCAGGCCGATGCTGCATTCTATTGCGGTACGGCGGCCGAAGTAATCGGGTTTGAAACACTGGACGATTACCGGTTTCCGCTGGCATGGGATAAAACAGTGAGCAGAAGAATCCAGGTTGCATACAAAGACAAAGTCGTTGAAAGGGATTCATTGCCACTGAAGCACAGAAGCACTGAGAAAGAGTTTGCATAATCAATTGCCTTTGTCCCGAAGGGACGAAACAAGAATAGCACCGGGTGAAACATGGTGTGAAGATCAAAATCAAAGATGAGAACTCAGAAGGAGTTCAATAGCGAGCCGGATGGTAGGGAAAATTAAAATACGAAGTGAAAGTTGGAATATGCAGAATAGAATTACAGAACCTTGAACGGAGCGTCGCAACAGAAGTTCAATAGTCCCGACGATAAATGCCGGGATGCCGACCCCAAGCGTCGGCATAGAACCAAAGCTGACATCATAAAAATTAAACATAAAAAAAGGGGCTTGCCTCGGCTTCGCCTCGCAAGTAAATATGAGTGGATTAAATAAATATTCGAGAGCTCTCACGCAAGACCCGACGCAGCCGGCGGCGCAGGCCATGTATTATGCCATCGGGTTTAAAGAAGAAGATTTTAATAAAGCACAGGTGGGCATTGTGAGTATGGGCTGGGATGGCAACCCCTGCAATATGCACCTGAATGACCTGGCAACAAGTGTACGCAACAGCGTGAATACAACGGAAGGCCTGGTGGGTCTGCGGTTTTATACTATCGGTGTGAGTGATGGAATCAGCATGGGCACCGATGGCATGCGCTACAGCCTGGTGAGTCGCGATGTGATTGCCGACAGCATTGAAACCAATGCCGGCGCCCAATACTACGATGCGCTGATTGCCATCCCGGGTTGTGATAAAAATATGCCGGGCTGCATCATGGCCATGAGCCGCCTCAACCGTCCTTCGATTATGATTTACGGCGGCACCATTGCCCCGGGTCATTATAAAGACGAAGACCTGAATATTGTAAGCGCCTTTGAAGCACTGGGACAAAAACTTGCCGGCAAATTGAGTGAAGCAGATTTTAAAGGAATAGTGCAGCACAGCTGCCCGGGCGCTGGCGCCTGCGGCGGTATGTACACAGCCAACACGATGGCAACGGCGATTGAAGCCATGGGAATGAGTTTGCCTTTTTCCTCTTCCAACCCGGCGCTGAGCGAAGACAAACAAAAAGAATGTGCCGCAGCAGGCGAAGCCATAAAAAATTTACTGGAAAAAAATATCACGCCAAAAAACATCATGACCCGTAAGGCATTTGAAAATGCAATTACAATAGTGATGGTATTGGGCGGCAGCACCAATGCTGTGCTGCATTTGATTGCGATGGCAAAAACAGCCGGTGTGCCTTTGAACATTGATGATTTTCAAAAAATCAGTGACCGGGTGCCCGTGCTGGCCGATTTCAAACCCTCTGGAAAATTTCTCATGCAGGATTTACACCAGCATGGTGGCCTTCCTTCGGTAATGAAATACCTGCTGAAGAAGGGATTGCTGCATGGCGATTGTTTGACAGTGACCGGTAAAACGGTTGCAGAAAACCTGGCGGGTGTTCCGGACCTGGATTTTAATGCTCAGAAAATTATTTACCCGCTGGAACAACCGCTGAAAAAAACGGGACACCTGCAGATTCTGTATGGCAACCTTGCCGAAAAAGGAAGCGTGGCAAAAATTTCAGGAAAAGAAGGAGACCGCTTTGCAGGTCCGGCAAGAGTTTGTGACGGAGAAAAAGAAATGATTAAAGGACTTGCTGCAGGCAAAATAAAAGCCGGCGATGTGGTGGTAATAAAAAATGAAGGACCCAAAGGCGCACCGGGCATGCCTGAAATGCTGAAACCCACATCTGCCATAATCGGCGCAGGTTTGGGTAAAACTGTGGCGCTGATTACAGATGGAAGATTCAGCGGGGGAACTCATGGCTTTGTTGTCGGCCACATCACACCTGAAGCTTTTGAGGGCGGACTGCTTGCCTTTGTACACGATGGCGACATCATTGAAATAGACACAGCAAAAAACACCATCACTTTAAAAGTGGATGATGCAGAAATTGCCCGCCGCAAAACCGGCTGGGAAAAACCTGAGCTTAAAGTAAACAGAGGCGTATTGTATAAATATGCACTGCTGGTGAAGGATGCGAGTGAAGGCTGTGTGACGGATGAGACCTCCCCCGACCCCTCCGAAGGAGGGGCTTTAGCAGACGCACAAGGCCAGCTTGTCGGAGAGTTAAATAAAAATTAGTGAGTGGTTGATTGATGATGTGACCAAAACCTGGGCATTGAACATTGAGCATTGAATTTTGAAAATTAAAAAATTATCCCATTATGGATACCATGGCATTAAAAAAAGAAATCACCAAACCAGGTGAAGTTTCAAAAGTCTCCCCTACCGGGGCAGGCCTGGAGGGGGCTTCTATTCCCGGCAGCGAAGCCGTGATGCGTGCACTTGTTGCCGAAGGTGTGGATACCATCTTTGGTTATCCCGGCGGCGCTATCATGCCCATTTATGATTCGCTGTACGATTACCATGACAAAGTAAAGCACATACTTGTTCGTCATGAACAGGGCGCTATACATGCTGCACAGGGATATGCACGGGTGAGCGGCAGAACCGGCGTGGTGTTTGCCACCAGCGGCCCCGGCGCCACCAATCTTGTTACCGGTCTTGCCGATGCCATGATTGACTCCACACCAGTGGTGTGCATCACCGGCCAGGTATTTGCTCACCTGCTGGGTACCGATGCTTTCCAGGAAACGGATGTGATAAACATTACCACGCCTGTTACCAAATGGAATTACCAGGTGACGGATGCCAATGAAATTCCGCATGTGCTGGCCAAAGCATTTTACATTGCCGGCAGCGGCCGCCCCGGCCCCGTGGTGATTGATATTACCAAGAATGCACAACTGCAGATGATAGAATCCAGGGAGTATGAAAAATGCAATCATATCCGTAGTTATCGTCCCAAACCGATTGTACGCAATGAATATATTGAGCAGGCAGCCAACTTCATTAATGAAGCCGAAAGACCCTTTGTGATTTTTGGCCAGGGTGTGATTCTTGGCAAAGCCGAAAAAGAATTCCAGGCTTTTCTTGAAAAGAGCGGTATTCCCGCTGCCTGGACCATCATGGGCATGAGCGCCATTCCTACCAATCACCCGAATGCGGTGGGCATGCTGGGCATGCACGGCAATTATGGCCCCAATGTACTCACCAACGAATGTGATGTGCTCATTGCAATCGGCATGCGTTTCGATGACCGAGTGACTGGCCGGCTGGATAAATATGCCAGGCAGGCTAAAGTGATTCATCTCGATATTGATCCGGCCGAAATTGACAAGAATGTAAAGACAACCGTGCCCGTTTGGGGCGACTGCAAGGAAACCCTGCCGCTGCTCACTGAACTGTTACAGAAGAAATCATATCCCGGATGGATGCAGCGCTTCAAAGACTGCATGCAGAAAGAAGAAGAGAAGTGCATTAAAGCCGAACTGAATCCAACAAGTGAGATTCTGACGATGGGTGAAGTGATTGCAGCCATCAATGAATTTACCAACGGAGAAGCGGTAATTGTAACCGATGTAGGCCAGCACCAGATGGTAGCCTGCCGTTATGCAAAGTACAATAGCAGTAAAAGCAATATCACCAGCGGCGGGCTGGGTACCATGGGCTATGCATTGCCTGCTGCCATTGGCGCCTGGTTTGGCGCTCCGGACAGAACCATACTTGCTGTGATTGGCGATGGCGGATTTCAAATGACGATACAAGAGCTTGGCACTGTGATGCAGTTCAAGCCTGAAATAAAAATCATCATCCTCAACAACAATTTCCTCGGCATGGTGCGCCAGTGGCAGGAGCTGTTTCATAAGCACCGTTATTCATTTGTGGAAATTGAAAGCCCCGATTTTGTGCAGGTGGCAAAAGGTTACGGCATTGCAGCCAGGGCAGTTTCGAGGCGTGAGCAGCTGAAGGATGCATTGAAGGAAATGCTGAACCACAAAGGAAGTTATCTGCTGGAAGTGATGGTAGGTAAAGAAAACAATGTGTTTCCCATGGTGCCGCAGGGAAGAGGCGTGGCTGAGATTGTTTTAGGAAAAGATGAAGTATAATACCCCTGTCCCCCTGAAGGGGGAACTTAGGTCGGTTATACTTCCAATATTTGATAAGTTCTTTATAGATGTTAGTTGATTGATTGTGTTACCAGCTTGGGTACTGATATCATCGTCCCTTGCGTCGCACACTTCAACTACATAAATACTAATGAACATTATAAAACACACTTATAAAACTGAGTGTATCTAAACTCCCCTTTAGGGGATGGGGGTATTTATGACAAAACAAGAATATACCATCACCGTTTACACCGAAAACCAGGTGGGTTTGCTCAACCGTATTGCCATTATTTTTTCCAGGAGAAAAATTAATGTGGAAAGCCTCAACACGTCGCCCAGCGAGGTGGACAGTGTGCACCGCTTTACCATCGTCATCAACGAAACGGAAGACGTGGTGCGCAAGCTTTGCCGCCACATCGAAAAGCAGGTAGAAGTGCTGAAAGCTTATTATAACACCAATGAAGAAATCGTGTGGCAGGAACTGGCACTGTATAAAGTACCTACTGATGTGATTGCCGAAGAGGTGAAAGTAGAACGCCTGTTGCGTGAGTACGGAGCCAAAGCGGTGGTGATACGCAAAGACTACACGGTATTCGAAGTGGCCGGTCACCGCGAAGAAACCGACAAGCTGATAAAAGTGATGGAGCCTTATGGGCTCATCGAGTTTGTGCGCAGCGCCAGGGTAGCCATTATCAAGAACAGCGATGGATTTCATAATAAACTGAAACAATTTGAGAAAATAGAACCGGGCGAGGTAGTAGTAGAAAATGAGTACCTCGGTGAACAGGAAAAAGTTTTCAGTATGTAAAAAACTGTCAACCCATTATGGAAAAGATATCTTTTACCGAAATCTTCAGCTCAGCGCAGCTGCGCCATGAAACAGCGAGGCTGATTGCCGACCGCATCCGCCAGTCACGTCATTATTCCTGGGTAGGATTGTACGATGTAAAAGAAAAAGAAATAACCCTCATCGCTTCAGCAGGAAGAACGGAACCCGCTTTCACTACTTTTCCGCGGGACAAAGGACTGAACGGGAAAGCAGTGATGCAGAAAAAAACAATAGTTGTAAACGATGTGAACAAGGATGAAGATTACATTCTCACCTTCAGCAATACGGAATCGGAAATCGTGGTACCGGTTTTTGCAGAAGACAGCGATACGGTAATCGGTACCATAGATGCCGAAAGTGAAACCAAAAACACCTTCGGTGCTGAAGATGCAGCTTTTCTTGAGGATTGCGCCAAAGCCATCCGGCCTTTATGGAAAAACGACTGACTGTGTAAACAATTATTAAAACTTAAAAACAAATAAAATGGCAAAACTAAATTTCGGCGGTGTTACTGAAAACGTAGTGACCCGTGATGAATTTCCGCTTTCAAAAGCACAGGAAGTGCTGAAGAATGAAACGGTGGCAGTCATCGGCTACGGTGTACAGGGCCCCGGCCAGTCATTGAACCAGCGTGACAACGGAATCAACGTAATTGTCGGTCAGCGAAAAAACAGCAAGAGCTGGGATAAAGCTGTGGACGATGGTTTTGTACCCGGTAAAACTTTGTTTGAAATTGAAGAAGCTTTGCAGCGTGGCACAATCATCTGCTACCTGCTGAGCGATGCAGCACAGATTGCACTGTGGCCGACAGTGAAAAAATATTTAACCCCCGGCAAGGCCTTATATTTTTCTCATGGCTTTGGCATTACTTTCAATGAACAAACGGGCATCATTCCTCCGAAAGATGTGGATGTATTCCTGGTGGCACCGAAAGGAAGCGGAACATCCCTGCGCAGAATGTTTTTACAGGGAAGAGGTTTGAACAGCTCGTATGCCATTTACCAGGATGCCACCGGCCGTGCTTTTGAAAGAGTGATTGCACTCGGCATTGCTGTGGGCAGCGGTTATTTGTTCGAAACGGATTTCAAGAAAGAAGTGTACAGTGATTTAACCGGTGAAAGAGGAACCCTGATGGGCGCCATCCAGGGAATTTTTGCTGCACAATACCAGGTACTGCGTGAGCGGGGCCACTCCCCTTCCGAAGCATTTAATGAAACTGTGGAAGAGCTCACCCAGTCATTGATGCCGCTGGTGGCTGAAAACGGTATGGACTGGATGTATGCCAACTGCAGCACCACGGCACAGCGGGGCGCACTTGACTGGTGGAAAAGATTCCGTGATGTGACACTGCCCGTGTTTAATGAACTCTATGACAGTGTAGCTGCCGGCAAAGAAAGTCAACGTTCAATTGACAGTAACTCTCAACCCGATTATCGGGAGAAGCTGGAAGCAGAATTGAAAGAGCTGCGTGAAAGTGAATTGTGGCAGGCGGGCAAAACGGTAAGAAGTCTGAGACCCGAAAACCAAACCCCTGCCTCTAAAGGGGAAGAAAAGAAATCTTCAAAACTGGAGACGGTCAATTAACAAAATCGAATGAAAGAAGTGTATTCAAAGTATCAGCCCCTTCATGGCCTCCCTTTAGGGGCGGGGGGGTTAGATTTTACTGCCGCCGCATTACGCCTAAAAAAGGTAGTCAACAGAACCCCTATGCAGCGCAACAGTCATCTCTCCAAAAAATTTGAGTGTAATATTTACCTCAAAAGAGAAGATCTGCAGGTAGTGCGCAGTTACAAGCTGCGTGGCGCTTACAATATGATGAGCAGCCTGCCGAAAGAACAACTGGAACGAGGTGTAGTATGCGCCAGCGCCGGCAATCATGCGCAGGGTTTTGCTTTCAGTTGTAAAAAACTGAATGCTAAAGGCGTTGTGTTCATGCCCTTCATTACACCTAACCAGAAAGTGAAACAGACACAGATGCACGGCGACGGCAACGTGGAGATAAGATTGGTGGGTGATACGTATGATGATTGCGCAGCTGCTGCGAAAAAGTTTACAGAAGAAAACGGCATGACCTTCATTCCCCCGTTTGATGATTACAGAATCATTGAAGGGCAGGGAACGGTGGCAGTGGAAATTCTCGAACAACTTGATGACTTACCCTCCTCCTTTGGAGGAGCCGGAGGAGGTATTGATTATTTGTTTGTGCCAGTCGGTGGTGGCGGATTAAGCGCCGGTGTGGGTTCTTATTTTAAAACCTATTCACCCAAAACAAAAATCATCGGCCTGGAACCTGAAGGCGCCCCGGCCATGTTTGAAGCGCTGAAGAACGGCTATCCTGTTACGCTGGAAAATATTGACCGTTTTGTTGACGGCGCCGCAGTAAAACGTGTAGGCGATATTACATTCGAAATCTGCAAAGAAGTGCTGGACGATATGCACCTGGTGCCCGAAGGAAAAGTGTGCACAACGATTTTGAAACTTTACAATGAAGATGCCATTGTTGTAGAGCCGGCTGGCGCCCTGTCCATTGCTGCGCTGGACGATTTTGCAAGTGAAATAAAAGGAAAGAATGTGGTGTGCATCGTAAGCGGCAGCAACAACGACATTGACCGCATGCAGGAGATAAAAGAACGCAGCCTGCAATATGAAGGGCTGAAACATTATTTCCTTATCAACTTTGCCCAGCGCCCCGGTGCGCTGAAGGAGTTTGTAAACAATGTGCTTGGCCCCACCGACGATATCACCCGGTTTGAATATATGCAGAAGAACAACAAGGAAGCCGGCCCTGCACTCGTCGGCATCGAACTGCAAAGCCGGGATGATTATGATAAGCTACTGGAGAAGATGAATAAATTCCAGATTAACTACACCGAAATCGGAAAAGACAATACGCTGTTCAGCTATTTAGTTTAATTATTCGGTTTTCGCCTGTAATCATTTAACTAAAAAGGCTTTCCTGATTTAATCTGGTTTAGCATGTTCCTTGCATGCTGCCCGATATTTCCGTTGGGGTCGAGCTCGATGGCTTTGTTATAGTACTCGATGGCTTTTTCTGTTTTATTTGCTTTCCAATAAGCCTCAGCAAGGCTATCCCAAACATTAGCCGACTTTGGAAATAGTTGGGTGTTAAGCTGAAAAACAAAAATGGCTGATTCCACCTGGCCGGAATTCAACAATTCATAACCACCATCGTTTATCTTCTGCTCAAATTTGATATAGCGATACCTTGGATCGGTTACCATTTTTTTTGCTTCCGTTTCCACCTGGTCCAGCTTGCCGGCCACAAATAACTCCCTTAAATACCTCATGGGATCCAGCACAAGATCTTTATCTGAAAATTTCAGGCAGGCTTCCAGCACGGGGTCACGGTTGCTGCGGTAATCATCAAAGCTCATTTCAGCTACCAGTTGTGGCGCCAGCCAGTCATCGTTTTCCCATTGCGGCTTATCCTGCCACCAGGCAAATGAAAGAAACACCGGCAATTTGCTTTTTGGCAATTCAATTCTTCTTGTGTCACCATAAAAATTGATATTCTCAGCCGTTGGCTCACCCACAAAAACTGCATTAGTGTAATTGTGCAGTTCGTTAACCAGGTTCTGGCAGGCCGAAAAAGTATTCCGGCCGATGATGACAAAAAATTTCCCCGGCTTGTTAATCTTCTTATTTTCTATTACACCGGTAACAATGGGTTTATTTTTATAATTGTTTCCGCCGCCATTCAGCCGCACATCCAGCACCAGCCGCTCCACATCATTCTTTTCAATAAAATCAAAAACTCTTTTGTAAAAAGCCGGGATGGCTTCGTCCTTGTCGTCCTGTATCTGGCTATGCCGCACATACAGCGTTTTATCTTCCGGCAGGTATTCGAAATAATAAATTTTATCAAGGTTTTTCAGGTAATTGGGGGTCACATCCTGGTTTCTTGCACTTATCCAATCACCCCCGTTTTTTACAAAACCATATTCTCTCGGAAAACGAAATGCCGGTACAGCTGTAAATGTCTGCTCAAAAGTTTTTCCGTCTTTTTCCAGCATATAGGTAACGGTTGTCTTCAATTCTTTTGTTACCCGCTGGGCATGTAATGCTTCAGGAATGGTGAGCAGGTCGAGTGAATAAGATTTAAAAAATTGCTCATTCTCCGCAGGCACCAGCGGCCTCACAGCATTCACAGCCTCCATTACCGGCAGGCCTTCCACTTTTACCAGCCGGGCACCGACAGCCTGTGCATATTTTTTATCAGCACCTTCAATATATATTCCGTCGCTGAACCAGTAAAAATTTACCGGCGTCATGTGGTATTTCACCGGCGATTCCCGCCAACTCAAATTGGTATGCCCGTACTGAAATAAACAGATAATACGTCCAAAGCCGGCGAGTATTTCATGCTCCTTCATTGCCGGAATTTCCTTGTGCAGTTTTTCCACTGCTGAATCAAATTTTTCAGCAGTAACTTTTTTAAAAAGAAACTGATAATTCTTGTGAACTGTTTGCTTCAGAAATTTTAAATCGGATTGCCAGTCGGCAGCCGTAAGACCGGTTTGGGAATAACAGGTACATGTTAAAGCGCTGCATAAAAGCAGCAGGTTAATTTTTTTCATGCCGGTTTGTTTGCTTTAAGTTACGAATACAAACCCCCGCCGGTTTGAAATTTTGACAAACGGCTGAAATTAATTTCCACTTGCCCGGATTTGAGGGAGAGGTTCTAATCATTTACTTTTGCCTGCCTGAAATTCAAAAGCTAAAAGACTTATTTTTTCAAAAGAATATTATGTCAAAAGTTAAAATCGGTATGGTGCAGATGAGCTGCACAAACAATAAAGAAGCTAACCTGCAGAAGGCGATGGAAAAAACAAGAGAAGCCGCAGCCAAAGGTGCACAGGTTGTCTGCCTGCAGGAACTGTTCACCTCGCTTTATTTCTGCGATGTGGAAGATTATGAAAACTTCAGACTGGCAGAACCTGTGCCCGGACCGTCCACTGAAGTATTGGGCAAACTGGCAAAAGAACTGAACGTAGTCATCATCGCTTCTTTGTTTGAAAAACGTACACAGGGCATTTATCACAACACTACGGTGGTGCTGGATGCCGACGGCGCTTGCCTGGGCAAATACCGCAAGATGCACATACCCGATGACCCCGCCTATTATGAAAAATTTTACTTCACTCCCGGCGACCTGGGTTATAAAGTTTTCAAAACAAAATATGCCAGCCTCGGAGTGCTCATCTGCTGGGATCAGTGGTACCCTGAAGCGGCACGCATCACGGCGCTGATGGGTGCCGATATTTTATTTTACCCCACTGCCATCGGCTGGGCCACCAGGCAGGATGAAGCCACCAACACCGAACAATACAATGCATGGCAAACCATCCAGCGCAGCCATGCCGTGGCCAACGGCGTGCATGTGGTGAGTGTAAACCGTGTGGGGCTGGAGCAAAACGGCGCCATGAAATTCTGGGGCGGTTCGTTTGTCAGCAATCCGTTTGGCAGCATCATCTACAAAGCGCCGCATGACAAAGAAGAAGTGGCTGTGGTGGAAATTGATACGGTAAAAACCGATTTCTTCAGAACGCACTGGCCGTTTCTCAGAGACAGAAGAATTGATTCTTACCAGCCGATTACACAAAGATTTATTGATGATACCCCTAACCCCTAAAGGGGAATTAAGTAGCCTTGACTCCTCAAAAAGATTTAACAAGCCGGTATGAATGAAAATATGTTTTATAGAGCCAGCCCATTAATATTTAAAATAGCGGAACAATTGCGTAATCATCCGACCTATGCTGAGGATTTGTTGTGGAATTATTTAAGGCAAAGCCCAAAAGGAGTTAAGTTTAGAAGACAACACCCTGCATCAACTTACGTTTTGGATTTTTATGCGCACAAGATAAAATTAGCAATTGAAATTGATGGCAGCATTCATTCGAATGAGAAAGTAAAGAAGAATGATCTAATAAGACAGACGCACTTAGAGAATTTGAATATCGGGTTCCTTCGCTTTACAAACGAGCAGGTAGAAAAACAAATGGAATCTGTATTAATTACAATTGAAAATAAAATTGATGAACTATTACCGGACACTACATCAAGTACCGGGGGCAATTTCTCCCCTTTAGGTATCAGGAGTACACCTGCCCTATTAGAAGTCGGAAGCACCTACTCCCCTTTAGGGGTTGGGGGCAGCCCTAAAGATCTCGGTTACTACTTCCCCGCCGAATTTGCTCCGCATGTTGCCACCTGGCTCAGCTGGCCGCACAAGGAAGATTCGTGGCCCGGAAAGATTCATACGATATTTCCTTACTACTGCCGCTTTGTAAAATACCTGGCACAAAGTGAAAAGGTAAACATTAATGTGAATGATGATGCGATGAAAGCTTTTGCAATACATTGTCTGCAAAAAGAAGGAGTGGATTTATCGCAGGTGGAATTTTTCTTTCATCCCACCAACGATGCGTGGTGCCGCGACCACGGGCCGGCATTTTTAATCAATCCCAAAGCAGAGATTAAAAAAATAATCGTTGACTGGGATTACAATGCATGGGGCGGCAAATACCTGCCCTGCGATTTGGATGATGTGATTCCCACATTGATTGCACAGCATTACAACATCCCGGTGTACCATCCCGGCATCATCATGGAAGGTGGTTCGGTGGATGTTAACGGCAAAGGCACACTTATCACTTCCACACTTTGTTTATTGAATAAAAACCGTAACCCGCATCTGAATCAGCAGCAAATTGAAGAATACCTGTACAATTATTATGGAATGGAACAGGTGCTTTGGGTGGATGAAGGCATTGTGGGCGACGATACCGACGGGCATATTGATGATACGGTACGTTTTGTGAATGAAGACACCGTGCTGGCCGCAGTGGAAGAAAATATGAATGATGAAAACCACGCCCTGCTGGAAAAAAATTTAAACCAACTAAAAAAAATGCGCCTGCTGAACGGCAAACAACTAAACATTGTGGAGCTGCCCATGCCCGATTACCTTGAATACGAAGGCCAGCGATTGCCCTGCAGCTATGCCAACTTTTATATCTGCAATAAATATGTCATCGTTCCCATTTTTAACTGCGCCAAAGATGATAAGGCTTTGCAGATAATCTCACAATGTTTTCCCGGCAGGGAAACCATCGGCATTGACTCCACCGAAATCATCTGGGGCCTGGGTAGCTTCCATTGCCTGAGTCAGCAGGAACCGGATGCGATTCCTGTTTAATCATATATTCTGTTGTGTTTGGAAATATTCCTTTGCTGATGTGGCAGAGCGAAATGCTTGTCCCGGCACTGCCGTACCACCTTCTCCCCTCGAGTGGAGAAGGAAGGGAAGAGAGGCTTTCACTGCCTGAGCCAGCAGGAACCGGATGCGTAGTTATTTCTGCAACACTTCAGGATTTACAATATGAGGGATTGTATTATTCTTAAAATAACTGATAATGTTTTCCGCCGCCATTTCCGACATTTTATTTCTTGCTTCCAAAGTAGCCGAACCGATATGCGGCAGAATGCAGACATTCTCCATTGAAAGCAGCGGGTTGTCCGGGCTCATCGGCTCGGGGTTTGTCACATCCAGGCCGGCGCCCCATATCGTGCCATTGTTCAAAGCTTCTATCAAATCCGGTTCGTTATGAATACCGCCTCTTGCCGTATTAATGAAAATGGATGTGGGCTTCATTTTACTGAAAACAGCTTTATTAAAAATTTCTTTTGTTTCATTACTAAGTACGGAATGAACAGACAGCACATCGCTTTGCCTCAGCAATTCATCAAAACTAACCCGCTTTGCATCGAGTAAAGCTTCGGCATCAGGGTTTGGTTTCCTGTTGCAATAAATAATTTGCATGTTGTATGCACCTTTACTGCGGCGGGCCATCGCCATGCCAATGCGGCCCATTCCGAAAATACCCAGTGTTTTATTGTTCAGCTCAATGCCCAGGTTGGAGTTGGGTTTGAAATATTTCCACTCACCTTGCAAAATTGTTTTGTGCAGGTAAAACATTTTCCGGCTCACTGCAACCATCAGTCCGAAAGCGATATCGGCTGTAGCTTCTGTCATCGCTCCGGGGGCATATCCTATGGGTATGCCAAGCTGATTGACGAGCGGAATATCAAAATTGTCATACCCTACTGCAAACAGGGAAATCATTTCGAGATGAGAACATGCCCGCAAAAAATTATTTGTGGTTTTATCCGCACT
>CAZDUO010000028.1:0-45134 GCA_964508655.1 uncultured Chitinophaga sp. | reverse complement strand
AAAAAATTTTAACCCGGTAATACCTGTAAACCCGCCTGCACAAAGGCTTCGGCAGGCAAACATGCTGGCGGCAAGCTGGCGGGTGGAGGGCATTTTAAAACGGGCTTTCTATTTTAAATAGGCATTGACTTTTGACTTAATAAATTCTTTCACACTTTTCCAGGTTTGTCCTTTCAGGCTAACCGGGTCAGCGCTTTCTTCCGCATCGGAAAAATAGGTAAGAGCCTGCGGCACCGTTATCAATAAATTCTGTGTGCTGTATTTTTCTTTATGAAAGTTAATAAAATCCGGGATAGTAAAATGATGTAATAGTTCCGCCACATCCCAAAAGTCTTTCTTTTTTCCCCTTCCTAATATTGCCTGCACTTTCATGGCAATAATATCTTCAACCGAGAACATTCTTATCTTATCAATACTTAACTCAGGCCTGATTAACGGATGCGGATGACGAACAAAATCAATTTTAATATCTTTTACGTAACAAAAAACCGCAAAACGGGGTTGTTTTTCTTCAACTATTAATTTATCCCGGAAACTTTTTTTCAGAGCTTCAATAATGACAGCATTCTCAAACGGTTTACTTGAAAACAAATCCACATCAACAGATTTCCGGTGACCATAAGTAAGAGACAGCGCTGTGCCACCGACAAGAGAAAAATCCATTAATTCAGGAATTCTCATTAATTGGCTTAATATGGAAAAAGCGTGGGGTTCGACTGTCTCAATATGTAACATCTGAATTCATTAAGAGGCTTATTTATGACAGCACTTGCCAGGTACATTCTAGTTTCAGGTAAAAATTTTGCATTGAGCAGAACCTGGGACACTTTTTCATCGCCATAATAGCGTCGGCAGTTGCGGATATCGTCCACATCGCCCCGCTCAAAAACCCTTTCAATTACAAAATTGGCTTTTGCATCGTAGTCAATATTTTCAAATACCACATCCCAAAAAATCCGTTTGTTCAATACAGGTTTCGGCTTGTTTTTCATGGTATAAAGATAAACCAATTTATTCTTTGGAAATGAAACAAAGGTCAGCAGGAAATGTTTGACAGGTCAACGAAAAAAAATTTTCTTTATTTCTTCTTTCTAACTAAGCGTATTATATCGGTAAACATGATAGCGGCGAGCTGGCGGGTGGAGGACATTCCCTGAAATTTGAATAAGAAAGTTAAACATCTTTATCCAAAACGGAATCAAGTTCGGTTTTGCAGGTCGGGTTTTCACAATAATAAGGAATGATTTTTTCAGAGCTTTTTCATCAACCGCTCCGAGCGGGAATAAATTTCAGCATCTTCCGGTATCCGGCTCAGCCACTGGGTACAGGTAGTCCTGTCCTTTTGTTTCAGGTAACTTAATGCCATGTAATAAGCTGCATCATACCGGTAGATAGAAGCGCCGTTGTATAATAGAGTAAGCTCTGTTCTTGATTTTTCAGGCTGGTCCGTTTCGAGTAAAGCAATTGCATAGAAATAGCGGTGATAAGCATCGGCTGAATCCTGTGCCAGGATAGATTCAAACAAGGGAATGGCTTCCTCAAATTTCTTATCATTGAATTTTTGCACCACTTTCTGCTTCAGGCTGTCGGCAGGGGTACCTCTTTCGGCCATAGTGCTCATTTCAATTTGTGCAAACTGCCTGTACAAATCGGGCTGTATCCATGGCGACCAGATGAGCACGGCAAGTATTATAGCCGCTGCCGCAGCTACTGCCAGCCAGCGGTTACGTCGCATCTGAATTATTTTGGCGCCGGAGGTTTTGAAATGCTGCTGCCGCAAATCCTCCAGTGTTAACCGCAATGATTTTTCACCTTCATCGGGGTGCAGTTGTGATTGCAAAGCCACACTTACTTCACGATACAACTCAACTTCTTTTTTCAGTTCCGCATCCTGCATAAGCTGTTGCTCAAATGCCTGTTTTTCTTCAGCAGTCATTTCACCATCCACGTAGCGGCTTATCATATCGTAATCATAGGTATTCATCCGGTTTGCTGTTTTTTTATTGATTGAATCAGGCTGGCCATGCACTCCGATTTTTTCTTGCGCAGGTAACCATACGTTACTCCCAGCATAGCAGCCACTTCTTCCTGCGGCTTACTACTGAGGCAAAGACGAATCACTTTACGGCACATTTCGCCCAGCTTTTCAAACATGGTCATAAACAGTTTGGCTCTTTCGTCCTGTGCCTGCATCTGCTCAGCCAGCGCAAATACATCTTCGCCGAAATCAGATAATTTTTCTGGGTCGTTTGTTACCGGTTGCCGGCCTCTTTTTTTCAGCTCATTCAGCCACTTACGTTTGCAGATAAGCAGCAGAAAAGCTTCGAACGGACAGGTGAGCTGCAGGGCTTTTTCCTTTGCCTGCCGGTACACATCAATCAATGCTTCCTGGAAAATGTCGGCTGCATCATCCTCGCTGCCGCTGTTTTGAAGAATCCAGGTTTTTATTTTGGGAGCAAAGCGTTCATAAATTTCCTTCACCGTTGCTGCCTCATTGTGCAGCAGCGCTGTTATAAACCGCTGGTCGGCATGTATTATTCGGGCAGCTTCGGCCATAAGCAACTGGTCGGCTTTCTTATCTAAAAGTACTTCATCTTTTTTATTTGGTCTCTCCCGGCTGCAAGGGTAACATTCTTTTCGGTTCGCTGATATACTTCCGGACACTAAAACTTAAAACAATGAAAGCGAAAATAATTTTTATGGCAGGTTTCCTCATCTACATGGTTATAGTTCTCATAAACTAAATGAACCGTGTATAACCAAATTTGTAAAAAGGCGATTGCCGAAAAGCCGGAATAGAGTAGGCGTAATTAAATATTTACTATTATGAAAAAAATTTTTCTTTCTGTATTAATTACTTCAGCAGCCTCTTTTCTTTTAGTGGCATGCTTAAAAGAAGTGAATGGGATAAATCCTGATTTTCTTAAGGCCACCGATTTCTGGAAAGATGTCGGTCCCAATCACCAGGTATTTTCAGTAAACGCAGCCAGCGGCGGCACCATTACCGGTGCTAAAGGGACAAAGATCACTATTCCCGGCGGCGCTTTTATGGATGCCAATGGAAATATCCTGACTGAAATTGTGAGTCTTGACCTGGTGGAAATTCCCGCCAAAAAAGACATCCTGTTTTCAGGCATATTTACCGAAGCCAACGGGCAAACCCTGGTTTCGGGTGGTGAGTTTTTGGTGGAGGCAAGAAAAAAGAATGGCGAAGCACTGCAACTTAACCCGCAGTTTGCCGCAGGCCCCCAGGGCGTACGGGTAGAAATACCAGCAGCCAATGGCGCCGACCGGGATATGAATTTGTTTGTAAGAAGGGAGCGTCAGCCGGGTGGCAACAGCAACGACAATTCTCAAACCTGGGTGCCTGCCAGCTATGCACCATTTGGCGGCGGCGCCAATTCGTATACATTCAACCTGCCTGAATTCAGCTGGGTAAACATTGATAAGTTTTACAGCGATCCGCGTCCGAAAACTACCATCACTGCCTTGCCTGCATTCAAAGACAATAAGAATGTAAACAACGTGGAAGTGATGCTGATATTTACTGATGTGAACACCGTGTGCCCGATTCCTTACAATAGTATGCTGCAAAAATTCGAATCATACCATGACGCTGTTCCCATCGGCGCCGAAGTGATGGTGGTGATTATTGGTGAAGATTCGGAAGGTAATATCCAGTTCGGGTCAAAGAAAATTATTGTGGTTCCGGATATGCATGTGGAAGTGGAAGTGGGTAAAACCACCAAAGCCATGATGGACATGTTTATTTCAGAGCTTGAATAAAGAGCCCGTCCCCCTTAATCCTTATCCGGAGAGGCAGGACTTTTGTCCTCGCCTCTTTTCTCATTGATGTAAAAGAATAAAACTAATTTTATGTACTTCTTCACAAAACGGCTGAAAATGCAATCGTCAAAAACTATAGCGATGTTGGCGATGATGCAAATGACTGCACTGGCGCTGCCGGCGCAAATTGCCGACACCGGCCCGGTCAACATTGATTATAAAATTGAAAACAATAAAGCCACTTTTACTTCTTCGCTGCGGCCGCTGAGGCAAATTGCCGGCGCACCTGAAGCCTTCTATACACATTACTGGGAGTTTGGCGATGGCCGGTTCAGTTTTGAAACAAACCCGACTCATGTTTTTAAAGACACAGGTACTTACGATGTGATTTACTACGCCACCAACAACTATGATGACGGCAAACCACCACCGCGCCGCAGAAAAAAAGTGCCGGTAAAAACCAAAGCGCTGTATGCCCGGCAATCTTCTTCATCTTTTTTCAAACAGGGCGGCGGCATTGAAATGAAAGTAAACCGCATGCCGCGGGCCGGCGAAGAGCTGGTGCTCATTATCGGTTACCGGAATAGGGATAAAACGGCTGCACAAAACGGTTCACTTGTTTTGTTTTACAATGAAAGGCATTTTCGCCAGGAAAATTTCGAACTGGCAGAAGAAAGAGCTTACCATGGCGAAAAAACTTCTTCGCTCAGCTCCATTGCTTACCTGGAAAATGAAGTTATTGAAACCAGCGGTTTCAGTATTTCTTCCGGTCCAAATGCTGAAAACCATGATGCGGCTGCTTTCGCCGGCCGATTTGCCGATTTGCTTCGCCTGAAGCAGCAACAGTTTCGGCAAAACAATGTGTGGCGGTTTGAAAACCTGCAGCAGGGTGAAGAAAAATTTTTCTTTATTTCCCTGCAAACTACACCGGAGATGATTAAAGACACCAATGCGGTAGTTACCCTTACCGGCATGATGGTGCCTGATGATCCAAATGGTGAACTGGAAGAATTTGAACTGGAATTGCAAATCGTAGCTTCACACGATCCCAACCGCATGATACTGCGCAACCGGCGGTTGAATTACCGCTTTACAGGAAGTAAAAAGGAAATGACCTACAAAGTGCGGTTTCAGAATACGGGTAAAGGACCAGCCGGTATCATAGATGTTGCTGTGGCGGTGCCAACCATGCTCAATGCACAAACACTGGAAGTAATGGATCAATATCCCAAATGTATTCCCTGCGATTCTGCAGCTGCCGGACAAAGTTGCCTGGATACCATCATCAGTAAAGACAGTATTCATTTTGTTTTTAAAAACATTTACCTGCCGGGTTTGCGGCAGGATGGTTTCAGCGATCCGGATTCCACTTATGGTTTTGTGAAATACCGTTTGCAGTTTAAAAAGAAAATGAAGAAGCTGCCTTTTGAAAGCAGGGCGGCCATCGTGTTTGATAATAACAAACCGGTTATCACCAACGGGTCAAAAGGATATTTCAAACCGGGGTTTTCGCCTGGAGCAGTGCTGGGCTATAACCGCTGGCTGGATATCGGTAATAAAGGCCGGGCGGATGAAGATTACTGGATGGGAGGAGTTACTGTTTCACCTTATTCCCCATTTAAAAAATACCTGCAGTGGGAGTTGTTTGCCGGTTTTATCAGCCAGCCGGAGCAGCTGGTAAGCAGCGGGCCGGGCCGGGATACACTGGTAAACGGTCAGCAATATTTTCAACAAAGAATTGATGTGTATGAAAAAAGAAAAATAACAAAACTCGCTTTTGTGCCGTTGCAATTACGGTATAATATAATTGATTGGGTTGGCGGAGGCTTCGGTTCTTTGATTTCAACAGAAGCAATAACCAAAGTGTCAGCCCGCAGAGATATGTTGCTGATTCCCTTCATGCCGCCTCCCACGCCGTTAGTTATTTCTGAAAACTTAAAGAGCCGGACTGAATATTTTAAAAACTGGGATGTGGCCGCCTTTGCCGATGTGCAGCTGGGCAAAGTGAGAGCAGGGCCTGCTGTGGGTATACGATTCATTCATTTTTTTGTCACGCCACAAAACCGGGCGCTGGTTTATGCAACATGGAGGTTATAACCCCCAATCCCGCGACTTCGATAAACCTGTATCGGGCAGGTCTAAAGGGAAGTAATGTAAAGTAACAATATGAAGATGGAAAGTCATGATGTAACTTTAATGACACAAATCCCGGGTACTCATCTTCATTTTTTCTGATGAACTATTTTACAGACAAGCTGGAAAAATTAGTCCGATTAGCGGCGCTGGTCTTTATATTCTTAATTTTCTCCGGGCAAATTACAAGCGATAATTCTGAATCATTCCCGGCTGTTCCTGAATCCTTATCCCGTCATCTTGATTCGCTTCGCAAACAGGATAACCTGGAAGAATGGCTGGTGAGCTGGATTGAATTTCTAGGCGACAAGCCGGCCGAACGGATTTCTTTTTTATATAAGGCTGAATCAACCGCATGGAGGAAACCAAAAAGCAATGATGAGCGGCTGGCCTGGTTTGATTTACTTACCAACCAGGGTTATTATGAAATGCTCCGGGGCAATATTATCCGCTCCATTGATGCGTATGAAAAAGCGTATCGTTATTTTTTTGAAAATCCTCTTGGCGGCGCTGAAGCTGATGTGCTGGAATATGTGCTAAAACCTCTCGGTAATAATTATACACGCCTCGGCGATTACGACCGTGCATTTTTTATCCAGGAAAAAAGTTTGTCGCTTGCCCTGCAACTGGGTGATAAAAACCAGGTGGCTTCCGTTTACCACAACCTTGCCACTTCGGCACGTTGGAAAGGTCAGTTGCCATTGGCTGAGCAATATTGTTTGAAGGGCCTTGATAATGCCGCTGAAAACTCAGCCATTAAAGGCTTGTTGCTTTCCACTTATTCCGAAATCCTGCTGGTACAGCAAAGAATTACAGAAGCAGAAACAAATGTGAAAGAAGCAATTGGCATATTGCAATTGAATTTAACGAAGGACAAAATAAATACTCCCAACTGGCTACGGGGCGCCTACCAGGGCTATGGTGAAATTCTGAAAAGAAAAAATAATCCTGCGGCTGCGCTGGCTTTTTATGAAAAGGCCGCTGCAGTAATTGAAAAATATTTTAAAGGTGAAAGAAAAAGAGAACAGGCAAAACTGTATGTGCTGAAGGGGCAGGCGCTGCTTCAGCTTCAGCAACCGGGAAAAGCAAATGAACAATTCAATTTTGCTTTGCAGGTTTTTATTCCCACTTTTCAACCCAAGACAACAGCAACATTGCCTGTAGCTGCTGATTTGTATGCCGAAAATACCATCCTGGATGCGCTGTACGGAAAATCGCTCTGCCTGCTTGCAATGAATGAAAAAGGAACAGCGCTGGACTGTTTCCAGCTTTTGTTTGATGCCGGTCGCCGGCTGCGGTTTGAGTTTTTCAGTAGCAACGCCAAACAGCAGCAGCAAAAAGAAAGCCGTGAATGGGTGGAAACGGCCATGCAAACAGCTTATGATTTGTGGAAAACCAGCGGTAAAAATGAATATGCTGAAAAAATGCTGCTGATAGCTGAACAAAGCAAAGCACAGCTGCTGCTGGATGAAATGATCAGCAATTTTCATTACAACAGGAACAGGCACGATGATACCCTGCTAAGAAGGCAGTTTCAACTGATGCAGGCAATTACCCTGGCAGAAAAAGAATCAATGCTGACGCCGGGCAATGCGGACAGTATTGCCATACAGGCAAAAAAAGAAATGCAATACGAACTTTCATTGCTTCAGAAAAAAGTAAAGGAAAAATTCCCGTTACCGGGTAATCAACCGAAGGAGAACTATTTATTTACTGTGAAGGAATTGGTGAAGAAACTTCCTGGCGAAACAGATGTCATGGAATTTTTTACAGGTGAAAAAAACATTTACATCATCATGGCCGGCAAGGAGGGTGTAAAAGAAATCCGGCAGCTGGAAAAGCCACCGGTAATAAAGCAGGCAATAAAAGAATTTGTGCAAACCTGGTTTCAACAGGGGCCGCAGAAAATGCTGAATGAGCCGCAACAATATTGCCGGCAGGCTTATAGTCTTTACCGGTCGATATGGCCCGGCACACAGGCGAATAAGCCGGAACAACTACTCATCATTCCCGATGGCATCTTTGGTTATCTGCCTTTTGATGCACTGCTTACTGACTCCACAAACAGTTCCAATGCAGGCGAATGGCCTTTCCTAATAAGAAGAAAAAATATTTCTTTCAGTTATTCCTTGCAGACATTGCTGCAACAGAGGCAGGCAGGTAATGACAACAGGCAATTTGCAGGTTTTTTTATTTCGTTTGACAGCAGCGCCAATGCATCTATTCCGGCAGTAAAGAAGGAATATGCTTCGCTTCAGCGGGTGGTGAAAGGAAATTTTTTTACGGAGGAAAATGTTACGCTGGATGTTTTTCAAAAACAGCTGGCCAAAACAAACCTGCTGCACATCAGTACCCATTCTTTTTTGCAAGGCGAAGAAAGAATTCCTGTGCTGGAGCTGGCCGACGATAAATTTTTTTTGTTTGAGCTGTACGGAAAAAGTTTTCAGCCGCAGCTGGTGGTGCTCAGCGCCTGCCGCACGGGTCACGGCCTGCTGGCCGAAGGCGAAGGCATAGTCAGTCTTGCAAGGGGTTTTACGGCTTCCGGCGCCGGGGGTATTCTGGCCGGTTTGTGGAATATGCATGATGAATCCTCAGCGGACCTGGTAAGTGATTTTTACCGGCAATTAAAAAAGGATGGTTATCCGGCAACTGCATTACACGATGCTAAAATAAACTGGCTGAAAAAAAATCATCCGCAGCGGTTTGCAAAGCTCCCGTATTATTGGGCGGGATTGATTTTTACTGGCAACAATCAACCCATACGTTTTGAAGCAAAGGGAAATAATGAAGCTATGTGGTGGATAGTTGTAATAGGTATTCTTATACTCGGAATGCTCATTTTATTCAGCCGAAAAAAATATCAAAGGATGAAATAATAATCTTACTTTTTTGAGTTGCTTGTATTTTACTTTATGAAGTTTTTTTTACGATAGTGAAGTACTCCACGCCAGTTTATACACTTCGTCATTTCCTTTGATGCAGGTAAACAGGAAACTGGTGATAAATGGCATGTGGATATGATAATTGATATCGTCGAGCATAACGCCACCGCTTACATAAGTTTCGGAAGAAGCCACTTCAAGTGCTTCCCTTCCGTCGGGCATTATTTCATTCCGGAACCCGATATCGTAACGGCGGCAGGCCAGTTTTTCCACCAGGTTTTCCAGCAATTCGGGCTGGTCGAGGTTGGCGCTGATTTGAAGTGACTTTTTCATAACCTGTGTTTTTGGGTAAACAATCCTTTTCTGTTGTTATATCATCCCGGCTGCCGGTTTGTTACCTTTTATACTCCCAGGCCCTGGCGCAGCAGATTTTGTACAATTATCAGATGCATTTGTAACCATCCGGGTTAAAAAAGAATTGTGAAAATTTATAAGCTTCAGCTTCCGGGCTATAAAACATAAAAGCATAAACGTGAGCATAGCGATTGATTTTAATAGTGGTATTATTACGATAATGATAAACTCCAGGTCACTTGAAACATTCCCCCGTTGTTTCTTGTACAGGTTACCAGGAAAGTGCTGCATACCGGCAAGCTGACGGATTTAAAATTGTTCCGGCTTTCAGTAAAATTGATTTCAACGGTTCCTTTTACCGGTGAATGGGCCGAACGCCAGCCGATATTTTCAAAGCTTCCGTTCCGTATCACCCTGTTGATGCCCGCTGATTCGTCAAGTATATCTTCCCGGTTTGTTTTGTTCATATAGTTTTCTAGAACCATCACGGGTATAAAAACTTTACTTTCTACTGAGCTTATTTCCGGAATCTTTTTCATGTCGCTGATTTTTTACTTTTTTACCTGGAGGAAAACATTTACAGTATTACGTAGCCAAACCTGGTGCCGGATTTTTTGCGGGGAAAAATATTCAGTGAAGTGGTTAAGAAACAAGGGATTTTATTTTCAGCGAAAAATAAAATGTAATGCAGGCGACAAATATTTTTCCCAATATGTTGAGGAGCTTGCAACATGTTGGGAAATGCAGGACGAAAATGTCCTGCTCAGCCGGCAATCATGATTAGAAAACGACGGGATGAGGTTTATACAAATTCGAATTTGTCTCCGTCAAACAAACCCATATCGCTGAGTTTTAAATGCGGTATCACCAGCAGTGCCATAAAAGAAAGTGTCATGAATGGTGCAGAAAGTATTGAACCCAGTTCTGTTTTTACCATTTTATCAATGGCGGTATATTCAGCTGCAACTTTGTAGCCGTCCTCAATGCTCATTAATCCTGCCAACGGCAATGGCAATATCATTTCGTTGCGGTTACCCACTGCACTCAATCCGCCCCGCTGCTCAATAACCAGGTTTACCGCCCTGCAAATACTTTCATCATCCACACCCACTGCCACGATGTTGTGGCTGTCGTGAGCAACGGATGAGGCAATGGCGCCTTTCTTTAAACCGAAATTTTTTATGAAAGCTTTGGCAACCGGGGATTCTTTATAACGATTTACAACAGCTATTTTCAGAATGTCTTTTTCAGGATTACTGATTAATAAATTATTGATTATGGTTGGTGCTGCATTCATCCTGTTTGTTATCAATTGTCCATCCACCGCCTCAATAACCGGAATTTCTTTTTCGCCATTCCAATTAATTTCAACATCTTTTTCATTTTTTACAATGCAAGAAAAATTATTAATCACTTCCGATTTTCTGTTATCAATTTTCGATTTTCCATCTTCCGCTACCAGCTCACCATCTATAAATGTTTTCATTACTTCAAATTTTTCCAGGTCTTTCACTACAATAAAATCGGCCGGGTCGCCTTCACGCAACAATCCCACATCGGGTTTGTAATGAAGAACCGGGTTCACGCAGGCTGCACGCAGCACTTTGAACAAATCTATTCCCTTAGCCACGGCTCTTGCACAAAGCTGGTTGATATGGCCGGCTACCAGGCTGTCGGGATGTTTATCATCGCTGCAAAACATCATCTGGTTAGGAAAATCATTCAGCAAATCAATCAGGGCTTCAAAATTTTTGGCGGCGCTGCCTTCGCGGATAATTATCTTCATTCCGTTTTGCAGTTTGTCCAGCGCTTCTTCCCGTGTAAAACATTCATGGTCGGTGGTAATGCCGGCAGCAATGTATTGTTTTGCCTGTTCGCCACGTAGTCCCGGCGCATGGCCATCCACCGGCTTCAGCAGGCGATGCGCAACAGCAATTTTCTTCATCACTTCTTCGTCTTCATTCAGCACACCGGGAAAATTCATCATCTCGCTCAGGTATTTTATTTCGGGCCGGCGAAGCAATGCTTCTACTGCTGCAGAATCAAGTTTGGCCCCTGCTGTTTCAAATTCCGTAGCTGGCACACAGCTCGGCGCTCCGAAATAAAATTTAAAAGGAACCGTTTTCCCGTTTTCAATCATAAACTCCACGCCTTTCATTCCACACACATTGGCAATTTCGTGCGGGTCGCTTACAGTGGCTACCGTGCCGTGCACTACCGCCAGCCGGGCAAACTCCGACGGCAACAGCATCGAGCTTTCGATGTGAACGTGGCTGTCAATGAAACCGGGAAGCAGGTAGCCGTTAGTAAGCCGTTGTGAGTTATGAATTGGTTTTACAGATATAATCCTGCCATTGCTTACAACCACTTCAGCCGGGTAAACCGACCGGGTATGAACATCCGCCAGCTTGCCGGTTATGGAAAAAGGATTCATCGGATGAAAATTATTTTAAACTTTGTTCACCGCCGGTGAAAAGTTAATCATTAAATTCGCTTCACCTAAAAATTTATTTTTATGAAAAAGATTTTTGCAGCAGTTTATCTGTTCCTGTTTGTCCTGCCTGTTTTTTCACAGTCTGCCGACGAAATAATTGAGAAACATATTGAGGCTATCGGCGGAAAAGAAAAACTTAAACAGCTCAGTACTGTTATTATGGAAGGAAATATGACAGTAATGGGCGCAGAAATACCTGTAAAACTTTTCCTTTCGCATAACAAGGGCATGCGGGTTGAAATTTCTGCCATGGGTATGATGGGCTATATCATTTTCACTCCAACGGAAGGATGGCAATATTTTCCATTCCAGGGACAGGCATCTCCCGAAGCGCAGCCCGCCGAAGTGGTAAAAGAAGCGGCCGATCAACTGGACTTGCAGGGCCTGCTGGATTATAAGGAAAAAGGCCACCAGGTGGAATATCTCGGGAAAGAAGATTATGAAGGAACTGAATGCCATAAACTGAAAGTAATTTACAAAGGCGGTTCTGAAGCTACCATGTTTATTGATCCGCAATCATTTTACCTTCTGAAACAGATTACCAAAACCAAAGCAACCGGCCAGGAGGTGGAGCAGGTGCAGACATTCAGCAATTATACCAAATTGCCCGAAGGGTATGTGTTTCCTTATGCACAAACCGGTTTTGGTCCCGGTGAAGTCTCGTTTACAAAGATTGAAGTCAATAAACCGGTGGATGATGTGTTGTTTAAGCCTGATAAATAATTTACCGGGAAACACAGCGACGCTGAAATTTTACAAAAACTGATCCGCAATAAATAGTTCGTATTCCGCTTCTGTGGTTCCGTTTATATTTATTTAAAAGCTCATTTTTGTTTTATAAACCAGGGCTTATGCTTAAAGCTTTTCTTACTGCAGCAACATTTTGTTTGCTGACAGCAGCTATTTCACAAACTCAAATAAACTCCGCTACTTTCGGTATGATGGAAGCCCGCTGGCTGGGCCCCGGCACCATGAGCGGACGCATCACTGCCATTGAAGGTGTGAATGATGACGGAAAAACAATTTATGTGGGCACAGCCGGTGGCGGCATCTGGAAAACCACCAATGCCGGGGCATCGTTCAAACCCATCTTTGATAAATACTGCCAGTCCATTGGCGCTATTGCTATTGATCAGAAAAATCCCAAAGTGATTTATACCGGTACCGGCGAAAGCAATATGCGTAATTCCGTTTCCATCGGGGTTGGCTTATATAAATCAACTGATGCGGGCGACAACTGGATTAAGATCGGGCTTGACAGTACGGAGCATATTTCCAAAATCATCATTGACCCTAAAAACTCCAATATTATTTATGTAGCGGCGCCAGGCCCTCTCTGGAGTGATGGTACTCACCGCGGTTTGTATAAATCAACAGATGCCGGAAAAACCTGGGATAAGATATTATACATAAATGAAAAAACCGGCTGCGCCGATATTGCCATTCACCCGGAAAACACAAATATCATTTATGCCACAACATGGGAATTTCGCCGGCAACCCTATTCCTTTAATTCCGGTGGCCCCGGCAGCGCTATTTATAAAAGTAATGACGGAGGCAAAACCTGGAAAGAACTTACAAAAGGACTTCCGCCAAAACCCTTTGGCCGGGTGGCTATGACTTTGGCGCCCAGTGCACCTGATAATTTGCTGGCTATTGTTGAATCAAATAATACCGGGCTTTATATTTCGTCAGACGGCGGTGAAAACTGGAAACAGCAAAGCGCCACTTTCAATGTGGTGAGTCGCCCATTTTATTTCAGTACACTGGTGATTGATCCCAAAGAGCCCAAAAGAGTGTACCGGCCGGCTCTCAGTTTTTCTTATTCCAATGATGGCGGTTATTCTTTTATTGAAGCCAGCTCGGATGGCGGCTGGGTACACAGCGATCATCATGCACTTTGGATAAACCCGAATAACACCAGTCAAATGTACCTGGGTACCGATGGCGGTGTGTATGTAAGTCTTGACCGCGGCGCCACCTGGACCTTTATTCAAAACCTGCCGGTAGGCCAGTTTTATCATGTGGCTATTGACAATGCAGATCCGTACCGGGTATACGGGGGATTGCAGGACAACGGAAGCTGGTTTGCGCCATCAGCCAAAGCCGGCGGTGTGGGCAATGGCGACTGGAAAGCAGTTTATGGCGGCGATGGTTTTTGGGTAGTGCCCGATCCCAACGATTTAAATACCGCATATGCCGAATCGCAGGGTGGCAATATGGGAAGAATTAATCTTACAACTTTTAAATCTGTTAATATTAAACCACAATATGCCGGTGAAGAAAAACTGCGCTGGAACTGGAACACACCCATCGTGACCGGGGCAAAAAACAAAAAAAATCTTTATACGGGTTCGCAATACCTTTTTAAATCAACGGACCGTGGCGCCAACTGGACAAAAATTTCTCCCGACCTGACTACCAACGATAAAAAGAAACAACTGCAGGAAGAAAGCGGAGGGCTGAGCGCCGACAATACTTCGGCGGAAAATCATTGTACTATTTTCACCATTGCCGAATCGCCGCTGGATGAAAACCTGATCTGGATTGGCACCGATGACGGCAATGTACAATACACCGTTGACGGGGGTAAGACATGGACTAATGTTTCAAAAAATTATTCGGCAACCGGCATTCCGGCAGGAACATGGATTAGCAGTGTAGAGCCCAGCCGCTTTGATAAAAAAACGGTGTACATCACGTTCGATAATCACATGTTTGGCGATCATAAAACCTATCTTGCCAAATCAGCTGACATGGGTAAAACATGGAAACGCATCAGCAGCCCTGAGTTTACCGGCTTTGCACATAAAATAAAAGAGGACCCGGTGAATAAGGATTTGCTTTTCCTGGGAACTGAAATGGGTTTGTTTGCCACAGTTGACGGCGGCGAAAACTGGTTCCGGATGAAAAACCGGGTTCCGGATTATGCACTGGTAAGAGATATCCAAATTCATCCTCTCACCCACGACCTGGTGCTGGCCACACATGGGCGGGGTATTATTATCATTGACGACATTTCGCCGATGCGATCGATGACGAAGCAGATTGCAGAAAAAGATGTTCACTTGTTTCCTAATACCCCTATTGTATTAACTGCCGGCAAATTCGGCGAAAGCGGATTTCCCAGCACCGGCGGATGGGTGGCGCCCAACCCGGTTTCCATTCCTCCCATACAGTATTACCTGAAAGAAAGAGTGACTACTGCCGATGTAAAACTGGAGATTTATGACAAGGATGGCAAACTGGTACAATCCATACCCGGCAGCAAAAGAAAAGGAATAAATAAAGTGAGCTGGAATCTGCGCATGAAGCCGCCGAAGATTGCCAGCGGCGGCACCAAACTTGATTTCGGGGGATTTGTGGCGCCCATGGTGCTGCCGGGTGATTATGTAGTAAAACTGAAAGTGGGGGATAAAGTGTATGAACAACCTTTGAAGCTGCTGCATGATGAGAAGAACAAAGAATTTACCCTGGCCGACCGGCAGTTGCAATTCAAAACAGCCATGCAGCTGTATAAATTGCACGAAGACCTTGCTGCCAATGTGGACGACATCAATGAAAAACAGAAACTGATAAAAGATAACCTGGATAAAGTAAAAGATTCTGCGACCAAAAAACTGATGATGGAATTCAATAATAAGCTGGAAGAACAAAGAAAACAACTGCTGGCCAGCACACAGAAATCCATTTTTGCAGAGGAAGAAAGGTTGCGGGAAAAAATAACTGATGTGTACAGCGCTGTGGCCGGGCAGGAGGCGCCACCATCGAACCTGCAGGTGCAACGGGCCGCCCAACTGGAAAAAGAAGTGATAAATGCCAAGAAAACTGTTCAGCAGGTAAATGATAAATATTTTAAACCGGTTTTTGATCAGCTGGTAAAAGAAGGGCTGGTAAAACCAAAAGCATTTTAATTAAAATCACAGGAAATGAAAAGCTCCGGCAATAACGGGGCTTTTTAATTAATACAACCTGTTTCAAAAGTAATTTCAACACAGAGGTTATAAGAAACTGAGCTACACAGAGCTGTTGTTTCAGAGGTAAACTCCCAGTGTTCCTCCTTAACTCAGTGCCACTGTGTTCTGATTTTTGACTTTTGAAACAGGTGTTGGTGATATTTCAATTACAACAATTCGTAAATTCATCCCCCTAACACCAAAACACATGAGAAAGATTTTTTTATTGCTTGCCATTTCTGGCATCTCCATTTTCTCTTTTGCACAAAAAACAAAATCTGCCCCGGCTCAAATGCAGCCGCCGGCAGATGAAGAACTGCTTTTCTCAAAACTTAAATACCGGCTGGTAGGCCCCTTCCGCGGTGGACGCAGCGCAGCAGTAGCCGGCAGCTATAAAAATAAAAACACATTTTATTTCGGTGGCACTGGTGGTGGCGTATGGAAAACCACTGATGGGGGCAGCAACTGGGTGAATATTTCTGATAAATACTTCGGAAGCTCCATTGGTGCTGTAGCAGTAGCGCCTTCCGACGAAACGATTATATATGTGGGCGAGGGTGAAAACACCATGCGGGGCAATGTAAGCGAAGGCCTCGGCGGCATGTGGCGGAGCGATGACGGCGGCAGGAGCTGGAAAAATATCGGGCTTAAAGATGGGCGTCACATCATCCGTATCATTATTCATCCAAAAAATCCGGACATCGTGTGGGTAGCAGTGGTGGGTCATTTGTTTGGCCCCAATGAAGAACGCGGTGTTTTCAAAACTACGGATGGCGGCAAGACATGGAAGCGGACATTGTATATAAACAACCAGACCGGCTGCAGCGACCTGGTGATGGAACCCGGAAACCCTAATGTGTTTTATGCCGGCATGTGGCGTGTCATTCGTACACCCTATAGTTTGGAAAGCGGCGGTGAAGGAAGTGGTATGTATAAAAGTACCGATGGGGGCGAAACATGGACAAATATTTCTTCAAAGAAAGGATTGCCGAAAGCTGTGTGGGGAATTGTGGGTGTTGCCGTGGCGCCATCTAACACGGATAAAGTTTATTCCATCATTGAAAATGCCAGCGGCGGCTTGTACATGAGTGCCGATGGCGGCGAAACCTGGACACTCAGCAGCAGCGACAACAACATACGCCAGCGGGCATGGTACTACACCAAGGTTTTTGTAGATCCGAAAAATGAAAACAAAGTATATTGTCCCAATGTGGGCTTTATGGTGAGCACCGACGGAGGCCGCACCTTTCGCAGCATTCAGACACCACATGGCGACCATCATGATTTGTGGATTGATCCCGAAGACGGCAACCGGATGATTGTGGCCGATGATGGCGGCGCCCAGGTAAGTTTTGACGGCGGCAACAACTGGAGCACTTATTTAAACCAGCCCACTGCGCAGCTTTACCGTGTAAGTACCGATAATGCATTTCCTTACCGCCTGCTTGCCGGCCAGCAGGACAATAGCGCATTGCGTATAAGAAGCAGAACTTATGGTGCTGCCATCACTGCAGCGGATATGGAAAATGCAGCGGGCAGCGAAAGTGGTTACGTGGTGGCCGACCCGCTGAATCCAGATATTACATACGGTGGCAACTATATGGGTATGTTGCAGCGGCTTGACCACCGCACAGGAGAAAGCCGGTTAATAAATGTATGGCCCATTGATAATATGGGCGCCGGCGCCGAGGCCGCCAGGTATCGTTTTCAGTGGAACTACCCGATTTTCTTTTCGCCGCACAATCCGAAACGGCTATATGCTGCGGGCAATCATCTTTTCGTAACGGAAGATGAAGGAAAAAGCTGGCAGGAAATTTCACCTGACCTTACCACCAATGATAAAGCCAAACAGGCATCCAGCGGCGGGCCGATTACAAAGGATAATACAAGTGTTGAATATTACTGCACCATCTTTACCGCTACGGAAAGCTGGGTGGAAAAAGACCTGCTATGGGCAGGAAGTGACGACGGGTTGATTTATGTAAGTAAGGATGGAGGAAAAAACTGGGAGAATGTAACACCAAAAAATCTGCCACAGTGGATGATGTGGAATTGCGTGGAAGTGGATCCCTTCAAAAACGGAGCCGCTTATTTTGTGGGCACACGATACAAAGTGGATGATTTCAAACCCTACATTTATAAAACAGAAGATTACGGCAAAACATGGAAGCTGATTGTAAACGGCATTCCCTCCCTGCATTTTACCCGTGCCCTGCGTGCAGACAGGAAAAGGCCGGGCCTGCTGTATGCCGGCACGGAATATGGCATGTATATTTCGTATGACGACGGCGCCAGCTGGAAATCGTTTCAGCTCAACCTGCCGGTAGTGCCCATCACTGATTTAGGGATAAAAAACAACGACCTGCTTGTGGCCACGCAAGGCAGAAGCTTTTACATACTGGATGATTTAACAGTGGTGCAGGAAAAAAGTGCCGATGTGCTGAATAATAACCTGCATGTGTTCAGTGTGAACCCTGCTTATCGCATGCCGGGTGGTGGACGCCGCGGCGGTGGTGGCGCTTTTGCAGGTATTGCTCTTCGCAATGTGGGAATGAATCCTCCAAACGGAGTCGTCTTTAATTATTTTATGAAAAATGCAAACGACAGCACGAAACTTTCCATTGAGATAATGGATAAAAACAAAAAATCCATAAAAACTTTTTCTACTACTGCAAGAGAAAATAAAATTGAAGTGGCCAAAGGAATGAACCGGTTCGAGTGGGATATGAACTATCCTGAGGCAGAACGGGTGGAGGGCCTGATTTTATGGAACGGTTTTGTGGGCGGACCCAAAGCAGCACCGGGAAATTATTTTGCAAAATTCAAATCGGGCAGCGACTCATCAGAAGTTGCTTTTACCATTCTTGCTGATCCGAATTATAAAACTTCGCAGGCTGAGTATGAAGAGCAGTTTAACCACCTGATCACCATCCGGGATAAGTCGTCGGAAATTATGCAGGCTATTAAAAATATCCGGGAAGTACGGCAGCAGATGAATGATTTCAGCGCCAGGGTGGGAAAAGATTTATCAAAAGAAATTAAGCAGCAGATTGATACAGTGAACAAGCAAATAACAGCGGTGGAAGAAGCGCTGCACCAGACCAAAGCCAAAAGCAGCCAGGATGTGCTGAACTATCCGATCAAACTGGATGACAAACTTTCCAGTATTTATAATGCATCTGCAGCAGGTCAGTCAGGGCTTTCTAAACAGGCAAAAGATGCTTATGCCGAACAGGTAGTACAGATTGATGAACAACTGAATAAGCTGAAGAAAATAATGAATGAGGATGTAGCAAAGCTGAATCAAATGATTAATGAAAAAAGCTTGCCGGTGATTGGGGTGAAGAAGGAGTGAGCAGGAAAATATTTTGTTTCAAAGGCTGTTCCGGTGGAGCAGCCTTTTTTATTTTCTTAAATCCGCCTTTACCTGGCTTCCGTATCTACTGCTGTAATGCCCGGGTATATAATGAAAATCCATCCGCAGAAGGACTAACTGCATCCTGCCTGTGATTATTTCAATTATTCAACACTAAAGATTTATTTATGAAAAGAAAAATCTATGCTTCCATCTTGCTGGCGGCCATGTTCATCAACATGTTTCCATACGGAGCATTTGCATCCAGCCACCGCGAAGCGCCACTGATTGCAAACGACCCGCTGGCGGACAATACCGACCTGTATGCATTCCGCAGTCCCGATGATCCGAACAAGATCACCATCATCGCCTGCTACATACCCGGTCAGTTGCCGCAGGGCGGCCCCAACTATTACCAATTTGGCAAAAACATCCGCTATGAAATTCACATTGACAATAACCTGGCCACCAAAGGCGATGATATTGTCTATCGCTTTTCGTTTGATAATACCAATGAAGACCCCACCACCTTCTTCAACATCCGGCTGGGTAAGCAAAACCTGAAAACGACTTACAAAATGGAAAAAAGCACCAATGGAGGTAAAACTTTCTCCACTGTGGTAAGTAATGGCGTTGTGCCACCGAATAATATCGGTCCCCGTTCCATCAGTTCACCGGTGGGGTTAAATGCACCCGATTATGAGTCGCTCATTCAAAGTGCCATCACCACTGCCAGCAGCGGCGAAAAAGTGTTCTGTGGTCCTTCTGACGATCCGTTCTTTGTTGACCTGGGCGGCATTTTTGACCTGGGCGATGCTCCCCGCACCACGGGCACTCAATTCATTGATGGATTGAAATGTCTGAATGTTTCCACCATTGCTTTGCAGGTAGATATTTCTGCCTTGCAAAAAGATGGTAAATCGGCATCGCAGGCCAGCAGCATTCTCGATGCTGATTATGTAATCGGCATCTGGGCTTCGGCCAGCCGGCAGAAGATAAATGTGCTGAAAGATTACAAGGATTATGAAAACAACAACAATGGCATCGGCGCTTCCGGCCCGTGGATCCAGGTTAGCCGCCTCGGCATGCCGCTTACCAACGAAGTGATTGTTCCCATCGGCATGAAAGACTATTGGAACTCACTGACACCTTACCAGGACCTGGAAAGACTGAATGTGTTTGGAAATTATTTCTACAACCCTGAGCTGGGATTGTATTTGGATGATGCCCTTTTTGGCCCGGCAGTGCCTGCACTGGCTCCACTTCGTATTCAGAAAAATTCGCTGGCTTGTGCATTCGGTGGCAATGGCTTTGGGTTTGGCAACGGGCAAAATGGTTTGTTCGGTTTGAAAGGCAACCCGGCACTGGCAGGCACTGCTTTGGATGATGCAGTGTTTGGAAATCTTCTTTTACCCGCTGCCAACTCACCCCGTTCAGTTGACTTGTGGCCCATTTTTAATACCGGTGTGCCCAACCTGCGGCCTTATCAATTAGCCACAGGTAAAGGCGGCAACCCGCTGGCTGCAGGCAAACCTTTTATCCATAACTTTTTGCCCAATGGCGGCGATATGCTTCGCCTGAATATGGCAACAACGCCAACGCCCAGAAATCATCCCCAGTTCAGCAACCTGGGTATTGTGCAGGCAGCCGTGCTTGGCTTAACGGATCCTGCTTACAATGCAGATGCTTCATTGCAGTGGATTCCAAACATGGACGGTTTTCCCAACGGAAGAAGACTGGAAGATGATATTGTACGCATCGAACTGCAGGCAGTAGCTGGCATTGCGCTGGCAGCCCTCGGTATATGGTACGATGATTTTAACTGCGTGGGCAGCCCGGTAACACAAGACCTTGTTGATGTACTTACTTACAATGCCGGCGTTACCAGCAACGATGCAGCGCTTAAGTCATCCTTCCCTTATGTAGCCAGCCCCTGGGCCGGCACACATAACTGCGATTGTGATGATGCCGATGCAACGGACAGAAGTAATAACACTACACCGGAAGTAGCTACAGCAAAAACTCCTGCAAGCACATTGGGACTGGCGGCTCCCGAAATGAACATCACATCTTATCCCAATCCCAGCAAGGGCAGCACCACTATTAAATACAGCGTGGATGCTCCCTCGCAGGTAAAGGTGATGGTGTATGATATGCAGGGCAAGCTTGTAAAAGTACTGGCCGATAAAAAACATGAGGCCGGTGTGCACACTGTGCAGTGGAATAATGATAATGTGGCCAGCGGTACTTACGTGGTTACTGCCGTGAAGAATAATGCAGTAAAACAAACCATCAAAGTGGTGAAGAACTGAATACTCTTTTCAACCAGGCCTGCAGCGCAGGCTGCAGCCTGGTTTTTTTTTTAACCAACCAATGAACCTAAAATAATTTTTTATGCAAAAGCGGATACTTTATGTCATCGGTGCTTTTCTTTTTGTTGGCATCACCGGGTTTATAATCCTGAATTCAGGAAAACATAAAACAGGCAGCATGCATGCTTACAGCGAACTGCTGGAGCGTAACGGCGCCGCCGCTCAAAACGCCGAATGGAAACTGGTAAAAGCCAAAGCCGGTGAGCTGATAGAAAAGCTGAAAGAAAATCCCACCGACAAAAAATCGCTGCTGACGCTTACCGCTGTGTATGTAAATGAAGGCCGCAGCACCGGGCAACTAGCTTATTACAACGAGGCTGCATTGAAATGCGCCGAAGCTGTATTGAAAAATGACCCGGAAAATTTCGAAGCCCTTACTTTCAAATCCATGATTCTATTATCGCAGCACCGGTTCGAAGAGGGACTGGCTGTGGCAAAACAGGTGCAGCAGAAATATCCTTACAATGCTTTTGTGTATGGGCTGATGGTGGATGCTTTTGTGGAACTTGGCAATTATACTGCGGCGGTGGAAGCGGCCGGTAAAATGGTTTCCATTCGTCCTGATCTGCGCTCTTATTCACGCATTGCATATTTAAGAGAAATTCACGGAGACATACCGGGAGCCGTAGAAGCCATGAAAATGGCCGTAGATGCCGGTGCCCCCGGCGATGAAAACACCGAATGGTGCCGGGTGCAGCTGGGTAAACTGTATGAGCAATCGGGTAAAACAAAAGAGGCTGCCATGCATTACAGCATAGCGGCAGAAAACAGGAAAGATTATCCTTATGCACTGGCAGGACTTGCCCGAATAGCCACTGCAGAAAAGGATTTTGATAAAGCGCTTTTTTATTATGAAAAAGCAATTACCCTGATTTCCGATCATACTTTTAAAGAAGGGATAGCCGATGTGTATGCAATGATGGGGCAGAAGGGAAAAGCCGAAGCCGTGGCAAAAGAGATTTTAGAGCAAATGAAAATGTCGTTAACCGGGGATAATGGGCAAAACGAAGACCATGAAATGGCGCATGCTTATATGGGAGTAAATGATTATGAAAATGCGCTGAGGTTTGCCATGAAAGAATACAGCCGCCGCCCGGCAAATATTGAAATGAATGAAACGGTAGCTATTGTATATTACCGGATGGGCGAATATGTGAAAGCTTTATCCTTTATCGAAGCGGCGCTAAAAACAAATTGCAAAAACCCGGAGCTGCTTTGCCAGGCGGGATTGATTTATGCAAAAGCGGGAAACAAGTCCAATGCGAAGGAATTGATAACGCAAGCTTTAAAGAATAAACCGCTGCTTCCCGGTTCGCTTAAAAAAGAAATTGAAGAAGCCCTGGCTTCACTTAAATAATTTTTTATGTCTTAATACTGAAAAACGCCATCAATGCCGGAGGCGTTTTTTTTTATTTGATTTTCATTCAGGAACTCTTTTTTCTTACCCCTGTAGTGGCGCCGCCGTTCAGTGTCAGGTCATGCGTCTTATTTGTTATCCATGTGCTTCGTGTACAGCTGGGGTAAATTGACTTTATGAATTTCTTTGATGCAGTTATTTGCAGTAAATTTGTTTGCAATAGAAAAAAATGCTGACGGTCATAAAACAACTTGCAAGGGAATATAAAGATAATCTGCAGGCCCTTTATGGTGATGAGCTTGTAGAATTAATATTATTTGGCTCTTATGCCCGTGGTGATTTTCATGATGAGTCTGATATTGACTTTGCTATAGTGCTTAAAAATCCAGGTATCCGGCCATCATCAGAAATTTTCAAAATTTCCCCAATCGGGACTAAGCTGGAATTAAAATACGGGCTGATGCTTTCATCTCTTCCTGTTTCCTTTGAAAAAAAACAAAAATCCATGCAGGGAGTTTATCAGGAAATTCGTAAAGATGGAATTGTTATATGACTCAGCAACCTTTCGCCGAATCTTTCAAAGCCATTGAAAAAGCAGAAGCAGCTATCGAAGCTGCCAAATATGATTTAGAAGGAGGGTTTTCGCTGGCAGCGGTCAACAGATCTTACTATGCATGTTATTATTGTATGGTAGCATTATTAATAGCAAAAAATGTTTATGCCAAAACACATCAGGGAACCAGGGCTAAGTTTTCTGAATTATTTATTATGACCGGCATTTTCCCGGAGCATATTTCTCAATATGTGAAAAATGCCTTTGAACTAAGACAGGAAGCAGACTATGATTTTGATGCAGACATACCTGTTGATGAAGTGAAAAATGTATTGCAGCAAACAACTGAGTTTTACAATTTAACCAAAGAATATTTTCAAAGACAACAACAAATGTAGTATTGTAAATATGAAAAATACTTTTTCCATTCTTTGTCCTTGATTTTTTACTTTACTGAATTTTCATTTCCGGTTTAATTTTCTTACCCCTGTAGTGGCGCCGCCGTTCAGTGTCAGGTCATGCGGCTTATTTGTTTTCCAGGCGCCGCGGGTAAAGTCAGGTACTTCCAGCGGTTTTGATTTTTCTGCAACCGATTTTATACTCAATGGGAAAACAGCGCTCCACGCTGCGGCATCATATACATCCTGGTCAAGCGGTAAACCGTTGCGCAGGCAATCAATCAGCCGCCAGTCCATGATGAAATCCATGCCGCCGTGCCCGCCTACTTCTTTGGCTATTTCGCCGATGTGGTTCACTATCGGCGGGGAATATTTCTTATACAGCTCATCCAGTTCTTCTTTTTTTATCCAGTTATGGCCGAAAGCAATCCGCTCCGGGCCCGGCCATTTTTGAGCTATGCCTTTAGTGCCGCTTACCAGGTGAATTCTTGAATAAGGCCGTACAGTGGATACATCATGCTGCACCATGATGGATTTGCCTTTATTTGACCGGATTAAAGTTGTATTCATGTTGCCACGGTATGGCTTGTCAACATACGCTGTAAAGAAATCATCTTGTGCGGCCATCTCCTTCGCCATGTTGTTCAGTGTAAAATCATTTGTACTCATACTCAGCAGGTGCTCAAACTTATCGCCACGGTTGATGTTCATGCACTGCGCAACAGGACCAAGACCATGCGTTGGATAAAGATTTCCATTTTGCCCGATATTTTCTTTCAGCCGCCACATATCGGCATAACCATTCTTATTGAATAAATAATCTTTTGAAAGATCGTGAATGTAGGCGCCTTCAGCATGCACCAGCTCGCCAAACAACCCGTTGCGTGTCATATTCAGCGTAAGCAGCTCAAAAAAATCGTAGCAACAGTTTTCCAGCATCATGCAATGCTTTTTTGTTTTTTCCGATGTTTCCACCAGCTGCCAGCATTCATCCAGTGTTTTTGCTGCGGGCACTTCGGTGGCGGCATGCTTGCCGTTTTTCATGGCATACACAGCCATCGGGGTATGCAGGCTCCATGGTGTGCAGATGTAAACAAGATCAAGTTCCTTGTTTTCACACAAGGCTTTCCATCCTTCATCGCCGCTGTATTCTTTGGCCTTGGGCAAACCGGTTTTCACCAGTATCTCATTGGCTTTCGCTGCCCGGTCAGCATATTTATCGCACAATGCTTTTATTTCCACGCCTTCAATCACACTCATTCTTTCCACGGCGCCGGGGCCACGCATACCCAGGCCAATTATGCCCAGCCTTACTTTTTCAAGTTTGGGAGCGGCATAGCCGCACATGTTGAAAGTTTGTTTTCCATAACCCGGTTCCCTCGTATTTTCGGATTCTTCATTTTTATTGCGTGTAAAAGACGGTAAGGATACCGAAAGCGCACCAGCGCTAAAAGAAATATTTCGGAGAAATTTTCTGCGGTTTGATTTCATAGCAAATAATTGATGCCGCTAATATCATGAAATTAACTGAAAACGATTGGGGAAATACCAGGCAGGTGAATGAATGAATAAAAATAAAACCACACGGCGCAGCTTCCGGTAGCTATGGTTCCCTTTTCTTTTAATTAACACTTCTTTAAAAAAAGTAAAATACACCCCCGGCATTTACCGTTTTTTTCTCCCCGCAAAATCAGCTAAAAGACCTTTGTTTGCCGCCGGCCGGCAGCGATAAGTTTGTATCGTAATAAAAAGGATTAGCGATATGAAAAGTTTTCTTATACAAATGATATACATGGCAGTTTCCACCGGGTTTCTTTTGTGGGAAATTCAAAAAATGAAACTCCCGGTGGCTGGTGAAGACAGAAAGAAAAAACATGGTGCCGTAAAGAAATATGAAAACGAAGTGAAAAGCAATAACCAGTTCCAGGTGGGAGATTAATTAATTGATAACAAGTTAAACCCGGTTTTATGAAAAAGGAACGTTACAACCTGTTTGAAAGAGTACACAAAACTCTCACCCGCATGGTGTTTGACACCGGCATGAAAATCCAGCAAACCGAATTTGCCTGCCAGAAAGATTCCTTTCCCGTCATTGATCGCATGGAAGATTCTATCCGGTTTTTCCGGTATCATGTAATGCACGAAGATGCGGTTATTTATGATTCTATTGTGCATGCAGCGCCCTATATAGTTGCCACCATGGAATTGACCAATGCAAAGGATCTGAAGCTGGCACATTCTTTAAAAGAAAGGCTGGAGGAATATGAATATCTCTGCATGAAAAAAAGTTATTCCGGTTTCGGTGCCGAAATCAGGGCCATGTATTTTTCCTTTACTTCCGCTGTATTGCAGCATATTCACAATGAGAACCATGTCATCACAGACATACTCTATTCTCTTTATGACGACGGGGGGCTGGCACAAATGGAAATGAACCTGGTAAGGCAGATGCTTGCAACCGGTAACAACTGGTATCTAAGCCAGGTGCTTGCATGGCTCACCGATGACGAAATTTTATCCTGGCTGAATTGGATAAGCACTTTTACCAACACAACGGATACCGGGGAATTGTTAGAATCAGCGAGGCCTTCCATGGGTGCTGAACGCTGGCTGATGCTCAGCGAAAATTTATCAGTGCTGAGAGCCTGATTGCTTTCTTATAATAAATAATAAAGGCGGTAAAAATTCTTTGCCGTCCTTTTTTTTGCAGAACCAGTCTTGTGCTTACAAATCAAACAATCTTTTTCAGCTATACAGTCTTCCTTAACAGTTTTCTTACGGTGATTTCACGGGGCAGGGCGTATAAAATACCTGTAAAAAAACAGTCATTCAACGCTTGATTCTCCCTGTGCGGCTGAGTTAAGTTTGAGTTGTCAATTCAATTAATAACCAGCCTGTGCTGAAGCTTCGGCTGGCAGGCCCCAAAAAAATTTTTATGAAAAAGATCACCATTCTCTCCGTCATTTCGCTTGCTGTGTTTGCCACTTCGTGCCAGAAGGAAGGGGTAAGGCAACCTGGCAGTAATGTTGCTTCAGGCAATCCTACAGTTGCTACAATCAGTAAGCAAACAATCATCAGTTCCTGGTTCATTTTACATCTCAGTCTCGTGTCAAACCGCACTGAAACTTATTTAATGGGTAAAGAACCCTTCGGACAACATGTGGACTACGATAAAACACAGCATGTGGAGCTGGCTTATGTCATGATGCCGGGAGGCCGGGTACCGGTATACACACGTCTGCCCATGAAACTGAAAGCAGATAATGGTTTGCAAACAGAAATCTTTGATGTTCAGTTTTCCCTGGATCACACCGGTTTTATTCTTACGGTAAAAAATACCGGTCCGGGTTCCATTGCCGCCGATGCCGTCATTTTCCAGGATTTTCGCTACCGGTATATCGTCATCCCGAAAGAGACGTACGACAGTTTTCAAATAGACTGGGATAATTATAATGAAGTAGCTCAAGCCTTAAACCTTTAATCCTGATTCATCCGCAGCACCAGTAACCACCTTTTCCACCTGGTTATTGATGCCACCGCCGGCCCCTTCTCCTGATCAAAGCGGGCCGGCTTTTTTTCAAACCCGTTTTTTCACGGGGATGGTTCCAGGCAAAAGCGGGTAAAATTTCCGGTCAAACATCGCTTGACTTACCCAATGTTTCCTGTGTAGTTTTAATTAAAGTTTGAATGAACCGATAAAAAAATAAAGTCATGAAAAAGATTCAACTTCTTGTATTCAGTATCCTGGCCGCAGTGCTGTTCACATCCTGCAGCAGGGAAATTGTGAATCATGCAGCCGGGCAATCAATGCCGGGAAATGATGAAATGAAAGTGATGAGCAACTGGTTTACGCTGCCGCTGCATGAAGGCAATAAAAACGGAGTAACCTGTCTCGAAGGAATACTGAAGGTAAAGTATCCGGAGGGTGTTGATATGAACCGGTATATAAAACTGGTGTATATGATTAAAGTGGCAGGCGGCCGGGCAACTTTGAAATTACCGGCGAATGTATCCGTTCCGGAAATTACCCCGGATGGATTATACTGCTTCCGTTATACACTGGACGACCGGGGTTTTGTGCTCACCATAAAAAATCCGGATCCATCGGCTTTTATTCCCGAGGCGGTCAGCCGGTTTCAGCAGTACAGGTTCAAATACATACTTGTTCCTGCATCAATGTACAGCAGCCATAAGATAAACTGGGAAAATTACCAGGAGGCAGTGCAGGTATTAAGTCATTAATTCTGATTTCATCACCCGGCCGGTCTTTTATTCAGTACAAAGCGGCCGGCATTATTGTACCCGTGTTTTCACGGGGGTGAGAAAGGGGGAAAGGACGGTTGTAATAGTATAAGGCTAAGAATTAAGTTTGACAGCAGGCAATGTGGAAAGAAAAAACAGGATTGGTAAAAAGTGAAATATTAACTTGGAAATATTAATGACAGATAATTGAGGGGTTCATCTCTTAACCTTAAATTTTAAAACATGCCAAACAAAGGAAAAGCCGGTGTAAAAAGTAAAGCCGGCAAAAAAAGAAAAGCAAAAGCCTCAAAAGGCAAAGCGGCTAAAAAACCTAAATAACCGCTGTTTTTTTACACAACGGGTCTTGTTTGCAAGACCCGTTTATTTTTTAGTTTCGGGGAATATTATTTTGCTCCAGTTTTTATCCTTTGTAAACAAATTCATCCTGCCATTGCCATTCTTTTCAAAAGGTATTCCCAGGTCGCCATTTTCCTTGTGCACCTGTTTTGACTGTGGAAAATAAATACCGACTCCATGACCGCCGTAGGATTGTTTCCGCACAAGGCTGGGCGTGCGCCTGTTTCCGATCCAGGATTCTATTATGTAATTGTGCTCAAGATGCCGGATAATTTTATCTGAAAGTTTATATAACCGGCTTTTGCTTTTATCTGTTTCAATCAGCTCGTTGAACTTTTTCATGAACCAGGTCAGGTCAATAAAGGAATAGGTATATGAATTTTCTCCAAAGTGCCTGCATTTACGGCGGGCCTTACGGATCAGTTTTTTCAATTCACCATTGCTTTTTGAATTGGATATGGATAAGGCAAATTCATCAAGATAGTTTGCCAGGCGGACGTTTTTCTTCAAATCCACACATGAAATGGCCAGCACATGTTTTTCAAATTCACTATAGGATTTTTTAAGAGGGGTATCCTGTACCAGTCTTTTGCCCAACTGGCGGGGGCTCATATCAGGATATTCAAATAAGGCAGTAAAACTGTCCAGGTAATTATACCCGTTGAAATAAATCAGCTCTTCACTTGCTACCATGTATTTGCATTTCTTTCGTATTTCATAACCGAACTCCACCATTTGCATACAGCATCCCATTATCAGCAGAAGATCAATTTCATTATTTTTCAGACTTTCACGGATTTCTCCTTCAAACAAACCGTCGAGTTGTGACCTGGAAACTATATACTTTCTTAGTTTTTCTGTTTCGGGATTTAATTGACCGGCTCCCGAATCATCGGGAAGTAAATCAAAAACAGAAATGGAATTTTCTGCATTATTTTTTTTGTAGAAATCAGTTTTTCTTTTTCTAATAATAAACCTGTCAGAAATATCACTGTTGTCAGATCCCCTGAATTTTATCTGGAGTTTAAGGATATTGTTTTGTTCAAATAAGGAGTTCTCTTCATGGGTGAAATCTCTTACATCGGTAATAATTTTTTCTGCACCCTGTCCATTGACAACAGAAATTTCCAGGGAAGGGAATGCTTTTTTAATATCATAGTAAGATTCTTCCAGGTCGGTGCTGAACATTCCTGAACCCGTACCATGGCCCCAAAGAAACAATAAATAGTTTTCAGCATTGCACCTGAGTTTGCACCAATTTATAAATTCGGAAAGTGATGCTGCAGTGCCCATAGGCTGATTACCCAGGCTTGTGAATTTTGCGTTATGAATCAGGTTTTCCGATGAAAACTCCTGGTCTATTTCGATACGCCTTGCTTCAAAATTCCTTCCCCGGTTCGACTCATCCCAATCGGTGTATATCTGCAGCAGCATACGGACAGAGCGGTTTCCTTCCTTTGCTTCAATTTTTTGGCAGATAATATCCAGTTCTTTCAGAAAAATAAATGATTCCCGGATGGCCCGTGCATCATCTGCCGCCATGTATATCATAATAGCCCATTTGCATGTCTTTTCAATTAAAGCGCTATCCGTTTTTTTGTTCGAAGAACGTTTCATGATTTTTGATGTTTCTATTTTAATATTAAAATATTACCTTTCATTCATATCAATAGTATGACAGTATATTTTAAAAAAATCAGTATCAACCTAACAGTATGGATTGGTTGCATTGTCTTCACCGCCACCCCGCTGCAGGCACAAACCCAGTACATCAATTTTCGCCATTATTCACTAGCCGACGGCCTCAGTTCTTATAAGGTCGTGAAGGTTTTACAGGATCGCTTCGGGTTTATCTGGATTGCCACACAGGATGGACTTAACAGGTTTGACGGTAAAGATATTATCATCTATAACAAAAGTGCCCGTGAAAAACACCTGTTGCTGGGGAGTGATATCACGGGTATGCTGGAAGATACTGTCCGCAATATTCTTTGGGTGATTACCCCATACGGCGGGCTGAACGGGATAAACCTGAGTACAGGAGAAGTTCAATATGCCGTGGCTACGGCTGATACTTCCAGCAGGTTTGGTCATCCCTGGCTGAAATCACTTGTTCAAAGGGGAGATGAACTCTGGATTGGTACCTATGACGGCATTACCGTTTACAATATCGAAGAAAATAAATTGAAAAACCCTGTGACGTTTCCGTTTAAAAAGGATGCCAGGAAAAATTACGAGTTTGACATTCACTATTTGCATGTTGATGAATACAACCGGGTTTGGGCATTTGTTGCCAATTACGGGCTGCTACTTTTCCCGGAAAATGATTTTTCAGCAGCTTTTCACTATCCCCTGCCTGAACTTTTGATACCCGCCGGGTATTTGTTCAAAAGAATTAACAGCTGTCAGAATACTGAACCGGGTAAACTGCTGATCGGCACTCACACAGGCGCAAGGGAAATCATTTATGATGAATCCGGAATTATCACGGTAAAAAACAATGTGCTGCCAGAAGCCGAAAGAAAGGATGTCAGGCACCTGTATCAGGATGCAAAGCATAACCTGTGGTTTGCCACCGGCGAAGGATTATTCAGAAAAAATACAAAGGATGGAATTACATACATGGTGGAAGACGTAAATAAAGCGGATCAGAAAAAATGGACGAGTTCCATTAATGATATTTTCTTTGATAAACATAATAATCTTTGGCTGGGAACTTTACAGGGAGCGGCAATAGCTACCAGGCTGCAAAGTCCTTTTCAGAATTATTATCAGTCGGCTGATTTAAGAACAAAAATAGAACGAAGCAGTTTTGTTTTTCCTTATAACGATTCAGTGGAATTTGTATGTGCTTATGAAGGTTTTTACCGGGTTGATAATTTCAAAAAGGAAATCCGGCGGCTGAAGGAAGGCGGATCCTGGTTTATGTTCAGGCATAAGGGCGGTAAAATGATTGTATGCATGAACGGCCGGATATATCATTTCAGTCTGCCCAATCAGTTTACGGAGATTGAAAAAGTGTATCCCGAGCTGGCGCCCATCAGTCACCAATCATTCAACAGCGCAGTATACTGGAACGACTCGCTCCTTTTTTTGGGCAGCGAAGAAAGCAAAGGAGTATATGAATGGAATTATAAAAACAGGAAACTTATTAAAACTGACAGCCTTTCGTCGGTTCCGTTAAAGGATGGAATTGTCAACTCCATATATAAAGACCGGCGGAACCGGATTTGGATTCTGTCAGACAACAGCTTTGCTGTTTACAACCCGGCAAATTGTCAACTGGAAAACCATGAGTTAGTTCATCCGGTTACCGGGCAGATTCTCAATCTATATTTTGATGTATGTGAGGCCAACGGGTATTATTGGCTGGCATCCTATGGTTCCGGCATCATTCAGCTTGATGAAAAGCTGAGCATAAAGAAAATAATTTCAACGAACGACGGAATGGCCAACGCCGGTGTATATAAAGTTTTTCCGTTAAATGATTCGCTGCTGCTTTCCACTTCCAACAATGGGCTAAGTAAAATCAATATCCGCAATTATTCCGTTTCCAACTATTTTGAAAGCGACGGCCTTCATTCCAATGCGTTTGAAGAATTATGCGGCACGATATACAACGGGAAAATATATGCCGGCGGCCCCGACGGGTTTACCATCATTGACCCGAAATTTATCACCCCCAATACCACTCCGCCTGAATTATACATCAACAATATCATCATTGAATCCAAAAACGGAAGACAGGAGATAACTGACTTGTTTTTACAAACAGCAAAACTTCCGCGAAACCTGCTCCAGGCTACTGTCTGGTTTTCCGCCCTCAACTTTTCCAGCCCCGAACTAACCACGTATGCATACCGGATAAAAGAACAGCAGGATGAATGGGTACAGCTCGGCAATCAAAACTTCGTAACAATTATCGGGCTGACGCCCGGCACGTATACCCTGCAGGTGGAAGCCAAAAATGAAGACGGTGTTGAAAGCGCAATAAAAGAAATTCAGATTATTTTACTGCCACGATGGTATCAGACCTCCTGGTTCAAAATACTGGTGGCCCTGCTGGCACTCGGCATTACCTACGGACTGTACCGTGTCCGCATCAATCAATTAAAGAAAGAAAAAGAAATACGCAGCCACCTGGCCAGCGACCTGCACGACGACCTGGGCAGCACGCTGAACAGCGTAAAAGTATATACCAACATGGCCATGACTGAGAAGGAGAATAATGGCTACCTGGAAAAAATAAAAGAAAGCACACAAGAAGCCATCAGCGGTGTGCGGGATATCATCTGGGTGCTGGATGATAAAAAAGATCTGCTTGATCACCTGCTTACCCGGATAAACACATTTGCCGTTCCGCTGTGCGAAGCCCACCATATAGCTTTTAACCGCAGGGTGAATGATGTTCTGCTGGACTCCAAACTGGGCAAAGAAGAAAAACGCAACCTGTACATGATAATTAAAGAAGCCATCAACAACAGCATCAAATATTCAGGCGCTGCTGATATAAATCTTTTCATCGAAAAAAAGGATAACAAACTTTTAATAGGGATTACCGACAACGGGAGAGGTTTTGAACAGGCGAAAATTACCGAGGGCAACGGGCTGAAAAATATCATGCGCCGCTCGGCCGATATCGGTTATCGTGCCTCCGTCATTTCATCACCCGGCAACGGCACTTCGGTGCTGCTGGAAAAGAAATAATCATACCTGCACTATGCCGTTTTTAATGGCGTATATCACCAACCCCGTACGGGTTTTCAGTTCCAGCTTTTGAAACAGCGCATCGCGGTAGCCATCCACCGTGCGGGGGCTCAGGTGCAGTTTGTCGGCAATTTCCTTGTAGGTCATCTCGGTGCAGGCCATTTTCAGAAATTCAATTTCCCTTTCCGTCAGGTTCATTACCTGCTGCGAGCTATGGCTTTCTTCATCCATACCCGAGATGCTGTGCACCAGCCGGCCCGTCACCATTTCAGAATAATAAAATCCTTTTTCCATCACGGCATTGATGGCGGCTTTCAGTTCCGATGGTTCCGATTCTTTTAAAATATATCCTCTTGCCCCGTTCTTCAGCATGCGGATCACAGCATTTTCATCATCATACATGCTCAGCGCCAGCACCCGTATTCCGGGGTGATTTCTTTTCAGCCACAGGGTGGTTTCATAACCGTCCATTTGCGGCATGTTGATGTCCATCAGCACCAGGTCGGGCAGGCTACCACTGCCAAGCCGGTTTATAAAATCGCGGCCGTTGTCCGCTTCCAGCGCTACATTGTAACCAATGCTTCTTACCAGGCTGGCCAGGCCGTTTCGCAGTAAGACATGGTCGTCAACCAGGGCTATGTTTATCATGGTGGTGTTATTTAAAAAAACAGATTTTGGTTGTTTTTATTCCTTCATTTTTTCCATGGGCTACGGTGGCTTTAATAAAGTTAGCCCTTTTAATTATGTCGTCATCCACTATTTCTTCGCCCAGCAGGGGATAAAAAAGCTTGCCTGTTTTATAACTGAACGATACGGTCACCTTGGTTTTATAATACCTGACATGGCATTCCAGTTCGCTGAAGCTTTTTTCCTGCAGGGCTTTTTTCAGCAGGTGCTGCAGCAGGCAAAAGGCCATCATTTCTCTTACGGGGTCAAGCCTAAAATTTTTGCCGGTTACATTGAACAGTACTTTGCAGACACCAGCATCCTGCATTCGTTGCAATTCGTATTCGAGTGCAGCGGCAAAACCTTTTTTCACAATTTCAGAAGGGCTGAGCTGCCGGGCCAGCAGCCGCAGGTCTTTAATTGCTCTGGTAAGCAACTGCCCGGAATCCTCAATAATTTTTTCCGAATCGTTGCCCTTTTGAATTTGCAGGGTGTTGAGCCGCATTTTTACCAGGCTGAGTATTTGCCCGATGTTTTCATAAATTTCTTTGGAAAAGGTTTTCAGGTTCATGTCCTGTAAGTCAAAACAGGATACCAGCTCTTCGTACAGCAGGAAATCAGTATGCCGGGCTTTCATATTCATGCTTCATCCGTTTTCGGTAAGGAAAAAAAGATTAACATTTCTGCAGCAATATTAATAATTGCCAACCCGGCATATACCCGTGAAAACACGGTGTGGGCGGTTGTTTTTTCACCCCTGAAAATGATGTGACAACAGCAGGATGCCAGTGACAGGCACAAAAAATTTTTTCGTGCTGCTTTAGAGTGTGATACCTGCAGGAAAATCATCAGCTCAAACCTGCACTATCCCGTTTTTGATGGCAAAGATGACAAGGCCGGTCCGGGTTTTTACATTCAGCTTATGAAAAAGCGCATCCCTGTAGCCATCCACCGTGCGGGGGCTCAGGTGCATGTGGTCGGCAATTTCTTTGTATGTCATTTCGGTGCAGGCCAGTTTCAGAAAATCGGTTTCTCTTTCTGAAAGCCCCCCTGCCTGCTGCAAAGCATGGCCTTCATCATCGAGGCCTGTAATACTGTGCACCAGCCGGCCGCTTACCATTTCAGAATAATAAAATCCTTTGGTAAGAATGTCATGGATGGCCGCTTTCAGTTCGCCCGGTTCGGTGTCTTTTAAAATATATCCGCGGGCCCCGTTTTTCAGCATGCGGATCACGGCATTTTCATCATCATACATGCTCAGGGCAAGAATTTTTATTTCGGGATAATTATTTTTCAGCCAGCGGGCCGTTTCATAGCCGTTCATCTGCGGCATGTTGATGTCGAGCAGCACCAGGTCGGGCAGTTCGGCCGGGTTCAGTTTTTCACAAAACTCTTTCCCGTTATTGGCTTCAAACAACACATGGTACCCGAGGGTTTCCACCAGGTCGGCCAGTCCCCTGCGAAGCAATACATGATCATCTACCAGTACAATTTTTGCAGACATGGTTTTGGTTTTATTAATTCAGCGGTAATGTTAATTTGATTTCCGTTCCTTTGCCCGGTTCACTTTCCAGGCTGAAGCCGGCATTAATCAGCCGGGCACGGTTGGGCATATTGCGCAGGCCCATGCCGGCGCCTTTCATTCCTTCCACTGCTGCCGGGTCAAAACCTTTGCCATTGTCACTGATGCACAGTTCCATTGTGCCGTCAGCATTTTTCACCGTCACAAGTATGCTGCTGGCACTTGCGTGTTTGATGATGTTGTGCAGCGACTCCTGCACAATGCGGAAAATGATGAGTTCTTTCTGCGGCGCCAGCCTGGGCATTTCGCCCAGCACATCAAACCGGGTTTTGTATCCGCCGGTTTTGCCTGTCACTTCCAGTTCATGTTCGATGGCGCGGTAAAGCCCCATGTCGGCAATCATATCTGTATTCATGCCCCGTGAAAGATCACGCAGGTCCTGGATGGCCTTGCTCACCAGGTTTTTTGATGCGTCAATTTTATGTTCCAGCTCCGTTGGATTGGAAACGTCCATGGTATTCAGGTTCAGCTTGGCCAGGCTGAGCTCCTGGCCGATATTATCATGAATTTCCTGGGCAATATTTTTCAGGGTTTGTTCCTGTATTTCCAGCTGGGCCTGCAGCGATTCCTGCTGCAGCTGTGCCCGCAGCTCTTCTTTCTCACGCAGGTGGCGGTAGTAGCGGCGCTGGTAAAGGAAGATTAAGAGGATGATGAATACAACCAAAGCAGTTAATATTATTATGCCGCCTACTATGAGTGTTGTGAATTTCATCTCTTTGGTAAGGTACTTATTTTAATTTTTGCCAGGAAGCCCACGGTGATTAATAGATAAAGCAGGATATTGAACAGGTGATGAAATTTCCAGACGGAGTTAAATTCTTCATCGTTTAAAAAATACCGTGTTGAAAAAAGCAGATACGTGCCGGGAGCATAAAATAAAATTCCGAGACAAAACCAGAACATGGGATCGGTTTTCAGGCTGATGTTTTTGCCGCTGTTATATTTTTCAATAAAATAAATCAAAACATAAATGACCAATAAAATCAGGTCGAAAGAAACCAGGTTGCGGTAAAACTTTGTGTTGATACCTTCAGTAATGAATTTTGAAAGCGCAAAAATTATCAGGGCTGTGCCGAGAAGCGGAACAAGTGATTTTGAAAATTTGGAAAAAGAATTTCTGAAAATTAAAACAGTCCAGAAAAAAACATCAATAATGATGTACAGGTTATAAATTAAAAATTTATGGTCTTTCGATTGGGAGCCGATTATTTGTGAAATGGATGCAAATGCCAGCAGCATAACCATGATCCTGGCATTTGCATCCTGAAATTTCCAGAGCACAAGGCCGGTTAGGAAGGGCAGCAGAACTGAGTAAATTGAAAGGGTTGGAAGTAGGTTGCCCATTAAAAATACTTTAATAATTAGATTCCAACACGAGTATAAATAATTGCTTAATGCTTTTCTTTCTAACCAGAACTCCAGTTTAGTTTATAGTAATAAGAAATAAAATTGGCTTTAAATTCAAATTATATTTCATTACCATTTGCATCTAATCCTGTTGGCCATTCAATATAGACAGAGCCGTCAACGTCATTATATCGATTTCCTATAGCTGCAGAGAGGATAATTGTTGGTGTACCAGGTGCTTTATTTAAGAGGTTGGCCCCTGCAGGTACAGCACCATAATAAACTCTCAGATGGGTTGCTTCCGGATGTGATAGTAAATACAAAACCTTATCTTTTTCGAATACAAAGGATCGTTCATCCGCATTATAAAATACTTTTGTTTCAGGTCTTTGACCTTTTGTTCTGTCATTTTGAATATCTTCATACATACTAACTTCTCTATCTTTTTGGGTTTTACTTATAAAACTTGCCATAAAATAAATTTTAAGGTGAAAGAAAATGGTTTACTAATAACAGCCTTAACAGGGCACAGCTTAAAAACCGGTTCCGGGAGGGTGGGGACAGGGAGTGATTTTAAAATCAGCTTTGCAGAACAAAAATAAACCGGCGTTTTTCCGGCACAACGTGAAAAACACGGTATTTGGTTACCGTCTTTTAACTGTAAAAAGGTAGGGAATATTCATCGAACCTGCAATTTTGATTCTGGTTTTCTTACCGGCTATACCAAAAATCCTTCTATTGCTTTCAGAAATTCGTTCCGCTTGCAGTGACAAACTTTTATTATTACCTGCATGGCAAGCGGTTGATGACTATTTAGCCGATTTATTAAAATTCAGATTCAACCCAAACATCCACGATGCACCCGGAACGGGAAAACCTTTATCAAAATCGGGTGTAGTATTATCGGTAAAGTTCCAGGCTTGTATGAATAATCTGAGATTGGGGTGAAACTGATAATCTATATTGAGGTTGAATTTTGTTACGCCGGGTGTTTCCCTGATATTAACTACAGGCATTGGCCCAAGTCCCATCCGGTATTTTGCGTTGTCAATAAACCACTGGTAATTATCCCCTGCTATCATTTTACCCGAAGAGGTCATTATTAGTGTAGCTGATAGATAATCTGATTTACCGAAAACCCTGGGAACCGTATAGTTTAAAGAAGCGCCGGCTGCATATTTGGGTACGCCACGTACTTTATCACCTTTTTTAAAATTTTCAAAGGAATCAACATAGGTGACATTAATAATGGAGTAATTACCTGTTATTTTGAACCTGCTGATTTTGTATTCTGCTATAAACTCCCACCCTTTTTTTGCAATCTTGCCGATGTTAGTATAAGTAACAATAGCAGCTGTGCCATTGTTCACCGGAGTGAATTCTGTATAGATCCTGTTTTTATCAATGTTATTATAACGGATGATTTCCGTTTTGAACCTGTTTTTCTTATCATAGATTTCTATCGCAACATCCAGACCGGTTTGCTCCTGTGGTTTTATATCCGGATTGGCAATAAAGGTAATAGGCCCTGAAGGGGGAGGAGGATGAGTAATATGATAAGGCGGCGATATGATGCTCCGGCCCCAGTTGATTCGGGGTTTAAAAATTAAAGTTGAGAGTTCAAAGTTTGTAGTAAAGCCCACCTTTGGATTCAGAACAGCTATCGAAACATTTGATTTTTCATAACGCAAACCTGCCACCAGGAAATATTTTTCCTGCCAGGATGATGACGATTGTATATAGGCGCCGGTAAATTCTCTTTTGTAGTCATTAAACGGACCACCAGAAACTCTGTTTGGCCGAAAAGTATACCCACCGGAAGTGGTATAGCGAAGGGCAGTATTATATATTACATTGTGGTATTTTGTATTTGAATATTCAAACCCCGAAAGAAGGTCGGTTTTAAATATCCCTTTTGGGTTACCTGGTTTGATAAGATTAAAATACCGTATTGTGGGTGTTTGGTCTTTGGATGTCCAGTCCTGGGCGCCTAATACATCGCCATGATTCATATAATATTTCATTTTTGTTGTATCAGTGTAAACTGAAGGATTTGGATAAGCATGCCGGTTGTTTTCAGAATATCCCAATACCAGGTTGTGTGTCCACCAGCGGGCAGGCTGAAATTCTGTATTGAGTGAAACAGTACCGGAATGTATCTTGTATGGGTTTTTAACATAGGCGCTGTCCGTGTAACTCCAGTAATAATCTTCCACCTCCGTATTATCGAATATCGCATAGCGGCTCCGTTCTGTTTTATTTATATTAAAATTATTGCTGAGTACAAATTTGAATTTGCCAGTATGAAAAGTGAAATTGGCAAATGCCCCTCCGATCTTCAATGAACCTTCGGGCAGATAATCGTTCTGTGTTCTGTAATGTCCCCCCAGGGCGTAACTGAAATTTTTAATACCCTGTAAAAATTCAGCATTATGGGACTGTTGAAACCGTCTTTCTTGTTCGGTAAAATCTGAACGTTGAAAGCCGGCGCTGGTTTTTACATTAATCATTGTCCTGTTTGCTTTCCCCTTTTTTGTATAGATCAGCATCACACCCCCGATAGCTCCGCTTCCATACAAAGTAGCTGCAGAAGGACCTCTTACCATTTCAATTCTTTCTATGTCATCTTTATTGAGCATGGCAAGGAAGCTGGAACCTGCTGCAAATTCAACGTCATCTACATACACTTTAATACCGGCGCCTCTTACTGAAATTCCTGAATTGAAATATTCCCCAACACGGAAAATAGTAGTTGGCATTGCAGTAATAGTTACCCCCGGCACAACGCCTTCTAATATATTCACGAGATTAAAACCGGGCAATGCTTCAAGATCTTTACTTGTTAATACCGTTACAGAAGATACATCCGCCCTTCTTTTGGTGGCTACCACATTTCCGCTTACAACCAATTCCTCCAGGGGTTTTACCAGCAGAGAAAGCCTGATTGAAACAGACGCCTGATTAATTCTTAGTTCTTTCATTTCATAATTAACCGATGAAAAAATCAGTACGTTTCCCATGGCAGCCTCAATAGAAAAATAGCCTTTATCATCTGTGCTTGTCCCGGTTTTTGTTCCTTTTACCAGGATACTTACACCTGCAATCGGGATGCCATCCTGGTCAGATACATAACCTGTAACGGTTTGTTGTGCCCAAAGCTGGCTGAAGGCAAAAACAACAGAGATGGGGAGTGCTAAAATATTTTTCATAGTAAAGCAGTTTGGTTCAAGTAATAATTATTGCCTGGTCTTTCTTAAAGGCATCCAATCCTCAATGCAATCAAATATTTTTTTAACAGGGGGTATCCGGATTTAATTAAACGACAAATTCATCCAATGCTTTCAGAAATTCGTTCCGTTTGCGGTGCGATACTTCCAGTTTTTCATTGTTATCCATAATAACATACCCGCCATTGAAACGCTGATATTCTTTTACATGCCGCAGGTTGATAAGATTGGAATGGTGAATGCGGAAAAAATCATGAGCCGTAAGCTGCTGTTCAAATTCGCCCAGCGACCGGGAGGCTACTATTTTTTTTCCTTCTGTCAGGTAAATCAGCGTATAGGCCCCCTCGGCAATACAATATAATATGTCAGCGATATTGACGAAAACAATTTTATCTGCCATGGCGATGCCGATTCTTGAATCCCTCGCACCTGATTTTTGTGATAATAATTTTTCAAGGCTTTGCAACTGGGCATGGATCTGATAATCAGTTTTACTCAGTTCGTCTTTAATTTTTTTCACTACCCTAACTATTTCATCTGCCTCCACTGGTTTTAATAAATAGTCAATTGCACTCAAACGAAACGCTTCAATGGCATAAATGTCGAAAGCGGTTACGAAAACCACACGGAAAAAAGGCTGGTCAAAAGATCGGATAAGATCAATGCCGCTCATGCCGGGCATTTCTACATCGAGAAAAACAAGATCAGGCTGATGTTTTTCAATCAGCTTTTTTCCCAACTGCGGGCTATTGCTGGTAGCCACCACCTGCACATCCTCCCGGCACTTTCTTTTCAATATCAACTCCAGCGATTCCACAGCGAGGGGTTCGTCATCTATAATAATTGCCCGTATCACATTTTGGTCAGTTACGATAATGAAAGTTTTACAGGTATTTTAATGGTTACCAGTGTTCCTGCCACTTTATTATTCATGATCACATCCGTTACTTCTGCCTGGATTTCCGAACGGTATTCTTCATTCAGCAGCTTAAAACGTTTTTCAAGCAACGCCATACCTTTCGATTCATGTTGTTTACGGAAAAGACTTTTCAACTCTCCTGCTTTTGATCTTCCCACACCATTATCTTCAATCTCATATTTCACGGTGCCGTTATCCCTGTTGATGCGTATCTGTAATTGTTTATCGCCATCCTTGTACGAGAGGCCATGCCAGATCGCATTTTCCACATAAGGCTGCAGAATCATATTGGGAATAAGGGTTTGCCCGGTATTCAATAAAGGATCGGTAGAAATGGAATATTGAAGATCAGGTACCCGCAGGCTTTCCAGGCTCAGGTAAAGCTGGAGAAAATCCAGTTCATTTTGAAGGGGCACAAATGGTTTCTCTGCATTTTCCAGCAACATGCGCAGCAGCCGTGCAAAGCGGGAAAGATAAGATTGAGATTTATCACTGTCTTCTTTCAGGATCAGCGTTTGAATAGAATTTAATGAATTGAACATGAAATGCGGGTTCAGCTGAGAGCGGAGACTTTGCATTTCCAGTTCGGCCATTTTGTGAATGGCTTCGGCTTTTTCAATGGCTCTTTTCTTCTCTGTTCGCTGGCGCAGGTAAAAGAAAAGAAAAACGGAAGCCATTACTACAAAAATTAAACCCATCAATAACAAATTGTTTGTTTGCTGCTTTTCGATTCTTATTTTTTCTATCGCAATTGATTTTTCATAATTCGCTTTTTCACCGGCTATTGCTATTGCTTTTTCCTGTTCCAGTTTTTGTTCAGCAATTGCCTTTTCATTTGCAACCCTTTCATCAGATAGAATTTTATCCTGTACGGTCTTTTGATCAGCCAGCAGCTTTTCATTAAGTGCTTTTTCAAGTTCCTGTTTCGCTTTCATCTCTGCAGCGGCTTTCTCTGTTTCATATTTTACCTTCAGATCAGCCATTTTCATATAAGTAGTTTTATTGTAAATGGAATCTTTTATGTTAGAATACAGAATTGTATAAGTCAATGCATTTTTATAATCATTTATGGCTTCGCAGGATTGTTTCAGAAGATCATAGGCATTCATCAGAGATTCTTTTCCTCCAGTACCTTCTTTCAAAAGAGGCAAGCTTTTATTTAAATAATTTATAGCTTCATTAAAAGCTGCAGTTCTTTCAGTATCTCTTGTTAAGGTTCCAATTTTAAAATATGCTTCTCCTAATTGCAGGTACCAACTCCCCAATACACCTTTTGTTTCCATCTCATTTTTTCGTTTAAATCGTTCAGGAAAGATCTGCACCGCAACACGATAGTTTTTTAAAGCTTCGTCATATCTTTTCATTTCCATTTGAATGGAAGCCAGCTGCAGTGTGATTTCTCCTTCATAAAAAAGTTGAGGATTATCAGGAAGAGCTTTCTGATACCACATGAGTGCTTCCTCCCAATTCTTCATTTGGGCATGGAGCTTTGCTATTCCTGCTGCTAATTGTTGTAAATCTGCCGGACCATCATTATTTAATTGCTGAGTAGTTTCATAAGCGACGAGATAATTCTTTAAGGCCTCGTCATTGTTCCCAAGTTTCGAGTAACATCGTGCAAGGTTAGCTGATGAAGTTACCGTTAATACTTTTCTTCCGATTTTATAAGATAAATTCAGTCCGGCATAAAAGTATTTGATAGCTTCTGCATAATCTCCTTTCTGCATCCAGCATTGACCTAAATTGATATTGGAACGGCCAATACCGAATTGGTAGTTCGACTTTGTAGAAAGATTTAAGGCTTTTTGGGCCCATTCAATTGCCTCATCTCAATTACCGGTAGTTTGAGCACCTCCCATTTTCAATCTTACAATGTTAATTGCAATCAATGCTTTTGCACTATCATTTTTTTGCTTCGGGAAAACGTTTATCAATGAGTCAAGGAGCCGTTGAAACTTATCCGTTTGTGCTTTCGAATGATGTATGAAGCTCAGCATGAAAATCAACAAAAAAAATATATAGCTTTTATTTTTTTTCACCATCTATTTTTTTTAGCATAAAGATCAACTCATTCAAATGATTGAATTAATAAAAATAAAGTCTAGTTGGATAGGGTATAAGAATAATTGAGGAATTGCTTTGTTATTTGCTATAAACATTCTTTCCGGAGTTTAATAGCCCTCTTAAGTTAGTAAATTAATGCACTCTGCCTTCAAAATCCATACACTTTTACTAACTGTGCCTTTCCCGGTAATAACTGTCAACTTCTGTTTATTAAGATTTTCAACTGGTTAGATAGAGAATTGTTTATTCATCAAAAGGCTCCCCACTGCCACACTTATCTTTTTAACTGAACACTTAGTAAAGCCCTAAGTACAGTTAGTAATCTGTTATTGTTTTGCTGCAAAGGTTGATGATATTTTTAACTGTCAATCGGGAAAATATTTTTTAACCATAAAAAATTTTGTTTATGAAACGAATCCTCTTCCGCCACCGAACTTCATTAATTCTGAATGTATTAATGATTGCTTTTGTATTTACAGCCTGTAAAAAACAATCTTCTGACGTTATTAAACAGGAGGAAGAAATTGCCACCGCCAAAGCAGGGGGTGGTAAACCCGGTACAGTTGCTGAGGTTCCTCTCAGGTTGTCAATCAATGACATCGGAAACAAAATCACCAGCGATGGGGGCGGTGATTATGTAAATGGCAGTCAGAATATGAAAGTAGTATTTGACCAGTACGGAAATTTAATATTTGATATTAGAAAGTCGCAGGGAAAACCTGCACAAAGAGTTTATCAAACTAATCTCGATAATCCTCTTCAGGTAATTATTGACCCCGGATTTACAAACGGAACAGGGAACTACATGGCTACAACAAAATCAAACCAATTTTCATCTTTTACTCCCATACAGAATATGACGGTTGGTGCATCTCAGTGCATTACATTTCACGGAGGGGCCGGTCAGAATTTTGTGTTCAGTTTTCATGGGGGTAATGAGGATAATTCGGCCAGCCCTACTTCATTTGCTGTAATAACTCGTAATTCTGCGACAGAATGGACCATGACTCCCGGTTCCTGTTCCATCAGTGCGAATACAGATGTTGCGGCTCTGCGACTCAGTGGCACTCTTTACGGCTATTATCACATGCCCTTTTCTTTTACTCTTACTAAGTTGTAAGAAGTTTTGTGATAAGATAGGATAATCAAAATCTATTCTTTTCATCAAAGGCCATTCCGGTAGCAGTAAGAATGGCCTTTTGTGTTATTAGAACCTCTCTCAAAAGTTAATAATCACAACACAGCGGCACAGAGTTAGGGAGTTACTCTGAGAGGTTACCTCGGAAACAGCAACTCTGTGTAGCGCAGTTTCTCATAATCTCTGTGTTGAAATTATTTTTGTGATAGGTTGTAATACGTTAGCAATTCCGGCGCTTCGGCCGGTCATTTAGTTTTTATTTTTCTATCCGTATCCTGTAGAGTGGTTTTCATTTCTGTCAACTGGTTACACTTACCGGTACAATTATTAATTATAAGCTGCGGTTATTAAAATTAACAGGGCAGATGCCAATCACCGGTTGATAAAAGCAGCAAGGGAGAGTAAATTTATTATTCAGTTTTAAACAGTTTTTTAGCCAGGTTGAAATTAGTTTTGAACAGCAGGTATTACAAAGTGTAAAAATGGAATTACAATCAGGTACACGAAAAAATCAAATTCATTAACCATTAAACCTTTTTAAAATGAAAAAGTATTTATTATCTGCAGCAATGGTAGTTCTATTTCTGCAGACATTTATCATCTGCCGGGCACAGGATGAATGGGTGCCCGCAGCTATAAAAGAATCTTTTGCAAACAGATTTTATGATGCAGAACTGATTAAATGGTCATTAGGAAGAGATTCCTATATAGCCACCATTGTCAGGAATGATGAGCGGCTGGATGCTTACTTTTCGGATGCAGGGGATTTCAAAGGTTTTGGCCGGATGACAACTGAAGAATTTCTCCCTTTGAAAATCCAGTATAAACTGGCTAAGGAATATCCGGAATACTTAGTCAGTGAAGTTTATGAATTTGACTGTACCGAAAATGGGCCATTTTATTACATTTCTTTAAAAGGGCTAAAACATAACCTCATTGTGCGATTTAAACCCGTCGGTGATGCTACTGTGATGAAAAAAGCCATTGTAGTCAACCAGGAACTGGTTGCCAGAAGAAATTAAAAGATACTGCCAGTGGCAGAGTTGGACAGTAGTTTTGTGACATCAGAGGGCCAAAGAATTGGCCCTTTGATTATTAGTACTTAAAATATTTTTTACAGATTCAACTGGTAATTCAATTTAAACACCAATGCCCGGTCACTTTGGAACTTAAAACTAATCTGGGCTTAATTAATTCAACCCCGTTGGGGTTGATGAAGTTACAGACATTTTCCCCCGGATGTTA
>CAZDUO010000027.1:21694-47570 GCA_964508655.1 uncultured Chitinophaga sp. | reverse complement strand
GATCATGCCTAGTCTCGTGGGCTCGGAGATGTGTATAAGAGACAGGTAAGGTTCTGCGTTATTTCCCGCCGCTTCTGCATGATGCTTTCTTCCAGCTGGCGTATCGGTTCGCTCATATCCATCTTGTTCTTTTCCGAATCATGCTTGTACTTCTCGATGGTGTCAATAAGATCCTTGATTGGTTTTTCAAAATCCAAAAACTGTCTGTTGGCATTAGACGGCATAATCTGAAAATGATTGGCGAATGTAAGGATTTAATGAGAATGATTATGATACCGGCTGCATCGCCCTGGTTGAACTTTCGTTGCGCCTGCCCGCTTGCCTTCGCTGAAGCTATGGCGAAAGCAGGCCGCACAAGACTTCGGCAGGCGGGTCGCAATCCTTTCATCGTCCGGTAATTCTATTCGGCCATTCAGCTGTCACGTGTGAAATAATTGACCGAAAATCTTTTGGCAACAAAACCATACAAGGTTATCTTTGCCATCCCAAAATTTTAAGGGAACGGATCGGTAGTTCAGTTGGTTAGAATGCCGCCCTGTCACGGCGGAGGTCGCGGGTTCGAGTCCCGTCCGGTCCGCTAAGTCGCCCCGATTCAATCGGAGTCCGGTCTGCAAAAGGTCTCAGAAGCGCTGAGACTTTTTTATTATCTAGCCCTTCATGTTTTACTATATTTTTGAACAGTCAATTTTTTTTTCATGCTTAAAGTCGGCGTTTTTGGCGTAGGTCACCTGGGAAAATTTCATTTGAATAACTGGAAAGAAATTCCGGGTGTGGAAATTACCGGCTTTTACGACCCCGGTGATAAAAATGCAGGTGAAGCAGCCGCTATGTATGGTTTGAAACGGTTTGCCGATGCAGATGAACTGTTGAATGCAATTGACGCTGCCGATATAGTGGCGCCAACGGATCATCATTTCATGCTTTGCGAGAAAGCTATTAAAAAAGGCAAGCATGTTTTTGTGGAAAAGCCACTGGCCCATACCATGGAGGAAGCACATACACTGGTAAAGCTGGTAAAAGAATCCAATGTCAAATTGCAGGTGGGTCATGTGGAGCGTTTCAACCCCGCTTTTCTTGCCATAAAAAGCCTGAAGCTGAACCCGATGTTTATCGAGGTGCACCGGCTGGCACAGTTCAACCCGCGGGGAACTGAAGTGAGTGTGATACTTGACCTGATGATTCATGACATTGACATCATCCTGAGCATTGTGAAAAGCGATGTAAAAAATATTTCGGCCAGCGGCGTGGCAGTGATGACCGAAACACCCGACATTGCCAACGTGAGAATTGAATTCAACAATGGCTGCGTGGCCAACCTGACTGCCTCCCGCATTTCGATGAAGAAGATGCGGAAAATCCGCCTGTTTCAGAAAGATGCTTACATCGGCATTGATTTCCTTAACAAAAAAACGGAAGTAATAAAGCTGAAAGAAGATGAAACCGATGAAGCCAACGTGTTTACTTTCGATATCGATACACTGAACGGCAAACGTAGTATTGCCATCAGCAACCCGCCGGTACCTGAAGTGAATGCCATCAAAAAAGAACTGGAAGAATTCAAGAATGCCATTGAAAAAAATACCCGAACCATTGTTTCTGAAATTGACGGGCTGCTGGCCATGGATGTGGCTCACCAGGTACTGCAAAAAATCGGGGACAATGTTATTACCCGCTGATGAAGCAAATCAAACCCCTTCATATCGCCTGGTACATCGTGGCTGATTATTTTACGGCGGCCCTTGCATGGGCGCTGCTTTTTTTCCTGCGCAAATATTTTCTCGGCCTGCAGGTGAGTGACCGGGGCCAACTGAATATTGACCCCAATTTCTGGAAAGGCATTACACTGGTACCCTTATCATGGGTGACACTGTATGCGCTGGCAGGCACTTATCAATCGCTTTACAAAAAATCAAAATTGCAGGAGTTTACCGTCACTTTTGTTTGCAGCCTGCTCGGGGCCGCCGTTCTTTATTTTGCCATCATACTAAACGATATAAAAAACATTACGGATAACTACCGTTATTATTATACTGCTTTCTTTTCCCTGCTGGCCATTCATTTCCTTCTCACCCTCTCCGGCCGCATGTTTATCCTGGGCCTTGTAAAAAAACAATTACGTACAGGCAAAGTTTTATTCAATACCCTCCTGGTTGGAAAAGATGAAACAGCTTTGCGGATTTTCCGGGAAACAGAAAAAAGCTTTCGTGATACCGGTTACCATTATATCGGATTCACCAGTACAGGCAGCAGTGGAAAAAACGGATTGTTTTTTTCATTGCCAGCCCTGGGCAACCTGCAATCCCTGGAAAAGATAATTGAAGAAAAAAAAGTAAAGCAGGTAGTGATTGCCCTGGAAAAACCGGAGCAGCAACTGCTCGAGAACATCATCGAGCGGCTCAGCGAAAAAGATGTGGAGATAAAAATTCTACCCGACACACTGGATATACTTGCCGGCTCGGTAAAAACAAGCAATGTTTTCGGCGCCGTATTAATTGAATTGAAAACCGGCCTGATGCCCGAATGGCAGCAAAATATTAAACAGGTACTTGATATCATGCTGGCAGCCGGCGGTGTCTTGTTGCTTTCACCGCTATTCCTCTATGCGGCCATCAGGGTAAAACTATCATCGCCGGGGCCGGTAATTTTCCGCCAGCAGCGAACAGGCTGCAAAGGCCGCCCATTTACATTGTATAAATTCCGCTCCATGATTGTGGAAGCAGAAAAAGACGGGCCGGCCCTTTCTTCAGAAAACGACCCGCGGATTACACCCTGGGGCCGTACCATGCGCAAATGGCGGATTGATGAACTGCCGCAGCTCTGGAATATCCTGAAAGGGGAAATGAGCCTGGTAGGCCCGCGGCCAGAAAGAAAATTTTTTATTGACCAGGTGGTGGAAAAATTTCCTTATTACAAATACCTGCTGAAAGTGAAACCGGGACTTACCAGCTGGGGCATGGTTAAGTTTGGCTACGCCGAAAATGTGGAAGAAATAATTGAACGCAGCCGCTACGACCTGCTTTATATCGAAAACATTTCCCTGGCGCTTGACTTCAAAATCCTGGTACAGACACTGCGGATAATTTTCCTGGGAAAAGGAAAATAGAGATTTTAGATTTCTGTTTGCATCCCGATGAAATATCGGGATTTGAGTTTATTTTTGAAATCAAATTCCATCCTTTGAGAAAAATCCTTTTCCTCCTGCTTGCAGCTCATGGCTCATGGCTCGCAACTTACCCCCAATACTGGCAGCAGCAGGTTAATTACAACATGCACGTTTCGTTGAATGATAAAGAGCATACACTGGATGGTTTTGAAAAAATCGAATATTTCAACCATTCACCCGACACGCTGAAGTTTATCTGGTTTCACCTGTGGCCCAATGCGTATAAAAATGATAAAACCGCTTTCAGCGATCAGTTGCTTGAGAACGGTAACACTTTATTTTATTTTACCGGCCAGGAAAACCGCGGCTATATCAACCGGCTGGAGTTTAAAGTAAACAACCAAACGGCCACCACGGAAGATCACCCGCAGCATAGTGATATTATCAGGCTCATTTTACCGGCCCCTTTGCCTCCGGGTGAAAAAATATTTATAACAACTCCTTTCCATGTTCAGCTTCCTTATAATTTTTCCCGCGGCGGACATGCAGGACAGAGTTACCAGGTGACGCAATGGTATCCCAAACCTGCCGTATACGACCGCCAGGGCTGGCACCCGATGCCTTACCTTGACCAGGGAGAATACTACAGCGAATTCGGAAATTTTGAAGTGACGATTACTTTACCTGATAATTATGTGGTGGCTGCCACAGGCGAATTGCAGAATGAAGAAGAAAAAAAATGGCTGAGGGGCAGAGCATCCTTTTCCTGGGAACCGCAGAAAGAAAAAGTAAAAACCAAATCCGGGCAGATGCAAACAGTTATACAGGAGTTCCCTCCCTCCTCTTCGCAAACAAAAACACTGACCTTTATTCAAAACAACATTCATGATTTTGCCTGGTTTGCCGACAAACGGTTTATAGTAAAACAGGATACCTGCCGCCTTTTTTCCGGTAAAATCGTAACTGCCTATTCATATTACACAGCACAGCACAAAAATGTATGGACCAACAGTATCCAGTTTCTGAAAGACGCCATCCGCACCCGTAGTGAGTGGATTGGCGAATATCCTTACAACGTGGTAAGCGCCGTGCAGGGACCCGAAAGTTTCGGTGGCGGAATGGAATATCCCACTATCACTGTGATATCGCCCATGAACAATGAGAAAATGCTTGACTTCACCATTGCACATGAAGTGAGCCACAACTGGTTTTATGGAATACTTGCCAGCAACGAAAGGCTGCATCCCTGGATGGATGAAGGCATCAATACGTATTATGATAACCGCTACAGCCGCCGGAAATACGGCAGCGAAGGTGAATTGCATTTTGGCAGGCAAAGTTTTTCAATACAGGATGCCATGAAGCTGCTGTTTGAAACAAAAGCCGCCCTAAAAAAAGACCAGCCGATAGCTACTGCATCAGAAAATTTTTCCCAGGTGAATTATAACCTGATTGCGTATTATAAAACCGGTGCCTGGATGGAGCTGCTGGAGAAAAAACTCGGCCAGGAAGCATTGGACAGAGCTTTGCAGCAGTATTTCCGGCAGTGGCGGTTCCGCCATCCATACCCGGAAGACTTTAAAAAAGTGCTGGAAGAAACAAGCGGGCAAAAGCTGGATGAAGAATTTTCGCTGCTGGAAAAAAAAGGCATTCTGCCCGGAATGGAACGCAAAGGGCTGAAGACCGTTTTTCCGCTTTCTGCAAATTCAATTGCTTCATATATAAGAAATCCATCTAAAGACTTGCTGCTTTTGTCGCCGGCAGTGGGGATGAACAGCTATGATAAATTTATGATCGGCGCTTTCATTACCAATTATAAATTACCACCCTCCCGCTTCCGGTTTTTCGCAGCGCCGATGTACTCTACAGGGGCAAAAACCTGGAACGGTATTGCCAGGTTCAATTATTCTCTCTTCCCGGCTGCAGGTACAATAAGTAAAATGGATTTCTTTTTGAATGCCTCCGCATTTTCCATGAACGAATTTGAAAAAGAAGACGGCGAAATGGTAAAGACGGGTTTTCATAAAATTGTACCCGGCCTGCGATTTACACTGCAGGAAAAAAATGCCCGCAGCACAATGAACCGGTATATACAATGGAAATCTTTTTTCTTCAGCGAAGAAGCATTCCGGATTTCTTACGATTCGATAATTAACGGCACTGACACCAGCATTCTCCAAAATGTAAAAACTGTAAGCGACAGCCGCAGCTTGCAGCAACTGAAAATAGTTGTTGAAAATTTCCGGGTACTTTATCCTTACAAGGCTGAATTGAACCTGGAACACGGAAAAGATTTTGTACGCACTGCTTTTACCGGAAATTATTTTTTCAATTATCCGAAAGATGGCGGCTTGCAGGTGCGCCTGTTTGCCGGCAAATTCTTTTACCTGGGTTCAAAGACCATTTCCAAACAGTTTGCCACCGACCGCTATCACCTGAACATGACCGGCGCCAACGGCTTTGAAGATTACACTTACAGTGATTATTTCATTGGCCGCAACAAATTCAGCAAACTGCCCAGCCAGCAGATTATGGTGCGTGACGGCGGTTTTAAAGTGCGAACCGACCTGTATGCAGAAAAAGTGGGCAAGTCGGATGACTGGCTGGCGGCAGTTAATTTCACAACCACAGTTCCGTCTGGCATGAACCCGCTATCGTTACTGCCTGTAAAAATTCCGCTGAAACTTTTTGCCGATATCGGCACGTATGCCGAAGCATGGAAACGGGATGCCAACCTCGACCGCTTTATCTTTGATGCCGGGTTCCAGGTTTCGGCACTGGCAGGCACGGTGAATATCTATGTACCCGTTTTGTACAGCAAAATTTACAAAGATTACATTCAAAGTGTGCTGGAAAAAAAAGGACGGATATGGAAAACAATTTCATTCAGCATAGATTTTTCTAACTTCAGCCTGCGCAAAATCAACCGGGAGCTCGACTTCTGATGAACAGCCTGATACGCTATCTGCCAAACAAAGAGATTGACAAATCAAAATGGGATACCCGGGTTGCCACTGCCTCCAACGGGCTCATTTATGCTTATTCATTTTACCTGGACACGATGGCAAAAAACTGGGATGCGCTGGTGCTGGATGATTACGAAGCCGTGATGCCGCTGACATGGAACCGGAAATATGGTTTTTATTATTTATACCAGCCGGCCTTTACTGCTTCGCTGGGTATTTTCAGCAGCATCATTTCTGAAGAACTGGTTTCAACATTCATTCAGGCTATCCCTGAAAAATTCCGGCTGGTTGAAATATCACTGAACACGGCGAATAATTTCCCGGCCGCAAGCAGTCATTTTTACCCGAGAATAAACTATACGCTTGACCTGCATAAAGACTATAACACGCTTTTTAATTTGTACCGCGACAACCACAAACGGAATATCGCAAGAGCTGCACTTCCTGGCTGCCGGGTCAGCAGGGAAATTACTGCAGATGATGTAATCAGCTTATGCAGCCAGCAAATGAAACATCCCGGCGCTGCAAAGGAGCAAGACTATTCCAACTTTAAAAAGCTGTATGCTTTTTTGGCTACAAGAAAAGAAGCTGAGGTGTATGGTATGGTGGATTCTCAAAACCGGCTGCTGGCATCCTGCATTTTCTTTTTTTCGCACAACCGGGCCTATTATATCCTCGTGGGCAATCATCCTGATGGCAGAACCCTTGGCGCTTCGCATGCACTCATTGATGCTTTTATAAAAGATTACGCCGGCAGCGAAATGATTCTTGACTTCGAAGGCTCCGACATCCGCAACCTCGCATTTTTTTACAGCGGCTTTGGCGCAAAGGAAGAAATTTACCCGGCGCTGAAAATTAACAGGCTCCCCTGGTATGTTCGTCTTTTTAAGAACTGAAAAATGACTTTGCCCAAATCAATAATTCAATTTCAGAATAAACTTATCTGTTTCTGTAACTGCAAGTACAGTGGCGGCGGCATCGTTGATGCGGATTTCCACACCCTGGTTTTCCCTGATTTTATCCATGCCATAAAGCACTTTGGCAAAAATCATTTTCCCGTTGGAAGGATTGGTGATTTTTACAATGGTACCCGGCTCCACTGCATTGATGAGCAGGTAGTATTTTGCATCCTGCCAGCCGCTGGTAGTTTTGAAAATGGAGGAAGTCACTGTTTGTTCTTTGGTCAGGGGTGAAGATTTTACCTGCTGGTAAAAATGTGTTTTGAAATATCCGTCGCCCTCAAGGTCTTTCATATCCTGCTGCTTAATGACGGTTGTCTGTTCTTTTTGCGGTTGTTCTTTCACCTGTGTTTCTTCTTTCTTTATTTCCGGCTCAGTCTTTTTGGGTTCTTCCTTTTTTATTTTGGGTTCGGGTTTTTTTATCTCTTCTGTTACTGCCACCGGTTCCGTTTTTTTGTTTTCGGAAATTTCATTTTTTACCTGAGGAATGGGCTGTTCGTTTTTCAGCGCTTCCTGCTTTTTTACATTAGAAACAGATTCTTCTTCAATGGCTGTTTTCACCACCCTGTCCTGCATTTCGCTGGTGAGCAGAAACCCGATAATGAGTTTTGTGCCGGCGGCCACTGTGCCGTTGTTTAATTTATTCCAGGCACGAAGATTACTGATGGGCGCCCTGTACTTCACACTGATGTTGGCCAGGCTCTCTTTTTCTGATGGCTGGTAATATACCGGCACTCCCGCAAATACCTGCTGGCTGAAATTGGTATCCGAAAGTGGAATTTTTATTTGCTGACCGATTGCCAGCCCTTTGTTAAAATCAAGCCCGTTGTAATGGGCAATAAGCCGCGGGTGCACACTGTACATGCGGCCGATAGGAAACAATCCCTGCTTCGGCTCCACAGTATGTTCAATATATAATCCCTTCGGGCCGCTTTTTAAAATTAATTGTGGCTGGGAAAATGACAGCAGGCATGCAGGAAATGCAGCAAGATAAACAAGCAGTTTTTTCATGCGGATATGCTTTAGTTGCAAAGATGCAGCAATTTTGCCGTTTTACTCCTTCAGAATTCTTAACTCTTTGGGATAATAATTATTGATGCGGCTGGCCAGCACATTGATCCATCCCAACGGATGTCCCTTGTATTTTACAAGACACCATCCTTTCTTACCTGTGTCAATTTTCAAATCTTTTTTCCGGAGGTACTGAATGGCCTGTTCAAAGTCCATTTCAACGGTAGGTATGTCATCGGCCAAAATGGAAGTCATAGCGAGTGCATGGCCAGGCAAAAATTTTCCGCGGATAATTTCCCCGGCTATTGTTCCGGCATTTACTGTACGGAGTTTTGACGTCAAAAAGTTAATATCGGCAAGCAATGACACAGGCACTGCATGAATTGTTTTGCCAAAATGAAAAAATACAGACCCGTCAGCATTTACAAATTGTCCCAATAATTCCAACTCCTGCCTTGAAAATTTTTTCAGTGTTGATTTTGGCAAGATGAACCCAGAAAAATTTTCATCCGGTTTTCTGAAGCAGGCGATAAAAAAACCTTCTCCTTTTACTTTATCCGGCCAGAAGCGGTAAGAATCGCCTGATGCAACAATGCCCCATTCCCTGTCAATTGTCAGTTGACAATTGTCCATTGACCATTTATGTATGAGCCACTCAGCAATCTGCTCATCTTCTTCGCTGGAATATGAACAGGTGGAATAAATCAAAACACCGCCGGGTTTTAATGCAGGCAGTGCATCGGCAAGAATTCTCTGCTGGCGCCTGCTGCATAGCATCACGTTCTGTCTGCTCCATTCAGCTATTGCATCCGGCTCCCTGCGAAACAACCCGCTGCCGCTGCAGGGCGCATCCACCACGATTACATCAAAATAGTTCTGCAACCGCTGAAAGTCTTTGGGATCGTTGTTTGTCACCAGCACGTTGCTGCAACCCCACTTGACAATGTTGCCGTTCAGTACCTGGGCTCTTGAACGGATAACATCATTGCTGACCAGCAAACTGTCATTTGAAATAAGCGAAAGTATATGTGTGGATTTTCCGCCCGGCGCTGCGCATAGATCAAGCACCCGTAATGGCTTTGATAAATCAACAGTCTGTTTCAATGCTTGTTCCAGAAACATGCTGCTGGCTTCCTGCACATAATAGCAGCCGGCATGAAACAGCGGGTCGAAAGTGAAGGAAGGTCGGGTGTGGAGGTAGTAGCCGGAGTCAGTCCATGGGATTTTAGATTTTGGTCCCGATTGCAATCGGGATGGGATGTCGGATTTTTTTAGCGGGTTCAGGCGAATGGAGGTAATCTGCTCGCCTGATGCATGCACTTTTTCAAACGCTTCTTTATCATATCCCGGCAGGCCGGATAAAGATTCAAGAAAGGCTTCGGGAAGTTGCATGTGTAAATCTAAGGTACTTACATGCTTTTAATTTCGCTTACCAGGTCAAGCAACACCTTCTTTGCATCGCCAAACAGCATGGAAGTTTTGGGCTGGTAAAAAAGTTCGTTTTCAATGCCGGCATAGCCGGGTTTCATGGTACGTTTGTTTACAATTACCATTTTGGCAAGTTCCACATCCAGTATCGGCATGCCGTAAATTGGTGAACCGGCATCATGCTTTGCCGCCGGGTTTACCACATCGTTGGCACCCAGTACCAGTACCACATCCGTATTATGAAATTCCTCATTGGCTGGTTCCATTTCCACCAGTTTATCATAGCTCACATCGGCTTCGGCCAGCAGCACATTCATGTGGCCCGGCATGCGGCCCGCTACAGGATGAATGGCATACTTCACCTGCACCCCTCTTGCTTCCAGCAGTTTCTCCAGATCATGACAAGCATGCTGTGCCTGTGCTACGGCCAGGCCATAACCCGGCACAATGTAAACTTTCTGGGCATAACTCATTACCACGGCAGCATCATTCAGCGTAATTTCTTTATAGCTCAGTTTTTCTTTATCTCCTTTTTTTGCTGCTGCCCCTGCACCAAAAGAACCAATCAGCACATTCAGCAGCGAACGGTTCATGGCGTGACACATCAAAAGCGTAAGAATAGTGCCGGCGGCTCCTACAAGAATGCCACCGGTCAGCACCATTTTATTATCATATAAAAATCCGCTGGTGGCGGCCGAAATACCACTGAGCGAATTGAGCAGCGATATAACCACCGGCATATCTGCTCCACCAATGGGCATTACAAAAAACACCCCGTAAATAAATGCCAGCGCCAGCACCAGGTAAATTACCCATGTGCCGGTGGTTGTGATATTGGCAATCATGTAAGCCGATAACCCGGCTGAAAGCAACAGCAACCCGGAGTTGACAAGATGCTGACCGCGGAACGCAAAATCTTTTACCACACCACTCAGCTTGCCCCAGGCAATCATGCTGCCCGAAAATGTAATGCTGCCCAGGATGATGCCCGAAAAAAGTGTAATCAACGTGCCGTTGGATACCGGCAGCACCAGTAAATCTTCAGCAACAGTTAAATCTGAAACATAAGCTTCAGGTATGGTTTCCTGGAAATTCATATTTGCCAAATGACTAAACTCCACTACGGCAATCAGCGCTGCACTGGCGCCACCCATGCCATTAAAAAAACTCACCATTTCCGGCATGGCGGTCATCTTTACTTTTTTTGCCATCAGTACACCGATGACGGAGCCGGTAACTATGCCGGCAAAAATCCAGGAAAGGTTTTTCAGCTTATTGCCCGCTTCATCCTGGTATAAAAAAAGGGTACCGATGATGGCAACTATCATACCCACACCGGCAAGCAGGTTGCCTTTGCGGGCTGAGGCAGGATGCGACATCATTTTCAACCCGAAGATAAAAGTAACCGCAGCCATCACATAAATCAGTACAAGAACTCCCATGGCAACTATTTTTTCTTTTTAAACATTTCCATCATCCGGTCGGTAACCACAAAGCCACCCACCACATTGATGGTGCCTGAAATGACGGCCAGCAGGCCAAGGATGAGGGCTACGTAGTTATTTGCATCGGCCCTGCCCATGACAATGATGGCGCCGATGATGACAACGCCGCTGATGGCATTGGCATGACTCATGAGCGGCGTATGGAGCACCGTTGGCACCCGGCTGATGACGATAAAGCCAAGAAAGATGACCAGTACCAGTATGTACAGCATTTGCTCATTGGCCCGCATCCATTCAATTATGCTTTGCATATAATTCTGTTTTATTGTAAAATTGATTTTATCTTTTCATTCACCAACTGCCCGCTGTGGGTGATGCAGCTGCCGGCTATCAGTTCATCCTGCCAATCCAGGTTCAGCTTATTTTGTTTGTCAATAATCAGTTGCAAAAAATTCAGAATGTTTCGGCCGTACAGTTTGCTGGCATCCGAAGGCATGGTTGACTGCAAACTGCCATTACCAACGATACTCACACCATGATGCATTACCGTTTCAAAGTCTTTGGTAAAAGGCGTATTGCCGCCCGTAGCAGCGGCTAAATCCATAATGACCGATCCGCTGCGCATGTTGCTTATCATTTCCTCCGTTATCAGTACAGGAGCTTTTTTGCCGGGTATCTGTGCTGTTGTTATCACAATGTCAGCGGCGGCAATACGTTCGGCAATTTTTTCCTGCTGTCGTTTTTTATACTCTTCGGTTTGCTCCACTGCATAGCCGCCTGCAGCGCTGGCATCGGCTGCGCCTTCCACTTCAATAAATTTTGCACCAAGGCTCATTACTTCTTCTTTCACTGCAGTTCGTGTATCAAACACTTCCACCACGGCGCCAAGGCGGCGTGCAGTGGCAATAGCCTGCAAGCCGGCTACCCCTGCGCCAAGTATCAGCACTTTGGCAGGTTTCACACTCCCGGCAGCCGTCATAAACATGGGAAAATACCGTGAATAAAAATTGGCCGCATACAGCACAGCTTTATACCCTGCAATATTTGCCTGGCTGCTCAGCACATCCATCGTTTGTGCCCGGGTGCTGCGGGGCAGCATATCGAGAGAAAAGATTGTAATGCCGGCCGTGGCATAGCGGCTCATCATTTCAGCATTGTAAAGCGGCTGGTATACACCTATCAGCACTTCAAAAGGAATTTGCTGCAACTCATCAGCCGGCAGGTTGTGAATGCTTAGCAGTATGCCTGAAGAATTCATCACTTCCTTTCTGCTCTTAATCTGCACGCCGGCTTTTTCATAATCTTTATTGCTGCAAAAAGCTTTTTCACCGGCGCCATCTTCGGCCATTACCTGTATACCTTTTTTTATTAAAGCAGCAGCCGCTTCGGCCAGTAAGGATACTCTTGTTTCATTGCCAGGTTCTTTCAGTATGCCAATCGTCATGAACAATATTTTAAAACCGGATGGTGAAATGCTGTTTTTCCCGGAATTCATTTCTGAAAAAAACGATACCGATAAAAAACAGGTCAATGCTGCAGCGTACTGCCGGATGCCGGATGATTGTCTGCCATGCTGCTTCCATTTCGCTGCTCCAATGGATGTCGTCAAAAATAAGAATAGAATCCTTACCAGCCGCAGGAAGTAGTTGCTGAAAATACCTGACGGTTGGTTGCAGCCGGTGATTGCCGTCAATAAAGGCAAATTCAACGGATGAGAGTTCCTTGATGGCCCATTGAAGTTTGTCATCAAAATTTCCTTCGATGAGCACGGCATTTTTCACATCGAGCTGATGAAAGGTTTGCCTTGCCACATCGGCAACCGCTTTGGAGCCTTCCAGTGTATTCAGCTTTGCCCCGGTATTTGCAAATGAAAGATATGAAGTGGTGATGCCGAGTGATGTACCCAGTTCAAGTATGGTGGAAGGCTGGTAATGCCTCACCATGCGGAAAAGCAACTGCCCGTATTTTTTAGGTTTGACGGAATACCTGGCTATATCGGAGATACTGCGGTCATTGGAGTTTGTCATGGCTGAACCGGCGCCATAGTCTTCAACAGTCAGGATTGCCTTATCGTGCAAAAGTTTTTTTCGCCAGGCTTCCACTTTTTCATACGCCGGGTAAGGGGCTTTATCATTCAGCACTTTTGTAATAAAATCATAAACAAAAGGAGAATGAATGCCATGTCCTTTACCGCTGGATGCCGTGAGGTAATAATGCAGGTATTTGTATACGAGTTGAAGCTTTGAATACACGGCAATCCATTTGCAAATTAGAATATCGGCACCCGCCTGCGCCCGGGCTTCTGCGGGCAGGCTTAGTAAATTATTTTCTTTCCCACAGCTGAAACGAATAAGCATAAGCATGTTTTTCATCAGCAGGGTTATCTGCATTGCTCACCCGTTTCCATTCCGATTCATCAATGGCGGGGAAAAAAGTATCACCTTCAAGTTCAGCATGCACACGGGTCATGTAAATTTTATCGGCCCGGTGGAATGCCTGCCGGTAAATTTCGCCGCCGCCGATTACAAACAGCTCTTTATAATCCATTTTTTCTGCAAGCAGGATGGCAGCATCAAGACTGCTCACCGTAAACACAGCATCACGTTTCCACTCTGCCTGTCTTGTAATGATAATATTCTTTCTTCCGCTCAATGGTTCGCCACCCATGGATTCATAGGTCTTGCGCCCCATCACTACCGGCATAGCCCAGGTAATGTTTTTAAAAAACTTCATATCCCTTGGCAAATGCCAGAGCAACTGGTTGTTTTTACCAATCGCATTGTTTTCAGCAGCGGCAACAACGAGTGAGATAACCAAAGTGTCAGATTTTAGATAGCTTCCCTAATAACCGGAATCAGATTTTAATGCAGAACCCGATGCAATCTAAAATCTAATATCCGAAATCCGAAATCCGCATCCTACATCCGACTTCCGACATACTTCACACAGCAACCGGCGCCTTTATGGCAGGATGGTGCTGATAATTTTCAAGAATAAAATCATCGTATTTGAAATCAAAAATATTCATCACCGCCGGGTTCAGCTTCATCACCGGCAAAGGATAGGGCTTGCGGCTGAGCTGGAGTTTTACCTGCTCAATATGATTGTTGTAAATATGTACGTCACCAAAAGTATGAATGAATTCACCCGGCTCCAGGTCACAAACCTGGGCAATCATCATAGTGAGCAAAGCATACGATGCAATGTTGAACGGCACGCCGAGAAATACATCGGCGCTGCGCTGGTAAAGCTGACATGAAAGACTGTTTCTTATTCCTCCCTTTAAAGGGTTGGTGGGGGTGACATAAAACTGAAACAGCGCATGACAGGGCATCAGCGCCATTTGCGGCAGCTCGGCCACATTCCATGCACTCACAATCAGCCGGCGGCTGTCGGGGTTGGTTTTTATTTGTTCAATCAGTACGCTTAACTGGTCTACCACTTTTCCATCTTTACCTTCCCAACTGCGCCATTGTTTGCCGTATACGGGTCCAAGCTCACCTTCTTCATCGGCCCACTCGTTCCAGATACTTACGCCGTTTTCTTTCAGATAGCGAATATTGGTTTCTCCTTTCAGAAACCAGAGCAGTTCATGAATGATGCTTTTCAGGTGCACTCTTTTTGTGGTGACAAGCGGAAACCCCTCTTGCAAATCGAACCGCATCTGGTAGCCAAAACAACTGAGTGTGCCGGTGCCGGTGCGGTCGTGTTTCTGCATCCCGGTGTCAAGAATATGCTGAAGTAAACCGAGGTATTGCTGCATGCGTGCAAGTTAAGCCAAAGCTTTGAGTTGCATTGCAGGTGTTTACTGACTGTGAATTTACCCGATATCTAAATATATCGTCTGCTTATCCGGACTGTGCCGGCAGTCAAAGCGGTAGAAAAATACCACGAACAGGGTATTGACTTCCTGGCAACTTATGGAATATCTTTGAAAAATCACTAAATGCAGGCGCTGAAAACTGATTGTTATTTATTGCGGGCATTACTACGGAAGGAACTTTATTTAACTGAACTTAGCCTGTCAGGCCATCTCAAAATTAAAATCCAATTGCCATGAACCTTTATACCATCCCTAATCCCGGCATACAATTTCCCCTGCAGCAACTGGAAGTTTATAAAGAAGAAGATGGCTGGATTGTACTCAGACGCCCCGCCGAAGACATTTACCTGAGTGTTCAGTTCTGCAACCATTTCTTTTCCTCTGTTACCGAAGCGGAAGCATATTTAAAAAAGGAAATCCAGGTGATAACCGATGCAGGCGACCTGTATCATTTTACCGGCTTTCATAAGCCGGACAAGGATACCATTACTGCTATTTATTTCCAATATATCAACAACATAACCCATATGGTGTTTGTGGGAGTAAAATGCCTGCCCGGTAACAATGGCTACTGGTATATGGCTGTTACAAAAGATGAAATGATGACTGAATACTGTGAGCCGATTTTTCTTAACAGTAAAAAAATTAATGAAGCACCTGTTGGCCAACAGGATAAGATTACCGAAAGCAAACTGGCCAATCATACCCTGAAATATATGTCGGCTTATAATTCCGGCTGGGAAAGCGGTGGTGGCATGAGCACGGAAAAATTTTTCAGTCTTTTCCCAGACAACAGTTTTAAATACCGGTACAGCAGTGTAGTGAGTTTTGGAAGCCTGGTTGGCAATACCAGCCAGGAAGAAGGCTGGGGGTTTTGGGAAATTCAGCAAAATAGAGAAGGCATATACCTGGTGCTTCGCTGGCACCTGAAAGGCAATTCGGTTTACAATATTCAGTTGGGTGAACCGGGAATTATTTTTCTCGACAATGAAAAATACCTGGTTGACTGATAAGGTTACTTAAACCTCAATTACAGACACATCGCCCAGCAGGTATTGGGAATTTACCCATAGGTATGTAAATTGAATAAACCGGTTGCCGCATCTTACCGGCAGAATTATCCACAGGCCTTCCGATTCCCTTTCGGTTCTGTAGGTACCGGCTTCCTGCTCTGTGCATGATGCTACCGCATTTGCCACTTTCTGCATAAACTCATTGGCTTGCTCCCTTTCCAGTGAATCTTTCATATTTACTGCCGTTTTCCATTTACGGCTTTCATCGGCGCCGCGATAAAGAATCATCTGGCTGAAAACGCCGGCATTATTTTCTTTCACGGCTTTTATCACATTGTCGGTTAGCTTACCAAGCTTCTTATTGAATTCTGGTTTCTGCATTTCTATCCATGCCCTTGCTTCGTTGCTGGCCCTAAGCTCAGGGTCCGCCATGGAAAAGGCTCTTGTAGCATGGGGGATAACCAGCAGGTAAACTCTGCCGGCCCGGCGGCCGACAATAAACTGCAAATCGTCCCAGGTTTTACCATTATATTCATAATTAATCACCATGGCTTCCGAGGTTTCGTCCTGAGGAAACGGATCATAAAAGAACACTTCCTTTATCCTCACGTTGCTCATGTCAATCTTCTTACTGGCCACATTGAAGATGGTGTTTTGCCAGGCTTCTTTCAGCTTTTGATTATTATCTTCCAGGAATTTTTTTATCCCCTCATCATTTTGCCGGGGCATCTTGCTGCCAAGCGATTTATAAAATTCCATATCCGGCAAATAGGTTTTCAGAACATCAAAATTGTTTTCCTTCAGAGAAAGAATAAAGGCATCTTCCAGTGACCCGGATTTTTCCTTCCGGCATGAATAAAGCAGGAAAATAAACAAGGGTAAAAATAATATTGTTCGCATATGCTGTTATTGGAAATTAAATATAAATAAATACCGGCATACTTTACCTGAGACCTCTTCGCTTCATTTCCTTTTTTATTAATCCCAGCTCCCGGCCGGTTTGCCCTCCGATGGATGTATTTTCCTGTGCCCGGCGCATCAGGTACGGCACCACATCTTTGATGGGGCCAAAAGGCAGGTACTTGCTCACATTACACCCCGCCCTGGCCAGGTTGAAAGTAATATTATCACTCATGCCATACAACTGGCTCCAATGCACATGCGGGTGTTTGAGCGGCAAACCTTTTTGCTGAAGCAGCTCCACTGCATACATGTTACTTCTTTCGTTGTGCGATGCTACTACAAGTGAAATCCGGTCGAGATGGTCAATACAGAATTTTACTCCGGCATCAAAATCACGATCGCTGCTTTCCTTGTCGGGCTGAATAGGTGAAGGATAACCCATTTCTTTTGCCCGCTTTCTTTCTTTTTCCATATACGCTCCACGCACCAGCTTGGCCCCGAGTATGAAATTTCTTTCCACTGCCGCTTCATAACAGTCTTTCAGAAATGGCAACCGGTCAGTGCGGTAATGCTGCGTAGTATTATAAACAATACATTTTTCTTTGTTGTACGAATCCATCATAAGCAGGGTGAGTGCATCCACAGGGTCCTGTATCCACGTTTCTTCCGCATCAATGAACACGCCTACTTTTCTTTCAGCTGCCGTTTGGCACACCCGCAGCATGCGGTGGCGTACACGGTGCCATTCTTCCTTTTCTTCTTTTGACAAATCATCCACCGTTTTCAGGTAACGTTTTACCAGGCTGCCTTCGGCCCGGTGCATCATGCTGTCCATTTTTTCCAGTAAAGCAAACCGTGCAAAGCCGGTAACCTTCACACTCATGAAGGGAATATTGTGCTGCGTGGAAGCATAATTGATTACGCGGATAAATTCATCGCAGGCATGCTCAAAATTATCTTCACCGTCTTTTCCTTCCACTCCGTAGTCGAGTATTACCTGCACGCCGTACTGTTCCAGCCTGTCGGCAACGGCTGCGGTTTCCTGCAGTGTTTCGCCGCCAACAAACTGTTTAAAGATAGTGTTGCGCATCATTGACTTTACAAATGGGAAATTCCCTTTCACAAGCAGCGGCGTGAACTTCACCCCCGCTTTCACCAGCCAGGGATAGCGCATGGAAGAAAATAAAAAGTGAGCCTGTTTTAATTCGTTATCCGTTTTGTATGCAAAAGCGATTTCAGTATCGTCGAAAGAAATTACGGGCTGTGGTTCCATAGCAAGCATTTAAAATCCGTGTGGAATGGGCAAATGTAAGGGGAAATGATTCAAGAGACAAGGATATGAATATGCATGGGGGATGGTTAGATGTATTAATGGTTGAATTGCTGAATTGCTAAATTATTTTATTGTTGCTTCTTAAATTCCAAACGGTATTATGATATAATAACATCTCATGTAACCTTGTAACCACCAGGCTCTTTCTACCTTCATCCGGTTATCTTTGCTTAAATTTTAATAATGGAAAGTAAGACTGCAGCCGATAGCCTTACCGTAATGACAGAACTGGTTTTGCCCAACGACACCAATACGTTTGGCAACCTGATGGGCGGCCGGCTGATGTACTGGATGGATATTGCGGCAGCGCTGGCGGCCATGAAGCATTGCGGCTCGCCGGTGGTGACGGCTTCAGTGGATAATATTTCTTTTGAAGCGCCGATAAAACTCGGTAATGTGGTTCACATCGAAGCCAAACTGAGCCGTGCATTCAATACTTCGATGGAGGTGCACCTGAAAGTGTGGGGTGAAGATGTGCTGCACCAGTACAAATACAAAAGCAATGAAGCCTATTATACTTTCGTAGCGCTTGACCCCAACGGCAAGCCACGGCCCGTGCCTCAGGTGACACCGGTGACTGAAGAAGAGAAAAAACTATTTGATGGAGCACTGCGGAGAAGACAGGTGAGGCTGATACTGGGCGGAAAGATGAAGCCGGGGGATGCGACTGAATTAAAGGCGCTCTTCCAGGATAATCAATAATTATTGCTGTTGCTGTCTTTTAGACAATCTCTGTTTTCCAGTGGTGCGCACCTTTCATCATGTACTCCTTACTTTGTTCTATGGCATCCATTATTTGTCGTATGATTTCTTCGGCCGGAGCGTCGTAATCAATTTGCAATGGTTCTTTAAACCGTACTGTAAGCTGGGAGCCTTTCTTTTTAAACTTCAGGCCTTTTTTGTTGAAAGCCCGCCAGAACCCGTTGATGACAACGGGCACCACAACCGGTTTGGTTCTTTTAATTATTAATGCAGTCCCTTTTCTGCCGGGGGCAAAAGGTTTGGTAGTACCCTGCGGAAATGTTATCACCCAGTTATTCTCCAAGGCTCTTTCAATCTTCCGGGTGTCGGAAGGGTCGAGGCCTTTGCGCTGTAATTTGCTGTCCGGATTCCAGGTTCGTTTTACCGTGATGGCGCCTGCCAAAATGAAAAAGCGGCTGATAAGACTGCCCTTCATTGTTTCTTCGGCAGCTACATAATAAACCCGGGTAAAGGGATTGAGCAGGTAAATGGGAAAACCCAGCCTGTTTTTTCTTCCCCACTTTACGGCGCAGAAGATGTGTAGAAAAGTAATCACATCGGCAAAATAGGTTTGATGATTGCTGACAAAGAGTACATTCGATTGGGGCAGCTCGCGGAGATATTCAGTACCTGAAATTTTCAGTTTGTTCAGCATTACAAGCCCCGGGTAAGAAACTGCACCGGCAATAGCATAGACCAGCGAACGCAGGGGCCTGATATGTTTGATGCGTTCAAAAAATCCGGGCATACGGCAAATAATGTGTGCTCAAATTAAGAATTATATAAATAAAGTTGCGTACCCCTCGTAACTTAACCTGCATTGAAATAATTTACCACATAGGCACAGTAGAAACATAGAAACACATAGGCTCTATTAGAATCTTTGTTTCCTATATGCTTTTGTAGTAAATATTGCAGAATGAAATTGTTGCCGTCCTGGAGTGCCTCAAAGGGCTTCTTATTGAGCAACTCGTTTCCCAAAGTCCTTTTATGGCCTGCTTTCGCCATAGTTTCCAACTACGATAAAACTTCGTTGTAGAAATCAGCAAAGACAAGCGGGCAGGCGCAAGTGAAGCCCATTAATAATTCCACAGCCGGCTATCAACATATCCTCCTCAAAATAGCTGGGAGAAAAAAAGCGTCCCGGTGCATCCAGAACGCTCTAGTTTTAAATAGTTAGCCCCACAACTACTGACTACAAACTACAAACTACAAACCATAAACTAAAAACTCACCCCTCACTCTTCTCTTCCTTCTTCTCTTCGCCACCGCCCTTCTCTTCTTCTTTCAGTTTGGCTTTTATTTCGGCCAGTGCTCCAAGGTCGCCCAATGTGGCTTTTTCCACTTTCGACTGCACCGTCTTCACCGCCTTGCGGGTTTTATCTGCTTCGGCCTTGGCTTCCTTGCGGCCGGCTTCTTTCTCTTCCATCCTGGCCTGCTCCCATGTACGGGTGTGTGAAAGCACAATCCGCTTTTCATTGCGGTCAAATTCAATCACCATGAAATTAATCGTTTCATCGGCGCCTACACTCTTGCCGTCTTCTTTGTTCAGGTGGCGGTTGGGCGCAAAGCCTTCCAGGCCATAAGGCAACTGCACAATGGCGCCCTTATCGTCGCGGCGGGTTACAGTACCTTCGTGTATGCTGCCGATGGCGAAGGTTTGCTGCAGTGTGTTCCAGGGATCTTCTTCCAGTTGTTTGTGACCCAGCTGCAGCTTGCGGTTGTCTTTATCAATGCTGAGGATGACCACGTCAATATGCTCACCCACTTTAGTGTATTCATTGGGATGATTGAAACGCTTCAGCCAACTGAGATCACTGATGTGAATCATGCCGCCAATGCCCGGTGCCAGCTCCACAAACACGCCGTAAGGCGTTATGTTTTTTACCAGCCCCTTGTGACGGCTCTCCACCGGGAACTTCACTTCAATTTCATTCCACGGATCGGGTGAAAGCTGCTTGATAGAAAGGCTCATCTTGCGGCTGGCCTTATCCAGCGTCACAATTTTGGCTTCATGCTCATTATTAATCTTGAAGAATTCTTTGGCGTTTATCGGCGTATTGGACCATGTGATTTCACTTACGTGAACAAGACCTTCTACACCGGGGAGTATTTCAAGGAAAGCGCCGTAGTCTTCAATATTCACCACCCGGCCTTTCACAAGATTGCCCTCGGCAATCATTTCAGGCAGCACATCCCACGGATGCGGGGTGAGCTGTTTCAAACCAAGGCTGATGCGTTTTTTCTCATCATCGAAATCGAGCACCACTACATTTATTTTCTGATCCAGCTTCAGAATTTCTGTAGGATGCGAAATGCGGCCCCACGAAATATCCGTGATGTAGAGCAGCCCATCCAGACCGCCGAGGTCCATGAAAGCGCCAAAGTCGGTGATGTTTTTCACCGTGCCTTCCAGCACCTGGCCTTTTTCCAGCTTGCTCATTATTTCGGCCCGCTGCGCTTCAATATCGCTTTCGATAAGCGCCTTGTGGCTTACCACTGCATTCTTAATGGCCTCATTAATCTTCACCACTTTAAACTCCATTGTTTTCCCCACAAACTGATCGTAGTCAGTCACGGGCTTCACATCAATTTGCGAACCGGGCAGGAAGGTTTCCATGCCAAACACATCCACAATCAAACCACCCTTTGTCTTGTTGGTCACCACACCGGTAATTACTTCGCCGGTTTTGTGCACGTCCACAATCTTTTCCCATGCACGGGTGATGCGGGCCTGCCGGCGGCTCAGGTTCAGGTGACCTTCACGGTCTTCCTTTTCCACTACCATCACTTCCACTTCATCGCCTACTTTCAGGTTGGGTGTGTCGCGAAATTCGTTCAGCGACACCAGCCCGTCACTTTTAAAACCGATGTTCAGCACCACATCTGTTTTGGTCATACCCACCACGGTGCTTTTAATCAGTTCACCATCGTTAATCTGAACAAAAGTTTTCTCGTACACCTTGTCATACTTTTCTTTTTCATCCGCGGTGTACAAGGTCACGTTGCGTTTGTCAATGCTCCAGTCGAAATCGTCGTGAGCGGAAGGAGCCGCCGCTTCCACAGGTGCTGTTGTTGTCGCTGCGGTTTCTGCGGCTTCGGGGGCAGCAGAAGACTCCTGTGCATCAGCGTTTAGTTGTTTAACAATAAAATTTTCTGACATGATAAAATATCCCGGGGTTTTATCCCATTTACTTTCGGGACCGGGGCGGCAAAGATAGGCGAATAGTTTGAGGTTTGAGGTTTGAGGTTTATCGTTTTTGTCATAACAAGACCCCATGAAGCCTGGTATTGTTATTTTTATTTTACCAGCCGCAACGCCGTGATTTGGCTGACGTTGCGACGCTTGCCGACGATAAATGTCGGCATCTCTGACGGAGTCTGATACTCGTCAGAGTCATCAGACCCGACCAAAGCGTCGGCGACCGTTCAGGGTTCGGCAATTCTAATCAACCTTTTGTGCATAGTCAATAATAAATAGTGAACTACTTTCATCACTACAATAAATCAGGATAAGTTTATTCCGTGGTTTTCGTACCTCCTTGACGTTTTTTTCACTTCAGTGTTTCAGCGTTTCAGTGACAATACCCACAGCTGCAATATAGGCGCTCGTCCACGCATGCTGAAAATTGAAACCGCCGGTAATGCCGTCCACATCCAGCACTTCGCCGGCAAAAAACAAGTTGGGAATTTTTTTGCTCATCATGCTGTTGGGGTCTACTTCGTTCAGTTTAATGCCACCGGCGGTAACAAACTCTTCTTTAAAAGTTGTTTTGCCCTTCACATCACATTCGTAACAGCAGAGATTTTTTATAAGGAGGTTTTGATTCGCAGCAGGCAGGTCGGCCCAGCGCCATTCAGTTTTTATTCCCGATTGCTCAGCAAGAAACTCCCAAAGCCTTGCCGGCAGGCCAAACGGATTTTTATTGACTATTTTCTGCGAAGCAATTTCATTTCTTAGCTGCTGAAAACTTTCTCTCAAGCTTTGTTCAGTATAATCCGGCAACCAGTTTATACTGATTGAAAATTGCCAATTGCATTTTGCCAATTGCCTTGCTCCCCATGCGCTCAGCCGCAGTACCACCGGCCCGCTCAATCCCCAATGCGTGATGAGCAAGGCACCCTTTTCCTCATGTTTTGAATTTTCAATTTTGACTTTTGACTTTCCCACACTCACGCCCATCAGCTTCGTTACCGGGTGCCCGGGCAGGTTAAATGTGAACAAAGAAGGTACAGGTTCTTCTATCGAATGTCCCAGCCTTTTCAGCCAATCAAACATAAAAGATTTTGGATAGCCTCCTGTTGCAATGAGAACGAAGTCTGAGGACAGATGTCTGAGGTCTGATAATTCAATCCGAAACTTTCCACCTTCCATCTTCAGACTTCTGACTTCAGACTTCAGCATTATCTCCACTCCGTACCTGCCCGCCTCTCTCAGTAAGCAATTAATCACCGTTTGCGAAGAATCCGTCACCGGGAACATCCGGCCGTCGGCTTCTGTTTTCAGCTTCACTCCTCTTTCCTCAAACCAGCTGATTGTATCTTTAGTAAAAAACCGGTGAAATGTTTTTTTGACAAAATGCCGGCCCCGCGGGTATTGCCTGCTCATTTCATCCATATCAAAGCTGGCATGCGTTACATTGCAGCGGCCCCCGCCGCTCACTTTTACTTTCGAAAGAAGCTTGCCTGTTTTTTCAATAATGGTCACCCTCAGCGAAGGGTTCAGGCGTGCCGCATTCACGGCACAGAAAAAACCGGCAGCGCCGCCGCCTATGACGATAAGATGTTTGCTCACCCGGCAAATATGGAAAATTATTCCTGCCCGGCGGCCATGCGGGGAGTGTGCATCTCAAATTTTCGCATTTGCCCCCATCCCCTAAAGGGGAATATCAAACTTTCGGATCCTACTCCCCTTTAGGGGTTGGGGGCTGTTGCGGTTTGAGGATGCGAAAATTTGAGATGCACCCGGCGGTGATTACTGATTATAAATTTTTGCCTATCATTACAGCGCTATGTTATATTCTCTTCTGAAAGTAGTTGTAAACCTGGCTGCAAAAATTTTCTGCAGGAAGATTGTCATCAATAAGCCTGTGCTGCTGAAAGAAAAAGGCCCGCTGCTGCTGGCCTGCAATCATCCCAACTCGTTTCTCGATGCTGTAATCCTTGCCCTGCTGTTTGAGCAGCCCGTGTGGTCGCTGGCCCGCGGCGATGCGTTTATTAACAAAACCGTAAACAGCCTGCTGAACACCCTTCACATGCTGCCGCTGTACCGTGCCGGCGAAACAAATGAAGTGCATACGGAGAACTATAAAACCTTTGATGCCTGCATGGAGATTTTCAGGGAAAACGGCATTGTACTCATTTTCAGCGAAGGCATTTGTATAAACGAATGGCGGCTGCGGCCGCTGAAAAAGGGAACAGCAAGGCTGGCCATCCGCTGCCGGGCCGAAAACATCCCGTTGAAGATTTTACCCGTGGGTATCAATTACAGTTCCTTCACCCGGTTTGGAAAAAATGTTTTCATCCGCTTTGGCCGCCTGTTTACGATGGATGCGTTTGATGATACTGCAGCTGGAAGATTGAACGAGCCAATTAAAAATGAGGGGCGTTTGCTACGCAAATCAGAGGGATTAAAATACCAGGCATTCAACAGCCGCCTGCAAAAAGAACTGGCGCCGCTGGTGCTAGAAATTGACAGCCGCGACAAACAAAAACAAAAGGAACTGCTGGAAATAAAGCCCTCATCTTTTTTGAGGGCATTGCTTGCTTTGCCCGCCGCCATTGGCTGGCTGCTGCATGCGCCGCTCTACCTGCCATTGAAAAAAATGGTGCGGCGCAAATACAAGGGCACCGTGTATTTTGATTCAGTACTCACAGCACTGCTTGTTTTTACTTACCCGGTTTACCTGCTGCTGCTTGTGCTGCTTGCTTTTCTTTTTATTAAAAGCTGGTGGGTGCTGCTGCTGGTTCTGTTGTTGCCTTTTACAGCATGGAGCTATGTGCAGGTGAAAAGCCAAGTGGATAGGTGAAGTGATTTAGGCGACTGCATAAAGCCGACTGATACAATTTTGTATAGTTCCATTTCAAACCAGCCAGGCAATACTTTTTTATGTTGCGCAGAATTCAGTATTTTTATTTCAATAGATGTGAATAGCTTTTTCACAGACTGTCGTTCAACCCGCAAAATACATTCATTGCTATCCTTCGGAAACAGAATGCAGCTGATAACTGCTAAACAGGTTTTCATTGGCCCGCTCCGCTGCTTCAATAGGTGTGTAATCAGAAAGAATATCGGGAGCAATTTTTCTTACACATACATTGTGTTCGAAATGCACGGAGGGCTTGCCGTCGCGGGTACGCACCGTCCAGCCGTCGGCTTCGGTGTACACATCCTTTTTGCCCAGGTTAATCATGGGCTCTATGGCCAGCACCATGCCGTCTTTTAATTTTTTACCCGAACCCCGTTTGCCATAGTTGGGTACCTGCGGGTCTTCGTGCAGGTTGCGGCCAAGGCCATGGCCTACCAGTTCACGCACCACACCATAACCATGGCGCTTTTCCGTATGCTCCTGTATGGTATAAGAAATATCGCCCACATGATTGCCGGCAACCGCCCTGGCAATGCCGAGATACAGCGATTCTTTTGTCACCCTTATCAGTTGCGCCACCTCGGGCCCCGGGTCGCCAATGGCAAATGTGTAAGCATGATCGCCATGCCATCCGTTCAGGATGACGCCAATGTCAATGGAAATAATATCGCCTTCACGCAGCTCATAGTGATTGGGAAATCCATGCACCACCACATCGTTTACCGATATACAGGAGTTGTACGGATACCCCTGGTAATTTAAAAAAGAAGGAACGGCATGATGATCCCTCACATACCCGCCAATCATCCTGTCAATGGAGAGGGTGGTCATACCCGGCCGCAGCACCCTGGCCACTTCAGCAAGTGTATGACTTACCAGCAAGGCGCTTTTCCGCATCAGCTCCACTTCATCGGCCGTTTTAATGATAATCATTCTGCAAATATCTTTATTTGCCATTAAATAGAAAACCTGGCGGTTGAACCGGCCAGGTTAATATGTTTGTAATGATAACTTCGCAGGATGTGGAGTTCACTTCGTCACTTCGTTCCTCGTGAGTCGCAG
>CAZDUO010000027.1:9625-21594 GCA_964508655.1 uncultured Chitinophaga sp. | reverse complement strand
TCGCAGGATGTGGAGTTCACTTCGTCACTTCGTTCCTCGTGAGTCGCAGAATGTGGAGTTCACTTCGTCACTTCGTTCCGCGTGAGTCGTAGAATGTGGAGTTCACTTCGTCACTTCGTTCCTCGTGAGTCTATACCGAAGCCTGTGTAAGCGTTTGACGGCCTTGTATGCGTCCGCTCTTCATCAGGCCATCGTACTGGCGCATCAAGAGTTGTGTTTCTATCTGCTGCAGCGTATCGAGCACCACACCTACCATGATGAGCAGCGACGTGCCGCCATAGAATGTAGAGAAGCCCGACGTAACGCCAGCCAAATCGGCAATGCCGGGTAAAATACCTACAAAGGCAAGTAGTATGGCGCCCGGCAATGTCACTTTATCCATTACGGCGCCAATATAATCAGCCGTAGGCTGCCCGGGTTTTACGCCGGGAATAAACCCGTTGTTCTGTTTCAGGTTTTCGGCAATCTGCTTGGGATTAAAAATAAGGGCTGTATAAAGAAATGTAAAACCAATGACCACCGTAGCGTACACCAGCATGTACCAGAAGTTAGTATGATCGGCAAACACCTGCCCGATGCCACGTGTGGCATCAGCATACGTAAACAAAGTGGGCAGGAACATAATAGCCTGGGCAAAGATGATGGGCATAACGCCGGCGCTGTTTACTTTGATGGGTAAAAACTGCCTGGCGCCTGTAAACTGCCTGTTGCCGCCGGCTATCTGCTTGGCATAGTTGAGCGCAATTTTCCTGGTTCCCTGAATCAGCAGTATGCAACCAAGAATGATGGCAATGAGAACAACAATTTCAACAATGAAAATCAGGATGTCGCCGGGTTGCGTGGTTTTGCTGGTAAATTCCTGTGCAAAAGACTGCGGCAACCGGGCCAGGATGCCAATCATAATGATGAGTGAAGTACCGTTGCCTAGTCCGCGGTCGGTAATTTTTTCACCCAGCCACATTACAAACAAAGTACCGGCTGTAAGAATGATGACAGTGGAAAGCCAGAAGTACGGTCGGTAAGCCTCAATCATGCCGCCGCTGCGTGTCATCTCGTTCAGGTAAGTGACGTAGGCTGATGCCTGCACCAGCGTAACAGCCACGGTGAGGTAGCGGGTCCACTGGTTGATTTTTTTGCGGCCGCTGTCACCCTCTTTCTGCAGTTTCTGCATTTGCGGCACCAGCACCGTCATCAATTGCATAAAGATGGAAGCCGAAATATAAGGCATAATGCCGAGGGCAAAAATGGAAGCCTGCGAGAAAGCGCCTCCGGCAAACATATCAATCATGCCGAGAATACCCCCTCTTGACTTCTCCATGGATTGGGCGATAGTATCGGGGTCAATACCGGGCAACACCACATGGGCGCCGATACGGTATACAAAAATCAATACCAGGGTATAGAGAATCTTGCTGCGCAGATCTTCGATGCTCCAGATATTCTTCAGCGTTTGAATTAATTTTTTCACGGATGCAGAGCAATTTAAAAGCGTAAAACAAAAAAGACGCATTTTGCAAATGCGCCATCGCAAGTTACAGAAAATTAGTTTACCAGTTCCACCGTGCCGCCGGCTGCTTCGATGGCTTCCCTGGCTTTGCTGCTCACCGCATTTACCTTAAAAGATAACTTGCTTTTTATTTCCCCGTTGCCTAAAATCTTTACCCGGTCGTTCTGGCTGATGAGCTTATTTGCATACAAAGCAGGCAAAGTAAATTCTTTGATGCCGTACTTTTCTGCAAGCTGATCCACCTGGCCGAGATTAAACACTTTGAATGCGATGCGGTGAATATTGTTGAATCCACGCTTGGGTATGCGGCGCTGAATGGGCATCTGGCCGCCTTCGTGTGCCATTTTTCGTTTAAAACCGCTGCGGCTCTGGTGACCTTTGTTTCCTTTTGTGGAAGTGCCTCCATGACCCGAAGCTTCACCGCGGCCTAAACGTTTTTCTTTTTGTGTTGATCCTTGTGCAGGTTTTAACTGATGTAATTTCATGTTGCTTTTATTTTTTACTCAACGCCCCGTAAGCATTCGGGGCTCGCTTGTTTTTAAATTAAAAAGTCAAAAGTAAAAATTCAAAATGCGGATGTGCTTTTTTACTTTTAAATTTTGATTTTTGAATTACTTACGCTTCCTCCACTTTCAGCAGGTGGTTCATCTTGCGAATCATGCCCATGATTTGCGGAGTGGCTTCCACTTCTTTTACTGCATTCAGCTTTCTTAATCCAAGTGCCTGGAGCGTTTTCTTCTGACGCTCCGGCCGGTCAATCGGGCTTTTTACCAATGTTATTTTTATTTTTTTCATATCCCAAACCCCTAAAGGGGCTTTTTGTTTTTTTTAATAAGAATGATAATCTCCTACTAATTTCCATCGCCGCGGCGGGAACCGGGTGTTTTATCCATTAAACACTTTCTTCAACCCCAACGACCGGGTCTTTGCAACATGGATGGGTTCACGCAGCATGGCCAAAGCTTTGAAGGTTGCTTTTACCACATTGTGCGGGTTGGCTGAACCGAGTGATTTTGCAAGCACATCGGTCACACCGGCGCTTTCCAGTACGGCACGCATGCTGCCACCGGCAATTACACCGGTACCATGTGCAGCAGGCTTGATGAGCACTTTGGCAGCGCCTTCTTTGGCCCACTGGTCGTGCGGAATAGTGCCATGCATCACCGGCACGCGGATGAGATTTTTCTTGGCATCTTCAATGCCTTTGGTAATTGCTTCCTGAACTTCCTTTGCTTTGCCCAGCCCGTGACCAACCACTCCATTTTCATTTCCCACCACTACCAATGCCGAAAAACTGAATGAACGGCCGCCCTTGGTGGTTTTCACCACGCGGTTAATGGCTACCACTTTATCTTTCAGCTCCAGGTCGCCGGCTTTTACCCTGTTTAAGTTAAGTTTTGACATTTGTTAATTTGAAAATTTGAAAATTGGCAAACTTGAAAATTGCGGTTGAGCATTTGAAAAATTTCTCATTTGCCTGTTTGCTGATTAAAATTTCAGTCCTCCTTCTCTTGCTCCATCAGCCACTGCTTTCACACGACCATGATAAAGATATCCGCCGCGGTCAAAAACCACTTCTTTCAATCCCAGCTCAGTTGCTTTGGCAGCAATGGCTGCACCTACCAGTTTGCTTTTTTCTGTTTTTGTTCCTTTCTGTGCAGCAAGATTTTTATCTTTTGATGAAGCGGCAGCCAATGTTTGCCCGTGCACATCATCAATCAGCTGCACATATATTTCATTATTGCTTCTGAAAACAGAAAGACGCGGTTTATCCTTTGTTCCGCTTATTTTTCTGCGGATACTGAAGCGGATATTCTGTCTTCTTAAAGTTTTTGCTTTCGGATTCATATTCTTGTTTCTGGTTTCTTATTACTTGTTACTGGTTGTCTTCTTTTGCAGTTGATATAATTTTTATCAATAGCCATCAACCGGCAACCTTACTTACCGGCTGCTTTACCGGCTTTCTTCCTTACATATTCACCTATATAGCGAACACCTTTTCCTTTGTATGGTTCGGGTTTGCGCAGGCTGCGGATTTTTGCCGCTACCTGGCCCAGCAACTGCCGGTCAATTCCTTCAAGCGAAATAGTCGGGTTCTGACCTTTTTCCTGGGCAGTAGTCACTTTCAGCTCTTTGGGCACTTCGAAAATGATATTATGCGAATAGCCCAAAGTAAGATCGAGGATATTACCCTGGTTGCTGGCTTTGAAACCTACCCCTATCAGCTCCAGGTTTTTTTTATAGCCATCGGTCACACCCTTCACCATATTGGCCACCAATGCACGATACAAACCATGTAATGCACGGTGACGAATCTGGTCAGTTGGACGGCTGAAACTTACTTCGCCATCTTTCACTTCCACCTTGATATCACGATCAACCGGCTGTTTCAGTTCTCCTTTCGGACCTTTTACCGTTATCACATTGTCGTTGCCAACTGTAACAGTAACTCCTTTTAGTACGCTGATCGCTTTTCTGCCTATACGAGACATACAATTTCAGATTTTAGATTTACGATTTCAGATTTATTCTTACTGACCATTCAGCCTTGTATAGATTCAGCTTAAAGTATCAGCAAGATTTCTTCACAATCCTTTTAATCCAGGTAATCGTGGTTAATACACATAACAAAGAACTTCGCCACCCACATTCTTCGCCTTGGCTTCTTTATCTGTCATTACACCCTGCGAGGTGGAAACGATAGCGATTCCAAGTCCGTTCTTTACACGGCGAAAATCACCAGGTTTTGCATAGGTACGCAGGCCCGGGCGGCTCACTCTTTCCAGTGTCCGGATGGCGGGCTGCTTTGACTGCACATCATACTTAAGTGCGATTTTAATAACGCCCTGCTTGCTGTCTTCCTCAAATTTGTATTTGAGAATATAACCCTGGTTATACAGAATTTCTGTAATCCGCCTTTTCAGGTTCGATGCCGGAATTTCCACAATGCGATGTCCCGCCAACTGTGCATTCCGGATTCTTGTCAGGAAATCTGCTATAGGATCTGTTACCATAATATTAAGCCCCCTGTCCTCCGCCGCGGCGGAGAACTTAGATTGTTAATTACTTTTTTTATTTAAAAATATCTTTCATTTGAATTATGCTTCCCTTACTCCCCTTTAGGGGAGGGGGTTACCAGCTTGCTTTTCTCAGTCCCGGAATTTTTCCGTCCAGCGCCATATCACGCAAGGCGATTCTTGAAATGCCGAAAAACCTCACATAGCCTTTCGGGCGGCCGCTAATCTGGCAGCGGTTTTTCAGTCTCACTTTGGATGAATTTTTCGGAAGTTCATCCAGTGCTTTCCAATCGCCGGCTTTTTTCAGTGCTTCACGCTTAGCTGCAAACTGTGCCACCATTCTTTCTCTTTTTTTCTGCCTGGCCGTTACTGATGTTTTTGCCATGATGTTTTTTAAATTTCAAATTTTAAAATCCCAAATCCCATTTTTGAATATCTATTGGTTTTTGGAATTTGTTTTTTGTGATTTTACTTTTTAATATCTCTGAAGGGCATTCCAAGTTCCTTCAGTAACTCATACGCTTCCTCATCGGTTTTGGCGTTAGTTACAAAAGTGATGTCGAGCCCGGTAATTCGTGTCACTTTATCAATATCAATTTCCGGGAAGATGATTTGCTCGGTCACGCCCAACGTGTAATTACCGCGGCCGTCGAAAGATTTTTCACTTACCCCTTTAAAGTCGCGAACACGGGGCAATGCCACCGCAATGAGCCTGTCGAGAAATTCATACATCCGGTCGCCACGCAGGGTTACTCTTGCACCGATGGGCATGCTCTTACGCAGCTTGAAATTGGAAATGTCTTTTTTCGACAGCGTGGATACCGCCTTTTGCCCAGTGACTGTAGTCAGTTCCTCCACTGACACATCCACCAGTTTTTTGTCGTTTACAGCGCCGTTTACACCGCGGTTCAGGCAAATTTTTTCAAGCCGGGGCGCCTGCATCACGCTTTTGTACCCGAACTTTTTTACTAGTGCGGGCACCACATCTTTTTTATATCGCTCCGCCAACCTGGGTTTATATGTTAGTGTGCTCATAAATTAATTTTTTTTGAATCAGATTCTTTCACCCGATTTTTTTGAAATCCGGACGGACTTGCCGTCTTCTCTTTCGCGACGCACCTTGGCCGGTGCTTTATCCCTTGCATCCCACAGCATCACATTACTGATGTGAATGGGCGCCTCCATTTTTATTATACCTCCCTTAGTATTTTGCGCCGAGGGCTTGCTGTGTTTAGTTACGATATTTACGCCTTCCAGTATCACACGGTCCTGGTCTACCAGCACCTTTTTTACCGTCCTGGGTTTGGCCAGGTCTTTATCATCACCGGCTATCACTACCACTTTATCGCCCTTCCTGATATTAAACTTCGGTTTGAATCTTGTTTTCATACCCTAAATCCCTAAAGGGACTTTTTGTTTTATTATTAAAGATTTTATTCTTTTTACTTATTCAACACCCGTGTGCTGGAAATTACAGTACCTCCGGGGCTAATGAAATAATTTTCATATAACCCTTATCACGCAGCTCTCTTGCCACGGGACCAAAAATGCGGGTGCCTCTCGGTTCGTCGGCCTGGTTCAGCAGCACCACGGCATTATCATCAAAGCGGATGTAGGAGCCGTCTTTGCGGCGCAGTTTGTTGGTTGTTCTTACTATCACGGCCTTGCTTACGGTTCCTTTCTTAATGCCACCAGATGGCAAGGCATCTTTTACGGTTACAACAATTGTATCGCCAATGCCTGCATATCGTTGTCCGCTATTGCCCAGCACACGGATACAGAGTACTTCCCGTGCGCCACTGTTGTCGGCCACATTCAACCGGCTTTCTTGCTGAATCATTTTCCAGATTTTTAGTACTAAGTACCCAGTACTTAGATCGTTTTACAAATTTTCAGTGATTGCCCCGGTACCCAGTATTTAGTACCAGGCACTCTTTTATTACTTCACTTTCTCCACCACTTCCACCAGTCTCCAGCGCTTGGACTTACTCAGCGGCCTGCACTCCATAATGCGTACCGTGTCTCCGATGCTGCACTCATTCTTATCATCATGTGCATGAAACTTTGTGGTTTTCTTTACAAACTTTCCGTAAATAGGGTGCTTTACTTTTCTTTCCACAGCCACCGTGATGGTTTTGGCCATCTTGTTGCTGGTAACCACACCTGTTTTTGTTTTTCTTAAATTTCTGTCAGCCATTTTTTTTCGTTTTGTATGAAGACGCATTGCAATGCCTCTCTACGTAATTTTCATTCTCCGGCCTCTTTTTTCTTCAATTCGGTTTTCAGCCTGGCAATATCGCGGCGCAGGCTACGGATGCTCATCGGGTTTTCCATCGGAGAAATGGAATGAGCAAACTTCAGCTTTTTCAGCCGCAGCTCGTCTTCCTGTATGCGGGCTTTCAGGTCTGATGCATTCAGCCCCTGGATACCTTTCAAAAAATCAAGTTTCTTTGACATCGTCTGTCGTTTTTATTCGTTATTGATTCACCACATCTCTGCGGGCAACAAATTTTGTTTTGATGGGCAACTTGCCGGCAGCCAGCGCCAGTGATGATTTTGCCACCTGCTCGCTTACGCCATCCACTTCAAAAAGTATTCTTCCCGGTTTTACCACAGCTGCCCAAAACTCCAGGTTGCCTTTCCCTTTACCCATTCTTACCTCTAGCGGTTTACGGGTAATAGGTTTGTCGGGAAAAATGCGGATCCACACATTCCCCTCACGTTTCATTTCACGGGTAAGTGCCTGGCGTGCTGCTTCTATCTGGCGGTCGGTCACCCAATGCTGCTCCAATGCTTTTAGTGCATACGAACCGAATGCGATGGTTGCACCCCGTTTAGCATTGCCCTTCATACGGCCTTTCTGCATTTTCCTGTGCCTGGTTCTTTTCGGTTGTAACATTTTTTTCAGCTTTTTGCTATGAATTTCGAGCTTAGAGCCCTGTTTTGCATAGCGATTAACCTTTCATTTAATTATTACGGCTCGTGGCTCATAGCCCGTAGCTTTCTTTATTTATCCTATCTTCTTTCTCCCCCACCTCTCCTTTCTCCGCGGCCGCCACCTCTTCTTTCGCCACCGCCTCTTCTCTCACCACCACCTCTTCTTTCGCCTCTGCCATGCCTGTCATCTCTTCTTTCCATATCTCTTCTTTCCCTGCGGTCGCTTATATCACTTTTGCCACCGGTAAAGTTTGGATTCAAATCTCTTTTTGCCAGTACTTCGCCTTTGCAAATCCATACTTTGACACCGATTTTTCCATATACTGTGAGCGCAAACACATTGGCATAATCAATATCCATACGGAAAGTATGAAGCGGCACCCGTCCTTGTTTTATTTCTTCAGAACGGGCAATTTCGGCACCACCCAGGCGACCGCTTACTTTCACTTTAATACCTTCGGCGCCCATACGCAGCGCTGAAGCAATGGCCATTTTTATGGCACGTTTATAGTTAATCCTGTTTTCAATCTGGCGGGCAATGGTGTCGGCTACAATCATTGCATCCAGCTCCGGACGGCGTATTTCAAGAATATTGATCTGCACATCCTCTTTGTTGGTGAGTTTTTTCAACTCCTCCTTTATCCTGTCCACTTCGCCGCCGCCCTTGCCGATGATGATACCCGGCTTTGAGGTGTGAATGGTAACGATCAGTTTTCCGAGTGTTCTTTCAATTACGATTTTTGAAATTCCGCCTTTGTTGATACGGGCATTCAGGTAAGTTCTGATGCGGTTGTCTTCAATCAGTTTGGAGGCAAAATCTTTTTTGCTTCCATACCAGTTGCTCTCCCAGCCGCGGATGATGCCTAACCTGTTGCCAATCGGATTTGCTTTCTGACCCATGATGTTTTTTTAAATTCCAAATCTCAAATTACAAATACCACTTGAGACCCGGATTTTCTAAAAGTTATTTTGTTTTTGTTGTTCTCTTTCTTGTTGTTTTTTTAGGGGCTTCTTTCACTTCTGCTGCAGGGGCTTCTTCCACTATTGGAGCGGTTTCAATCTTTTCAGGCTTTGCATCCACAATCACAGTTACGTGGTTGCTTCTTTTGCGAACACGGTAACCGCGGCCCTGTGGCGCAGGTCGCATACGTTTCAGTGTTCTTGCTCCATCCACCATAATAGTTTTTACCACCAGTTCATGTTCATCGCCGCCTTCATTTTTATGTTTCCAGTTGCTGATGGCGCTCAGCACCAGCTTACGCAGGGGCACGGCCGGGTGATTCGGGCTATGCTCCAGGATGGATAAAGCCTTTTCAACTTTTTTTCCGCGAATCAAATCGGCCAGCAAACGCATTTTGCGTGGCGATGTGGGATAGTTTTTAAGTTTTGCTACTGCTTCCATGTCAGGTTTCCCGTTTTTTGTTTCTCGTTTACCGTTTGTTTTCTTTACTGAGAACTATACTCCATAAACCAGTAAACTTTTTTATGCTTCTCCTTCTACTTTCTTGCTCGAGTGCCCTTTGAACTGGCGGGTAGGTGCAAATTCACCCAGCTTATGGCCCACCATAAATTCAGTAATATACACGGGGATAAACTTGTTCCCGTTGTGCACGGCAAAAGTGTGACCTACAAAATCCGGAGTGATAGTGCTGCGCCTGCTCCAGGTTTTGATGACGCTTTTTTTGCTTTTGCCTTCGTTAATAGCAAGTATCTTTTTTTCAAGATGTGTTGCTACGTAAGGGCCTTTTTTAATTGAACGTGCCATATAATGATTTACGATTTCAGATTTATGTTACCAGATTTAAGCGGTCAGTTTACTCCCGTTCTTTCTTTGGATTATCAGCTTATCACTCACTTTATGCGGCTTTCTTGTTTTTTCGCCTTTGGCATATTTACCCGTACGGCTGCGCGGATGACCGCCGGAAGCTTTTCCTTCACCTCCACCCATCGGGTGATCCACAGGGTTCATAGCTACACCGCGGTTGCGGGGACGAATGCCTCTCCACCTGTTGCGACCGGCTTTACCCATGCTTTGCAGGTTGTGATCGCTGTTGCCCACAACACCTACGGTAGCATAGCAGTTGACAAGTACTTTTCTGAGCTCTCCGCTCGGCATTTTGAGCACGGCATATTTATCTTCTTTGTTTGTAAGCTGTGCCGACGAGCCTGCACTGCGTGCAATTTTGGCGCCATGACCCGGTTGCATTTCAATATTGTGCACCATCGTACCCAGCGGTATATTTTTCAGCATTAAAGCATTACCGATTTCCGGGGCCACATCATCGCCGCTCACTATTTTCATTGCCACCTGCAGTCCCTGCGGGGCAATGATGTATCGTTTTTCACCATCGGCATATTCAACCAAAGCGATAAAAGCAGAACGGTTTGGATCGTATTCAATGGTTTTTACGGTGGCTTCCATTCCTTTCTTTTCTCTTCTGAAATCAATAACCCGGTATTTCTTTTTATGACCGCCGCCCATGTACCGCATGGTGAGGTGACCGGATGAATTGCGTCCGCCGGTACTTTTCTTTGGTTCCAGCAGGCTTTTTTCCGGCTCGTTTGTCGTTATCTCTGCGTAGGCATTACCTATTCTCCATCGGGTGCCTGCTGTTACCGGTTTGAATTTTTTAAGTGCCATTATTCTGATTTTAGATTGCTGATTTATGATTTCGGATTTAGCCTACTCAATAAATCGTCATCGCTATATTATATGTTCGAATACAAATCAATGCTCTCTCCTTCAGCCAGTGTCACAAATGCTTTTTTATACGAGGGCTTGTGGCCCGAAATAAACCCGGCCTTTGTATAGCGGGTTTTACTTTTAGCAGGCGCCACTACCGTATTTACATCCACTACCGTTACTCCATAAAAATTTTCCACTGCTTTCTTTATTTCCAGTTTGTTTGCTTTTTTGGCAACCCGGAACGCATACCGACGCAGTTTTTCCTGCTGGTTGTTGGCCTTTTCGCTTAAAACCGGTTTTATCAGAATGTCAGAAAGTTTCATCGCTCAGCTTTTTTAAATTTATTTATGCTTCAACAGACTTTTCAGTTTGGGTAAAAATCTTTGCTGCGCTTTCGGTTATCAGCAGCACATCGGCATTTACTACATCATATGTATTTACATCGTTCAGCAAGGCGCCTTTTACAAAAGGAATATTGCGGTAGCTCAGGTACAGGTTATCATTGTAATCAGCTGTTACAAACAAGGTTTTCTTTCCGTATACTTCAAGGTTGCTGAGTATTTCTGCAAAATTTCTGGTTTTGGGAGCTTCCAGTGAAATATCTTCAATCACTACAATGGAATTTTCTTTTGCCTTGGAAGAAAGGGCAGAGATTTTTGCCAGGTCTTTCACCTTCCGGTTCAGCTTGATGTCGTAGCTATGAGGTTTTGGACCGAATACGGTACCACCACCTTTATACAATGGGTTACGGATATTACCCTTTCGGCTTCCGCCCGTACCTTTCTGGCGGTGCAGCTTACGGCTTGCCCCTTTTACTTCTGCACGGGTTTTCACCTTATGAGTTCCCTGCCGCTGTGCAGCGAGGTATTGCTTTACGGCCAGGTAAACCACATGCTCATTCGGCTCGGTGCCGAAAATTTCCTCGGGCAACTCCACCTTTCTGCCGGTTTTCTTTCCTTCTATGTTTAAAACATCTACTTGCATTGTGTATCGTTTTGGAAGACGCAATTCATGGCGTCTTAACAATTTTATTTTTGAATCAAAACAATGGAACCGTTATGCCCCGGCACGGATCCGCTGACGAGGATATAATTTTTATCAGGAAAAATTTTCAGCACTTTCAGGCTTTTCATTTTCACCCTATCGCCTCCCAGGCGGCCGCCCATTCTCATGCCTTTCATTACACGGCTGGCGTCGGATGAGTTACCCAACGAACCGGGTGCCCGCTGCCGGTCGTGCTGGCCGTGTGTGGCGCTGCCTACACCGGTAAATCCATGACGTTTTACCACACCCTGGAAACCTTTACCTTTTGATGTACCCACCACATCCACATTATCACCTTCGGCGAAAATGTCAACTGTTATTGTGTCACCAAGATTTTTTTGAAGAGAGTAGTTGCGGAATTCTTTGGAGAAGCGTTTGGGCGAGGTGCCGGCTTTGGCAAAATGATTTTTTTCCGATTGATTAGAATGTTTTTCATTCTTCTCGCCAAATGAGATCTGAAGGGCATCGTAGCCATCGGTTTCCTGTGTTTTTACCTGCGTAACCACACAGGGGCCTGCTTCGATGATGGTGCAGGCTGTCTGCCTGCCCGAGGGATCGAAGATACTGGTCATCCCAATTTTTTTTCCAATAATACCTTTCATTGTTTCAACAGTTTGCGCCTGCAGGATTATTGGGACATCCGGTTTGCTCCGCAGCGTGTATTGTAAGCCTGTGCGAAGCGAAGACTCAATCCCTCCCGATTATTATCGGGACCACCGACCTTTTCTTTTTTTCAGAAGTACCGGCAGTAAACAAACCCTGAGTGGCTTGTTTTTAT
>CAZDUO010000027.1:0-9525 GCA_964508655.1 uncultured Chitinophaga sp. | reverse complement strand
GCTTTAATTTCCACTTCCACTCCGCTGGGCAGGTCCAGCTTACTCAGGGCATCCACCGTACGGCTTGATGAAGTGTAAATATCCAGCAGGCGCTTGTGAGTGGCCAGCTGAAATTGTTCACGACTCTTTTTGTTTACGTGCGGCGAACGCAACACAGTGAAAACCTTTTTGCGGGTAGGTAAAGGAATGGGACCCGTAACCACCGCCCCGGTGCTGCGAACTGTCTTGACGATTTTTTCGGCGGATTTGTCCACCAGGTTATGGTCGTAAGACTGTAGTTTAATCCTGATTCTCTGCGACATGAATGATAATGCCCTTTTGAATTTGGGAGCGCAAAGATAGGGGGATGCCTGTTAACAGGCAAAGATTTGGAAAAGAAATTTTTGATGTGAGTACCTGTTATAAGGTGACGCCAACAAAAAACTGCCATGCCTGGGTTTTCCACTGGTCTTTATTGTCAATGGCATTGATATTGGTAAGCCCGATTTCGTAACGTGTGCCGAAGTGGATAAGAGGGAGTTGCAGCATGACTCCGCCCAGAACGCTCAACTCAGCTTTTTTAAAAATATCAGCCGGCGATTTCAAACTGTCTACAGCTTCGCTTACCAGCATACCCCATTGCGGGCCGAGCTGAAGCTTTACCCGTTGCGAAGGGCCGATATCAATATTCAATAACCCGGCAAGCTTCAGGTAATTGAGTTTTGCTTTTTTCTGGCTGCCGCCAAGAAACAGGTCGTCATAAATAACCGTGATATCGTTGGATTGTTCGGCGCTGGTTTGAACAAAATTCAATTCAGGCTGAAGGCCCAGTTTCCTGGTAAGGTTGATTTGCATAAAACCGCCAAGCTGGTAATTATACCTGAATTCATCTTTAAAAGATTTGCCATCAATTTTATTCAGGTTGAGGCCAGCTTTGAATCCAACACGGAGGAGCGATTCTTTTTCTGACGGGTCTTTTTTCTGTGAGAAAACATTTGTAATAAACAAAAGGAAAAGCAGGGGCAGAATAAGCTTTTTCATAATGATGTGGGTTGGGTTTAAAACGAAATTATTTCTGCATTGGTATCCGGCTTTTTCTTTTTTGCATAAATCATGCCCATTAATTAACATGTTATTGAGAGGGATAAACCGTAATCCTATTTAGAAAAGTGAATTTTAAAATTAAATTTTTTGACCCTGCTACAACAGCTTTTTTAGTTTAAGACCAAGCGTTGCAAAACCGCCCTTTTCCACATGTTCTACGGTGAAAAAATGCTTGCCCCCCAGCTGAAGCTTTACCGTTTTGTGCGGCGATTCATCAAACTTGTATAGCGAGGGATTCCATTCATCTATCACCAGTTTGCCATCCACATACACCCGCACAGCGTCATCCCAGGTTACTCCCAGTTCATAATTGCCTTTTTCAATTTCTGCTGAGCCGTTGGCAAGCGTAACAAACTGTTTGAACTCACCTTCTTCCGTTTTTATGCCGCCCCACCAGGCATAATCCAGTTTGTTTACATTTTCAGTTTTAATGGGTCGCAACCGTACATTGGGCGGCAGCAGCTGCCCGGTTGTTATAGGGTCATGCATGGCAAAATCATACGCATACCATACCACTTCAAAATGGATTGGCTGGAAAAATTTTTTAAATGAAAAAAGATACGGCTTGCCGGCGCTGATGTGTTGCCCGAACGGTGTGGTGATGGCCGCACCCGTATATTCCAGCTCAATTAAAATTTCGGTATGGCTGCCTGCAATTTTTGTTGCTGTAATCGTTGCCGGGAATTCGCCGTTCATGGCAGAAATATTTTCCACACCTTTGAATCGCTTTATCTTCCATTTTCCCTTCGGGCCGGGCAAATCAAATTTCATTACCGGGGAGGTATCCGTTGGATTAGTATTCCAGATAATAGGGCTGCGGAAATCATAGGGTCCCCATTCGGAGATGAGAATATTTTTTCGCCCGGCAAATGATACATTGCCTTTAAAGGGATCCTGCGGTGAAGGGATTACTGGCGCCGGTACCGTACTGTCAGTTGCATAACGCAGGGATATTTCATCATGCCAGGTGGTATCAAGCCCGCTGACTGTGGAATCAATTTTAAAAAGTTCTTCATAGCCGGAATAAATGTTTTCAAACACTTTCAGTTTTTCTGTTCTGCCCAGGTTGAGCACAAGCCGGTTGCCGGTGAAGTTGTTGCTGGCAATTATATAATCGCGGCTGCGGGTGTCCCGAAACTTTGCATAGCCCCAGCCGGCCGGTTGTTCTTTTCTTGCCCACAGGCGAATGGCTTCTTTATCTTTTAAAAAAATATTGTGATGTATTTCATTTTCCTGCCCGTGCTCGATGGCAATGGCGATGTGGTTGTCACGAAATACATTATCGCTGATTATAGTGTTGAAACTGTAGCCACCCCAGATGCCATGGTCGCATTCATACATGCGGTTGCCGGTTATCACGTTTCGGCTGAAGGTAACTTCCACTCCGTTTGTTGGGGCATAGGAAAAATCATTTCCAAAAAGTACATTGTCATTGCACCCGCCTATGCCGCTGTCCATCGTGGTTTGCCCTGCCCACAGAAAAAAGCCATCGCCGCTGTGTGTAACTGAATTTTTATAAAACAGGTTGCTGTTGCATTGTTCATACACCAGTATGCCGGCACTGTCCTGCCCGCGGTGGTACACCCCGTGGCTGTAGCCGCGAACATTAAAATTGATTTTGTTGTGAGCCACCGTGTTGAAGCTGCAACGGTACATTCCGATACCGATCCCGGAATTAAATGAAAAATCGTTGTTGTAAATTTTCCCGTAATCACATTCCGTCATCATCAGGGCATTTTGACCGCCGGTCACTTTTGTATTCCGGATTAATACCGAATCGCACATGCGCAGGTAGATGGCGGCGCCATAGCGTAGCCACTCGTCTTTTTCATTCTGGTGATGGCTGAGCCAGTCAGAAACATCTTCTTTATCCTGTGTGCTTTTCAGGTGCTGGCGGTAGTTGTAGCTAAAATCGCAGTTCTCGATGGTGAGATTTTCGGTATTCGCTGCTCTCACTGCTACTTTATATCCATTTACCTTCAGGTTGCGGATGGTGATGTTCTTCCCGCCTTTTATCAAAACTGCCACGCCGAAAAATTCATCGGGATTTTTTTTGGCATTGCTTCCTTTCATCACGGCATGATTAAAATCCACCGTCATGTTGCTTCCTTCAATGACCACCGCGGCTGCATCCATGGATGGAAAGGCATCCAGCCTGTATTCCTGTTTTTTTATTTTTTCCGAACGGGTAATTTTCATGCCTTTTACAAGTGGCTTTTCCAGGGTTGAAACTTTACGAACCTGGGCATAAAAAGTTACAACAGCAAGAATAACCAGGGGTAAAAGGATAATTTTTTTTGTCATCATTTTGATTTTACTTGCACCCGGTTTTGATGCATCCGGCATATAAATTTATCCAACCTTTCCCGATCCAAAAAAGAAATGGAAGAAGCTGTTGTAAAAAAAAATTCACAGGCTACCCGAATTCTGAAGTTGTTATTGAAGATTGCAGTTACCATCATCTGCTTCTGGTACATTTCCCGCAAAATTGATTTCGCCAAAGCAAGAGGCGCTGTGATGCAGGCCGACTGGTGGTGGCTGTTTCTGTCCATTGCGGCCTTTGCCTTTTCCAAATTTCTCGCCTCCTTCCGGCTGAATATTTATTTTAAAAATATCGGTATTTATCTTTCACAAAGAAAAAACCTGAAGCTGTACTGGCTGGGTATGTTTTACAATTTGTTTCTGCCCGGGGCCATCAGTGGTGATGCCTACAAGGTAGTGCTGCTGACAAGAAAATATGATGTGAGCTATAAAAAAATCACGGCGGCCGTTTTGCTCGACCGCTTCAGCGGCCTGCTGGCACTCGGGCTGATTCTATCGGCCTATGGCATACTTGTGCTCGACAATAAGCTGTATGATGCAGTTCTTATAAGCGGCGCTGTGCTTGCCGTGGCAGCCTTGTATATAGCTGTCCGTTTTTTTCTGAACGATTTTCTGCCTGGTTTCTGGCCTACATTTTTCTGGGGCATTGCGGTGCAGGTTTTCCAGGTAGTATGTGTGTATTGCATACTCATAGGGCTGCATCTGCCGCTGCACCAGAGCGAATGGATATTTATATTTCTTGTAGCTGCTGTTATCACGGTTATCCCTATTTCACTTGGCGGCGGGCTGGGCACCCGTGAATTTGTATTTGTGGAAGGGGCAAATTATTTCCATCTCGACATTCATGTGGCACCCATCATCAGTATTTTGTTTTATCTGTCCAATGCCCTTTCATCGGTTTGGGGCGTTTATTTTATTTATCATGACCCGTTGCAGGAAGAAAAATAGTTTCCAGGCACTGGTAGCCGGTTGCCGGTTAATTACATTTGCAACAGCCGTAAAGAGAGGGCATAGCCTGTCGCAACAATGAAATGGTAAACAAACAACCCGGTGTAAAAATCAGTGCAGCAAAATCAAAAATATTTCTGGCTTTTACTGGGTTTATCTATCCTGCTTTTTTTCCCGGGATTGGGAAAAACACCTCTCTGGATTTATGATGAAGTACGCAATGCCGAGTGTGCAAGAGAAATGTACGAACGGGGCGACTGGATTGTGCCCACTTTCAATGGGGGATTAAGAACCCTGAAACCGCCGCTGCATTATTATTTTATGTTCGGTGGTTTCAAGCTGTTTGGCATTACGGAGTTGGGTGCCCGGTTCTTCTCTGCCCTATTTGGGTTAGTTGCCATTCTATTCACTTATTTTTTTGTAAAAAGATTTTCATCAGCATCACATGCTTTTTTCAGCTGCATGGCGTTGCTCGCTTCGGCACATTTTCTTTTTGAGTTCAGGATGTCAGTGCCCGATCCGTATCTTATTTTTCTGAACACAGTTTCCATCTTCACTGCTTACGCATATTTTACAGAAAACCGATTTTACTGGCTGCTCATTTGTGCCATCACACTCGGGCTTGGTACGCTGGCCAAAGGGCCGGTAGCAATCGTATTGCCCGGCAGTGCCGTATTATGCTGGCTGCTTTGGGAAAAAAAATTACGGGAAATTTTTTCCTGGAAAATTCTCTTTGCAATCATCATCATGTTTGCCGTAGCGCTGCCCTGGTACTGGCTGGTGCATAAAGAAACGAATGGTGAATGGACAAAAGGATTTTTCCTTCAGCACAATATTGGCCGGTTTTCCAAAACAATGGAAGGCCATGGCGGACTGTTCATCCTTGTGCCGTTAATGATTTTACTGGGCTTGTTACCCGCTTCGGTTTTCATCGGCGAGTCAGTGAGAAATTTTAAAAGCCGGTTCAGCAACTCATTTTTACGACTTGCTTTTTGCGTGGTTGGTGTCTTTGTTATTTTTTACAGCATCAGCAGCACCAAGCTGCCCAACTATGCCATGCCCTGTTATCCTTTTGCTGCCATTTTGCTGGGCAATTACATTAACGAAGCCTGGATTGGTGCTACAAAAACCAGGCTCTACCCTTTCATTCTTCTGCTCTTCATCAATATTGCGTTGCCAATTGGCACTTACCTTGGCATAAAAAATGAAGTGAATACACGGGGAATGGAAGGCCTGGCTGCATTTTTATTAATACCCGCCCTGGCAGCTGCTTTGGCAGTTTATTTTATCAGTAAAAAAAATTTCAGAAAAGCGGCAGCCGGTTTATTTATTCTTTATTCCCTTTTTCACCTGCTTTTTTTCACCTGGCTTTACCCGGCCGTTTATCAAAAAAACCCGATGAGCTTAACTATAGATGAAGTGAAAAAATATGACCGCGTGGTGAGTTACCAGATTTTTCATCCTTCATTTACTTATTACCTGCCGCAGCGGGTAAAAGTGTTTACCAGTCTTGATTCATTGAAAATATTTTTATCAGAAAAAAAAGCCGCAGTCCTCAGCCGGAAAACATTTGCAGAAGAGTTGCAATCCATCGGCCTTCAGGAAAAAGCAGCCGTACATGATTTGTTTGAAGGTAATACGACGGTGCTGTATGTGAGCCCCCCACCCCAACACCCGCAAACCCAACACCCCCAAACCCCCTGAAGGGGACTTTTATACCAGGAATATCTTTCAACAGCAATTCAGCACTTCAGCTTTTGATAAAGTTATGAACCTAAAAAAATTCTGCAGTTGAATAGAATTAATGATGTTAAAAACCCTTAGGGGTATAGAGTGTTATTTACAGATAATACCACGGATTTCTCTTGGCCGCCCACATATATTTGCGCACATTTCTCCAGAAAGCCAGTACCATATAAATGATAATAGGTGAACCCATGGTAAGGATGGAGGCGTAGATGAAGTACTGCCGGATTTTGCTGGTTGCAATTCCGAAGCGTTCGCCAATAGCCGTGCAAACGCCGAAGGCATTCCACTCGATGAAATTTTTAAGGCGGTTCATGGCGGTGCTAAGTTAAATTTTATAGCAAAACCGGCCAAGAACCTGTTTTCAACATGGTGCTTTTCCGTAAATTCGCAACCCATTACTATTGCAGATTACGGATTTACCACGCTTGCCCTTAATCCGCAATCTAAAATCATAAATCAAAAATTCTTCAACATGGTTTTCGATCTTGAGCTCATTAAAATAGTTTACAGCGAACTGCCTGCCAAAGTGGAAGCCGCCAGGAAACTGGTTGGCCGTCCGCTCACCCTGGCAGAAAAAATTTTATACTCCCACTTGTCAGGTTCGCTTCCTTCAAAGCCATATAACCGCGGCAAAGATTACGTGGATTTTGCTCCCGACCGGGTGGCTATGCAGGATGCCACAGCGCAGATGGCCCTGCTGCAGTTTATGACCTGCGGTCGTGATCAAGTGGCGGTGCCTTCTACCGTGCATTGCGATCACCTGATCCAGGCAAAGGTGGGCGCCAAACAAGACCTGCAGCTTGCCATTGAAACCAACCGTGAAGTGTATGACTTTCTATCCTCTATTTCTAATAAATATGGCATCGGTTTCTGGAAACCCGGCGCCGGCATCATTCACCAGGTGGTGCTTGAAAACTATGCTTTCCCCGGCGGCATGATGATTGGTACCGACAGCCACACACCCAATGCCGGCGGATTGGGAATGATTGCCATTGGTGTAGGCGGCGCCGATGCCGTGGATGTGATGGCAGGGCTTCCGTGGGAACTGAAAATGCCGAAGCTGATTGGTGTGAAGCTGACCGGCAAAATGAGCGGATGGACATCGGCGAAAGATGTGATTCTTTGGGTGGCCGGACAGTTGACCGTAAAAGGTGGCACCGGCGCCATTGTTGAATATTTCGGGCCCGGTGCCGACAGCCTTAGTGCAACCGGGAAAGGCACTATTTGCAATATGGGCGCCGAAATAGGCGCTACCTGTTCGCTTTTTGCTTATGATGAAAAAATGAGCGACTATCTGAAAGCAACCGGACGTGAAGAAGTGGCAGCCATGGCCGATAAAATCCGTGAACACCTGCGTCCCGATGCCGATGTGTACGATAACCCGGAAAAATATTACGATCAGCTGCTGGAACTTGACCTTACTGAACTGGAGCCTTACGTAAACGGTCCTTTTACCCCTGACCTGGCCACGCCAATTTCGAAGATGAAAGAAGCAGTGGAGAAAAATGGCTGGCCTGCGAAATTAGAGGTGGCACTGATAGGCAGTTGCACCAATTCTTCTTACGAAGACATCAGCCGCAGCGCTTCTATTGTAAAAGATGCCATCAGCAAAGGATTAAAAACAAAATCCGAATTCACCATCACGCCCGGCAGTGAGCAGGTAAGATATACAATAGAACGGGATGGATTCATCAAGCAGTTTGAAGATGCAGGCGGTGTGGTACTGGCCAATGCCTGTGGCCCCTGCATAGGTCAATGGGCAAGGCACATAGATGATCCCAACCGCAAAAACACTATTATTACTTCCTTCAACAGGAATTTTGCCAAGCGAAACGATGGACTGGCTTCCACTCATGCATTTGTTGCCAGTCCTGAAATTGTAACTGCGCTTGCCATGGCCGGAACGATCGCCTTTAATCCGCTTAAGGATGCGCTGAAAAATGAAAAAGGCGAAGACGTGATGCTGAAAGAACCAACCGGCTATGAACTGCCGCCAAAAGGCTTTGCCGTGGAAGATGCGGGCTACCAGGCAGCAGCGAAGGACGGCAGCAGTGTGCAGGTAAAAGTGGCACCGGAATCAAAACGCCTGCAGTTGCTTGAACCCTTTTCTGCATGGGAAGGAACAGATTTAACCGGGCTTAAACTTTTAATAAAAGCAAAAGGAAAATGCACCACTGATCATATTTCGATGGCGGGTCCCTGGCTGAAATTCCGCGGACACCTCGATAACATCAGCAACAACATGCTTATCGGCGCCATTAATTTCTTTAACGATAAAACCGACAGTGTAAAAAACCAGTTGACCGGTGAATATGGTCCTGTGCCCGCCACACAAAGAGCCTATAAGGCTGCGGGCATTGGCAGCGTAGTGGTTGGCGATGAAAACTATGGGGAGGGTTCATCGAGAGAGCATGCCGCTATGGAACCGCGGCACCTGGGTGTGCGGGCCATCCTGGTAAGAAGCTTTGCACGGATACACGAAACTAACCTGAAGAAGCAGGGCATGCTGGCCCTCACTTTTGCCCAAAAAGAAGATTATAACAAAGTGCAGGAAGATGACAGCATAGATATTCTTGGCCTCACAAGTTTTACACCCGGCAGGCCTTTAACCGTAGTGCTGAATCATAAAGACGGAAGCAGCGATGAAATACAGGTAAATCATTCCTACAACGAACAGCAGATAGAATGGTTTAAGGCTGGTGGTGCATTAAACGTTATAAGGTCTCAATTTGCCAAAGTGTAATGCGACCTGCGGGGAAGAAAGTCTGAACAGGGTTTCCTGACCTTGTCAATAAAAAATTCTGCCTGGCTGAAGAGATTTATTATTACTGACCGCAAAATATTTTTTAAAAAGCTAATCCGTTTATTCACTACCTTTCAAGTATTACTTTTTAAAAAAAATTATCATGGAAGAAAATACCAACACACAACAACAGCAGCCGAAAAAGGAAAGCCTGCTCGATAAAGCTGAAGTAGCTGTGGATAAGCTCAGCATAAAAGCTGAAGAGGTTTGGGATAAACTGGAGCAGGAAGCAGAAGAAGTATGGAAGAAAGCCAAAGACAGCGAACTGACCGATAAGGCCAAAAAAAGATTTGAAGAGCTGAAAGCAGAAGCTAAAATTTTATTTGAAAAAGCCAAAAGCGGCGAAATGGCCGACGTGGCAAAAGAGAAATTTGAAACCCTGAAAGGCGAGGCAAAAGATTTATTTGAAAAAGCAAGGAGCGGCGAACTGGCTGGCAAAGCCAGGGAAAAATTCGATACGCTGAAAGAAGAAGCAAAAGATTTGTGGACTAAAGTGGTGGGTAAACTGTCAGGCGAAGAAAGCCACAAAACGACACCTCCACCCGGCACACCGGAATAATTTCACGGTTACACAATTGACCGGCTAATAAAATACTACACATCACTTTGTGGCTGCTGAT
>CAZDUO010000026.1:26817-47570 GCA_964508655.1 uncultured Chitinophaga sp. | reverse complement strand
GCTGTAATTATTATTGGCTGGTATGAGCCTTATAAAGCCTGGCTAATTAAAAATTCATGGGGTACCGGATGGGGATTTGGTGGTTATGCCTGGGTCAATTACTGGAATTGTAACATAGGATTTTATAATTATTGGGTTCATCCATACGCCTGATTGCTGATAAATAAGAATGTTCGTCGTCACATTGTAAATATGGATATCCTGAAGCTATGAGTGCCTATTTAGCCGAACGATATTGTATTATCAGTTTATTGGTTATAGCTGTTTTTATTACCTGCAATAATAAAAACAAAAAAGTTGCCATCAATCAGAGTATTCCCATGGCTGACACTCTTAAAATTGAAGGATGCCAGGATAATTTTAAAACAGAAGTCGGTTCCATTGTTGAAATAAAACTGGAAGCAGTTCCGGGTTCCGGGTATCAGTGGTTGCTTAAAGACTCATCTCAGCTTTTGCAGCTTCTTGATAGGGATAGTTTAAAATTCATAAGACCTGATACGAAACAACCTACTCCCGGTCTGCCTGGTCACCAGATTCTTCATTTTAAGGCAATAAATAAAGGGGAAGAAACGCTGACACTGATAAATAAGAGAGTTTGGGAAACAGAGATTTTGGATACCTGTGTCATCAGGATTGAGGTAAATTGAAATAGTAACAGGAACTGAAAATAATGTATTGTAAACCGGAAATATTACCGGGATAAATTTTCAGTGCTGTGAGGGGAGGTGTGGGTTTAAATTACAATTGCGGGAATAATATTATTTAAGCATCCAGGCTGAGAAAGTTTAATACTTTTTAAATACTACTTTGGCCGCATAAATATAAACTACCCAGGAAAGTGATTAAGTTTTTGTTTTGCATTCAGTGTATCTTTTATATGCGTTATTACGAAGGGGGTTGAAATCATTCCAAGGCTAAAAAATCACAAAATTGTGGTATTGAGTATTCTTAATCACCAGTGGGTTTCTTTTCATGAATGTTATATGCCGGATTTGTTTATCCATTCGCCACCACAGGAGCATGATTGCTGCCGGGTTGTCGTTATGATTTATTTGATGAATATCACTTTAACCGTATCCGGGAGAGCCGGAATAAAACTTAATTAAAATGAAAAACTTTTTACTATTCTGTACTCTGTTTGGTCTGTTGCTAACAGAATCAACAGCACAGGATCCCAGAAATGTAGAAGTAGAACAAAAACTGAATTTTGAAGTGGATACGATATCAGTTGAACTCACCAAAGATCTTATGGCGCTGAAAGAAACGGTGAATAACCTGAAAATTAAGGATGAGGAGACTGAAAAAGGAAGGTTTCTCAGGAACTACCAGTTAATACTCAGGGGACTCGATATCATACAAGAACTCTATGCCGGTACGCTGCAGATACAATCGGCCCGTTCGCAGAATATTTTTTATAAGCTGGTGCTTGACATGAATAACCCTTCCAGCAATGCGCTGGGATTTCAGTTACTGGATGTCATCATCAAAAGTGTTGAAGAAAATATTACAACCTTACCGATTCCCGAGCCCGATAAGCAACGCTTAACCGGCTCCATTGGCAATCTTGTTGATAACCTCAAGACGACTTTTCCTCCCTTAAATATTATTTCTAACGTACTTTCGATGGTTTCCTCTTTTACCATTTTCAAGCCCCGGATGGAGAAGAAAGGTGAAATGAGCATAGAATCAGTGAATCCCGTCGGCAAAGAGGTTCTTGGTAAAATTAAGAATGTGCTGGTACCCTATATTGAATTTTATTCTGAACTGGATAAAGTGAACAACCGGTTTCAAAATGCCATTTACCAGCACGGGGTGCAGCATAAGGATTATATCGAAAATTTATATGCCCTGAAACAGGAAATTGAAAATTCCGGTATTGATTTCAAAGTAGTGCTGGCGGCCCAGGTGAATAAACTATTTGATTACGATAAAATGGGTAACAAAGATTTTGATTTCAAGATAAAAAATACCGATGAAACCATTAAAAAACTTATCATCAATGCCTATTCCGTATTCGACCTGGTGGTTCAGTTTAAAAAGTACACCAATGACTTTGTGCTTATCCAGAATGATTTTTATCAAAGCTATATCCAGATACTGGAAAAGAAAGTAATGTGGCTGCCGGTGAAAGACGATTCGAAAATTCAGATGCTGCTTACTGATCTTAATAATACCAAAAGCGGAAATGAGGCCGAGGGTATTGTAGGCTTTGATGTAGCTTATAAACAGCGGCTGAATAATGTGATTTTGAAACTTGCCAAAATGAATGAAATCAGGTATTAAAGCATGCCGGCAGGAGAAGATAAACCTGGTTGCCGCCAATGAAAATCCGGCAACCTTTTTTTTGATCATCTCTTATCAAACAAATAAAGTGCATACCGAAATATAAAGAAGGTAACCCGTTTCACAGCTGAATTTTTTTTTAAAAAAAAATGACCCCGGTCCAACCAATTGTATTGTATCATTTAATGCCTGCCACAAACATCCGTTTATCAAAATCATGCTTCTTTCATTTGTTTGCTAAGCGATGTAGCTATATCTTTGCAACGCAAAACTGAGCAAAGTACCCGATACTTCAGAGAACGTAACCTAACCAGTCCTATTTAATTTCCCTGGTTTTCTTACTTCACAAAGAGCTCAGACGATTGTTAACCGACAGACTAAAAAAAAGGAGGATTTATGAAGAGCATTGTTATGCCCGTACGTGAACAATTGAAAGAAGAAAACAAAAATCATCCCGGTCATTACCGGGAGCACGGCCAGGTAAAGAAAGAAACGGCCGGAACTTCTGACGAAAAAAACAGCAAGCCATTTACCGTTCAGGAAATGTGGCGCCACCGCAGGCAGGCACGTTCAGCCAGTGACATGATGCGCCGCTGGAATATGAACTGATGAAAAGAAAAAGCCATCCCGCTGAGTGCGGGATGGCTTTTTAAAATAATTCATTTCAGGGAAAATCAGATTATCCTTGTTGCTTTTACAAATGAAGTGGTGAGGAACGGCAGTATCAGCGTAAGCCATTCCCAATGACTGTAAATGGCATACCCCATGCCCGCTGCTGAAGCTATAAATATCAACCACCACACTGTTGTAGAGTTTTTTTGTTGCTCCATTGTAAAAATTTGCTGCAAAAATAGGGAAGGTGAATCAATTTCAGATTGCAGATTTTGGATGACCGGTTTTCTTTTTTAAATAAATAATAAATAACCATCCTGCCGCAAAGAGAAATCCTGCAAGGGCAACTATCCATTTACTGAAAACAACAGTATGGTAAAAACCAAATTCAGGACCAATTACCGGGGTGGCAAGCCATTTAAACAGGTAATAATTTTCCACCACATCAAATGCCCAGGCAAGCAACTGAAAGCAGGCAAGCAGGCGTAAAAAAATTTTTGCATTTTTATTTTTCACTTTTTCCCCAGCCATTATACACAGGCATGCAATGCCGGGATATCAACCTGCCATAAAAACAAAATCAAAGCTCAGGTGATAACCCAGAATGGTTTTTACCTTATCATCAATGCCTGATAAAATCATCATTATCTTTTCCGGTTTGTAAAAAAGTTCCAGGCCAAAAATGGAAATCTTATCGCCGTTATACACCAGGTCGTTTTCCAGCCATTTCATTGAAAAGCTGCCGGCAATAAACAGCCCGGGAAAAAAATAAAATAGCCTGTTCCATTTTGAAGGATAATTACCCATGAGGCATAGGTTTATAGCCATTATTTCATTGGCTGATTAAAAATCGGCTTTTCCAATTGAGTTTTTTATTATTTTCGTTCCAATGTGTCTGATATACATAGCATAATAAAGAGACCTCACCCAATCGAAACCTTATTATGCCGGATGAATTTTTCGCAGGGCACCAGACCAACTTATGAGAGTACAGTTTTATTTGCGTTTCACTACTTCTTTTGGCCAATCGTTATGGATTAGCGATAATGGTGAATTGGGAACCGACCTGATAATAGACGCCATACCCATGACTTATTTGAACAATGAGTTTTGGATGGCCAACATTAAAATTAACAAAAACAAAGCCGCTTCATTCAATTATAAATATATCCTTCGCAATGCCGATGGTGAAATAATTCCTGAAGCCGGCGACGACAGGGTGGTTCATTTGCCACAGCATGGCACCCGTGAAATTCATGTGATTGATACCTGGAACCATGCCGGCGAATACGAAAATGCTTTTTACACTGCTCCCTTTAGTGAAATTCTTTTAAAACATCCAGGTGCAAAACACCCTGAACAACTGCAGAATGATTGTACTCACATATTTAAAATAAAAGCACCGCTGCTTGACAAAAATGAATGTATCGGCATCGGCGGAAGCGCAAAAACTCTGGGCGAATGGTCAATGACAAAGCCCAAATTATTGGTAAAAGAAGGAAACTGGTGGACTTGCCGGCTGGATTTATCAGGTGAAATTTTTCCGGTAGCCTATAAATATGCTGTTTACAATAAAAAGTATAAAAAATTTGTTCGCTTTGAAGATGGCAATAACCGGATGCTGTTTGACGTGCCGGGAAAAAAGAAACAGATAATTCTGCATGACGGGTTTGCGCATTTTCCAAACAATACCTGGAAAGGCGCAGGTGTGGCCATTCCTGTTTTCAGTTTGCGCAGCAAAAAAAGTTTCGGTACCGGCGAATTCACTGATCTGAAACTGCTGGCCGACTGGGCAAAGCAGACAGGCCTGAAGCTGATTCAGATTTTGCCGGTAAATGATACTACAGCAAGTCACAACTGGAGTGATTCCTATCCCTATGCCGCCATTTCCGCATTTGCTTTACATCCTCTTTACATCAACCTGGAAGCGGTAACCGGAAAAAAATATGCAGCGATTGTAAAATCATTTTCTGCCAAACAAAAAAAACTGAATGCCCTGCCCGATGTGGATTATGTGGAAGTGCTCAATACCAAAATGGTCGTGCTCAAAGAAATTTATAGCCAGGCTGCTGCTGATTGTTTCCAGGAAAAAGAATACCAGGATTTTTTTGAAAACAATAAATACTGGCTGCTGCCATATGCCGCATTTTGCTTCCTGCGAGATAAGTATGGTACGGCTGATTTCAGCAAGTGGCAGACCTGTTCGGTTTACAATAAAAAAGAAATTGAAAAACTTGCAGGTAAAAATTCACCCACTTATGATGAGATTGCCTTTCATTATTTTGTTCAGTACCACCTGCACTGCCAGCTGAAGGATGCGGCTGAATATGTACATAAAAAAGGCGTGGTGCTCAAAGGAGATATACCTATCGGTGTTTACCGCTTTGGCAGCGATACCTGGGTTGACCCCGATTTGTTTCACATGGATTGGCAGGCCGGCGCACCGCCTGATGATTTTGCCATCAAAGGCCAAAACTGGGGCTTTCCTACCTACAACTGGAAAAAAATGCAGGAAAACCATTTTGAATGGTGGCGCCGCCGCTTTGAACAAATGAGCAATTACTTCGATGCCTTCCGCATTGATCATATTCTTGGATTCTTTCGTATCTGGAGCATACCCGTGCATGCGGTGGAAGGAGTGATGGGCCATTTTGTGCCTGCCATACCTGTACATGTGAATGAGTTTGGCGAACGGGGCATCTGGTTCGATTATGAACGTTTTTGCAAACCTTATATCAATGATGCTGTGTTGCATGAACTGTTCGGCGAGCTGGCCGGGAAGGTAAAAACAGAGTTTCTTACCAGGAAAGAACACGGCCTTTACGACCTGCGGCCTGAATGTGAAACGCAGAAAAAAGTGGACTGCCTTTTTTCCGGCCGGGAAAAAACCAGGGAAAATGAAATGCTGCAAGCCGGTTTGTTTCGCCTGGTTTCAAATGTGCTGCTGTTTGAAGAACCTTCATCAGAAGGCCGTCAGTTTCATTTCCGTATTGCGATAGATAAAACCATTTCCTTCCGCCACATGGATAATGAACAAAAGCACAAGCTATACGATTTGTACATAGATTATTTTTACCGGCGGCAGGATGATTTCTGGAAGAAAGAAGCCATGCACAAACTGCCCTATATGAAGCGGGCCACCAATATGCTCATTTGCGGCGAAGACCTGGGTATGGTGCCGCATTGTGTGCCCGATGTGATGAAGCAGCTGGGCATACTCAGCCTCGAAATACAGCGCATGCCCAAAAAAGCGGAAGCCGAATTTTTTCATCCCGACAAGGCACCTTACCTGTCGGTTATTACTCCATCCACTCACGACATGAGCACTATCCGAGGCTGGTGGGAAGAAGATAGATCCCGCATCACATCATTTTATTATCACATTCTTGGCCAGCAGGGTGAGCCGCCCTACTATTGCGAATCGTGGATTAACCGGGCTATTGTGCTGCAGCACCTTTATTCGCCGGCCATGTGGAGCATATTCCAGCTGCAGGATCTGCTGGGCATGAGTGAAAAACTGCGCCGCGAAAATCCGCATGAAGAAAGAATAAATGTGCCTGCCAACCCCAATAACCACTGGAAATACCGCATGCACCTGCTGCTGGAAGATTTGATGAAGGAAGATGAATTTAATAATGAACTGAAAGGATATATAGTTCATTCCGGCAGGTGAAAGTTCATACGATGTTTACTATTCAACACACAATTATTAATTCACAATTCAAAAGAAATTCTTAGCTGAGTACTGAACATTGAGCATTTTTATTTATTATTTCCCGGGCTTAAATCCGCAATTTTGTTCCTGATGAAAATCACCGCTTACTCTTTCCATCTTCCCTTCCGTTATCCCTTTACCATTTCACGGGGCACTAAAACACATCAGCCCACGCTGGTGGTGGCACTGGAGCATTTCGGCATCAAAGGTTATGGCGAAGCGCCGGCCATCAGGTATTACAACATCACAGTGGAAAAAATGATGGCCGACCTGGAAGCAAAAAAATCTTTTATTGAAAAATTTGCATTTACCGAACCGGCGCGTTTCTGGCATTACCTGCATCATCTTTTTCCCGGTAATCCCTTTCTTGTGTGTGCTCTGGATATCGCTGCCTGGGATCTATATGGAAAAATGAAAGCTAAACCATTGTATGAGCTTTGGAAACTTGATATTTCCAATAACCCGGTTACCGATTACACCATCGGTATTGATACTATTGAAAAAATGGTGGAGAAAATGAAGGAGAAACCCTGGCCTGTTTATAAAGTAAAAGTGGGCGCTGAAAACGATATTGAAATGGTGAAGGCATTACGGCAGCACAGCAATTCTATCATCCGTGTTGATGCTAATGCCGGCTGGACGGTGGAAGAAGCATTGCAGAAAATACCGTTGCTGAATGCGATGGGAGTGGATCTGGTGGAGCAACCGCTGAAAAAAGATGATTGGGAAGGTATGAAAATACTTTTTGAAAAATCACCGCTGCCTTTGATTGCTGATGAAAGTTGTGCATTGGAAAATGAAGTGGAAAAATGTCACGGCTATTTTCATGGCATCAATATCAAGCTGACCAAGTGCAGCGGTATCACGCCTGCACGCCGCATGATAAAAAAAGCGAGAGAGCTTGGCATGCAGGTGATGATGGGCTGCATGAGCGAAACCACCATCGGCACAGCCGCTATTGCTCATTTGCTTCCGCTGCTCGATTATGCTGATATGGACGGGCCCCTTTTGCTGGCTGAAGATGTAGCTACAGGAATAAAATATGATTACGGCCGCATCATTTATTCTGGTTTACCCGGTCTGGGTGTCAGCTTTCATCCTTAGAATATTCTTTTTCATTCGTGGAATCTCTTCACCTGTTCAGGTCAGCTTTCCCTATTCAGGCCTTATTTTTGCGACAGAAAAGCAAACCCGCAGCTTGAAATCAATTTATTTATTCCTGTTATTTTTTTTCTGCATCACACTGCTATCTGCACAGCGGATACATATCGGCATTGCCGGCGGCCTGGCCAATTACAACGGCGATTTGCTTGATAAACTCTATCCCCGCCGCATCACCAATGGGTTTATCGGTGCCACGGTGCATTACGAATTGTTTGACCGCCTGCTGCTTCGCGGAGCCTATAGTTTTGCCAGGGTGAACGGCAGCGATACACACAGCGAAAAACAAAATCTGCGATTGCGGAACCTGCAGTTTGAATCGGCCGTATCAGAATTCAGCGTGGTTGGCGAGTATTATATTTTTAATCTGAATGAAACGGGATTTTCGCCCTATGCGTTTGCCGGCCTGGCAGTGTTTCATTTCGATCCTTATACTTACGATTCTACCGGGAAAAAATATTTTCTGAAACCGCTGGGCACAGAAGGACAAGGTATTTACCCGGAGAAAAAAAATTATTCTCTCTGGCAGCCGGCCATTCCCTTTGGCGGGGGCATCCGGTTTGCCCTTACCGAAAACCTGCGGCTCGGAATTGAATTCGGCCTGCGTAAGCTTTTTACTGATTACCTTGATGATGTCAGCACTTCCTACCCTGACTACAACGACCTGCTGAATGCAAGGGGTCAAACCGCCGTGGATTTTTCATACCGCGGCGATGAAGTGCCCGGCGGCAACCCTGTATTTCCCAACAAGAATACCCAGCGGGGAAGTTCAAGGCAAAAAGACGTTTATTATTTCACCGGGCTCAATCTTACATTCAGGCCATCGATAAGCGGCGGTGGAGGTGGCGGCAGGGGATATAAATATTCCGGTAAAAAAAGCAGATATGGCTGTCCTTCAGTGCCGCTGTAGGTTTCATTCAAAACTACTGGCCCTGAATTCCGTGCTCTGAGTTCTGACTACTGACTCCTTTCTGACAATTCACTACTAACTTTGATTCTCAATTTTCGAAAATGGCTTACCGCAATCAGCAGCATTTTATTGAAACACTGGATAAAGAAGGTGAGTTGCTTCGTATTAAAACTTATGTTGACCCCAAACTGGAAATGGCGGAGATTACCGACCGCATGAGCAAACAACCCGGCGGTGGTAAAGCTTTGCTGTTTGAAAATACTGGTTACGATTTTCCCGTGCTGATGAACGCTTATGGCAGCGAAAAAAGAATGTGTCTTGCTTTGGGCGTAAAACACCTCGACGATGTGGCTAAGGAAATTGAAAACCTGTTTAAAATTTTATCGGCGCCAAAGGAAGGCATTTTGGACAAACTAAAATTACTTCCGAAACTGGGTCAGTTTGCATCGTGGATGCCGACGGTAAAAAAAGGCAGGGGAGAATGCCAGGAAATTGTTTACACTGAAAAACCCCTCCCTTCGGCTGGGGTATGGGGTGGGCCGCCTGATATCACTAAACTGCCGGTCATCACCTGCTGGCCCAAAGACGGCGGGCCGTTTGTAACCTTGCCGGTCATTCACACCAAAGACCCGAACACCGGAACAAGAAATGTGGGTATGTACCGCATGCAGGTATTTGGCCCCACGCTTACAGCCATGCACTGGCACAAACATAAAGTTTCAGCCAAACATTTTTCGGAATACAAAAAGCTGAACAAACGAATGCCGGTGGCCGTGGCGCTTGGCGGCGATCCGGTTTATGGTTACAGCGCCACGGCACCTTTGCCGGAAAATGTAGATGAATATATGCTTGCCGGTTTCTTGCGCAGGAAAAAAGTAGAGCTGGTAAGATGCATCACACAACCTGAAATTGAAGTGCCTGCCGATGCTGATTTCATCATCGAAGGTTATGTGGATCCTGGTGATGAAATGATTTGGGAAGGACCCTTTGGCGATCACACCGGGTATTATTCCTTACCCGATTGGTACCCGCGGTTTCACATTACGGCGATTACGCACAAAAAAAATCCCGTGTATCCCGCCACCATCGTAGGCATTCCGCCGCAGGAAGATGCCTGGCTGGGCAAAGCCACTGAGCGGATTTTTCTTGCACCCATCAAAATGACTCTGGTGCCCGAAATACTGGATATGGAAATGCCGGTGGAAGGTGTTTTTCATAATCTCGTGATTACAAAAATTCAAAAAGACTTTGCCGGGCAGGGACAAAAAGTGATGAATGCCATGTGGGGCGCAGGGCAAATGATGTTTAATAAAATACTTGTGTTAACCTCGCCCGGCCCGATACAGGTCGGAATAAGTAAGGACTCATTGAACCTGCGGGATTATGAATCGGTGGCAAAAGAAGTTTTCAGAAATATGAACCCGGCCACAGATATTTATTTTTCGCAGGGCCCGATGGATGTGCTGGACCACAGCTGCAGCAAATTGGGCTTTGGAGGAAAAATGTGTATTGACGGCACTTACAAGTTTGAAGAGGAGAGGGATGAAAATTTCAGTGACGGTAACTACCGGGATCAGATTTCAGATTTATCCACCGAAGCCTTGGCGCAGGTGGATTTCAGATTTGATTTGGGGGAAGCTATTCTTAAAAAATTTCCGGAAATAAAAGCAGTGAATAGTTCTTTGTTGAAAAAAGAAATTCCTTGTCTCATCATTTCGGTAAAGAAAAACAGGAGAGGACATATAAAAGAATTACATGAACAGGTATGTGAGCTGGAAGAAATGAAAGGCGTGAAAATGATTCTTTATGTTGAACACACAGTTGATCCCAATGATTTGCCAACAGCACTATGGCGTTTTTGTAACAACCTCGACCCCAAACGGGACTTTCATTTATGCAAAACAACAATCAAACAATCAAGCAATCAAACCATCCATACCTGCACAGCCTGCATCGGTTTCGATGGCACCCGCAAAACAAAAGAGTTTGACGACTTTCACCGCGACTGGCCCAATATCATCGTGGCTGATGACACTACCATCAGGGCAGTGGATACCAAATGGAATAATCTTGGTATAGGGCATTTCATTCCGTCGCCATCGCTGAAGTTTAAAGGGCAGATGTACGGAGAAGAGGCTGTGGTGAGTGATGTATCCGTGCAAATGAAAACTGCCGGAATTATACATCCGGATTAACCATTAAAATTTGCCATATGAAAATATTGAGATTAATATACCTGATTCCGCTGCTTGCGCTGGGTTGCTCAGCTTCAAAACAATTTAGCCAGCAGCCACCGGCACCGCTGGAAAAAAGCCTGCTGTGGGAAATCAGCGGCAAGGGGCTTGAAAAACCCTCCTACCTCTTCGGCACCATGCACATTATTTGCGAAGATGATGCTGTGCTGAGCGACAGCCTGAAAGAGGCCATTCAGAATACGGAGCGGGTTTATTTTGAAGTTGACATGGATAATTTGATGGAGATGCTGCTGATGATGACTAAAATAAAAATGAAAAACGACACCACACTGGCCGACCTCTTGAATAAAGAGGATTATGAAAAAGTAAAGAATTATGTAGAGAATCACAATGGCCTTATCCCGTTTTCAGAATTTGAAAAATACAAACCCCTGCTGGCATCATCGCTGCTGATGGAGGCGGGGCTCGACTGCGGCTCAACTGTTGCCATGGAACAGCTGATAATGCAGGAAGCAAAAAGTAAAAGGAAACGAATCGAAGGGCTGGAAACGATGAATTACCAGGTAAGTATTTTCGACAGCATTCCTTACCGCCTGCAAGCCGGGCAGCTGCTGAAATACATTCAATCGCAGGATGAACGATCAGATGCCGGCAAGGAGTTTAACGAAATGATGGATGCCTACCGCACCCAGGACATAGAAAAGCTGGGAACATTTATCACAAAAAGTGATTACGGCCTGATGCAGTATGAAGACATGCTGCTCTATCACCGCAACCGCAACTGGGTAGCAAAACTCAAAACCATCATGCACGACAGGCCGGTAACCATTGCAGTAGGTGCGGGGCACCTGCCCGGCGAAAAGGGCGTCATCAACCTGCTGCGCAAAGAAGGATATTCTGTGCGGGCCGTGAATAATAAATTAACATCAAAGCGGGTGATTTAGAAATTAACTCACCTCAGTCAGCTATATCATTTTATAACTTTCAATTGGCAGTCCAAAGCGGGCTTGTAATCAAGGATGTTTATTACAGCGCCGGTGGTGGCACAATTTAATAAGCCATTTTTTCGTGGTTGCTTCCATCCAATCCGAATCATTACACGGGGTGAGAATGCTCATGTTTCAAATGCGGACAGTAGTATTTATTTGCAAAAAAGAGAAAAGTTCAGGCGATGAAAAAGATACTGGTTCCAACTGATTTTTCTGTCAATTCTAAAAGTGCAGTACGTTTTACCATGCACTGGTCGGCAAGGCAAAAACTGGAGCTTGTTTTCGTTCACGTACTTCATATATTAAGACCTACACGCTGGTCCGATGCCTATTTTGAAAAGTATGCCCGGCAGCAGGAATTTTTTTGTTTGCAAAAACTAAAAAAATTCATTGCCGGCATTTACCGTACCATGAAGGTTATACCGGGCACGCATTCATTTTTGATACTGCAGGGGGATAGCCCGGATGTTTCATTGCTTGATTACTGCTGCAATCATAAAGACATTGACAGCATCTGCATCAGTACCCGGGGCGCAGGCAGGTTCAATAAAATATTCGGCTCGGTAACAGGAAACCTGCTTTCCCGTTCTGCTGTGCCGGTTTTTGTAATTCCCAAATCATACCGCCGGGCCGGTATAAAAAAAGTGTTGTATGCATCAGATATGAAACATTGCCTGCAGGAAATAAAAAGAGTAAGCTTATTTGCGTCTGGCCACAAAGCGGCCATCCAGGTTTTGCACTTAAATGATGGAGATTTCCCGGTTCAAAGCAAGCCTTATATTGAAAAGGCCTTAAGAAAAAAATACAATTATACACTCGACCTGCTTATTGAAAACTATGATACCGGCTCATTTACTGAAAATCTTCAACGCCAGGTCAGGCTTAAAAAACCCTCGGTGGTGGTTATGTTTACTGATCAGCAGCGGAATTTTTTTATGAAACTTTTCAGGGCGGGCAGGTCGGAACAACTTTCCGTCAGGCTGAAAACGCCGTTGCTTGTTTTCAATAAGCAAACCGGTGAAGGATAATGCAGCTAAAAATTTTTAACCGGTAATTACGGCAGTATTGCTTAATTTCCTGCATACAACTTTTAGTAAATTTTTATTAGCCCAAACAATAAACTTCGATGCAGGCAGTCTTATTAATCACCGGTTTTCTGGTTTGTTCCACCCTGATTATTTTCAGTGGTTCCCGTCTTTCGAAGTACGGCGATATTATTGCCACCCTTACCGGTATGGGTAAAGCCTGGTTTGGGCTTATTATGATGGCGGCTGTTACATCCTTGCCTGAACTTTTTACGGGCATCAGCTCAGTGACTATTGTTGACACACCTGATATTGCCGTTGGTGATATTATGGGCAGTTGTGCATTTAACCTGCTCATCCTGGCTATTCTTGATTATTTTGTCCGCGGAAAACCGATTTCTTCCGTTGTCACCAAGAGTCATATCCTGGCGGGGTTCTTTGGCATTTTACTGATTACAATCACCGTCATCGTTATTGTGTTTGGAGAAAAAATTCCCGTATTGGGCTGGATCAGCAGTTCATCGTTTCTGCTTATCATTTTATACCTGGTTTCAGTTCATATTATTTTTAAAAATGAACAAAGAAACACCCTGCATCTTTCAGCTGCTGGTTACACTGTACATGATATTTCACTGGCAATGGCCATCCGCCGGTATGTATTTTTTGCATTGCTGGTCATAGCAGCTGCAGTAGCGCTGCCCTATTTCGCCGACCGTCTTGCTGAAATGGCTGGATTAAGTAAATCATTTGTAGGCACTTTTCTTGTTGCTGCCACTACCTCGTTGCCAGAACTGGTGGTTTCCATTGCTGCGGTTCGCATGGGCAGTATGGATTTGGCAGTAGGCAATTTGCTGGGCAGCAATATTTTTAACATCCTCATTTTGTCTATTGATGATTTACTTTATACAAAAGGACCACTGCTGGCTGTTGCTAATCCTAATCATGCCCTTAGCGGCCTGGTCACACTTATTATGACTGCAGTGGCAGGTATCGGCATCCTTTACAGCACGCCGCATAAGCGTTTTGTTTTGGCTATTGATGCCATTATCCTGATAATGCTGTACCTCTTGTTGATTATATCGCTTTATTATCTGCACTAAATCCCCGGCTATGAACTGGCACAGGCTAAGCATAGAAGAAATATTTGAACTGTTTGGCACGGGCAGGCAGGGATTAACCGCAGCACGGGCCGGGGAGAGATTATCAGAAACCGGCCCCAACCAGCTGGAAGAACAAAAAAAGAAGACAATTGGGAGTTTGCTGCTGTCTCAGTTCAGTGACGTCATGATATTAATTCTGTTTGCAGCAGCCATAATTTCAGGATTCATTGGTGATTTTACGGATACGATAGTTATCCTTGTGATTGTTTTTTTGAACGCCATCGTCGGCTTTATCCAGGAATACCGTGCGGAAAAAGCACTGCAGGCATTGAAACAAATGGCCGTTACCCGGGCAAAAGTAATTCGTAATGCAGAGGTGTGCTGGATTTCTTCAAAAGACCTGGTGCCCGGCGATCTTGTTTTGCTTGAAGCAGGTAATGCCGTACCTGCTGATATGCGGATAATCGAATCCTTAAACATCCGGGTAGATGAAGCAGCACTTACAGGTGAATCGCATGCAGTGGAAAAAGTGCCCCCGGCGCTTGAAGCAGATTATTTGCCCGTTGGTGACAGGCAAAATATGGCTTTTAAGGGCACATTTGTTGTTTACGGTCGTGGCGCCGGTGTGGTGGTTGCCACCGGTATGCAAACAGAACTTGGCATGATTGCCCGGATGCTGCAGCAAAAAGAAGTGATGACGCCGCTGCAGAAACGCATGGCTTCTTTCGGTAAAAAGCTTTCGGTGCTGATTTTGTTTTTATGCCTGGTGTTTTTTATCGCTGGCTGGTTACGGGGAGAACCTGCAGAAAAAATGATACTCACCAGCATTTCACTGGCAGTGGCAGCCTGCAAAGAATAATAAAAGTGTTCCGGAAAATTTAATGTATAAAAATCACTTCGCCAGTTTCAGCACAACAGGCTCATTCAGCATATCCACCATGTTTTTGTAAAACTCCTTCAGGGCAGGGTAGTTTTCCGGAGTTACCAGGGTGATGGATTGCGTAAAGAACAGCTTCACTTTTATTTCCCCGTTCTCGAATTTTATTTCTCTTTGCAGGCTGATTTTTCCATCGGTTGATTGCAATGTTCTGTCCTTGGGCAAATCCATTTTGGCGCCGGCCGGCAATCTGAATACGGCTTCCATCGACATTACATAGGGGTAACCAAAGTTCACATTGGTAAAGCGGATAGATGAGGTAAATGGATTTTTTTCCAGTCCCATGAAGAAATTGTTATTCAGAAAAACAAAATCACCGCCTTCTTCCGGCTGCTGCGAAAACCGGATGTGCTGAATAAGCGGCAACTCATCCGCATCCAGGTTTACAAACATAAAACTGTCAACTGCAAGTTCACGGAATGGTTTTTCAAACTGCTCCGTTATAAATTTTTTCTGATCCGATTTAATCCGTTTCACCCGGTCCTGCCGGGAGTATTCGGAGCTTTCCACCACTGCATTGCCGTGCAGTTCGCCCTTTTCATCCACAACAGCTTCCACAGTCACTTTATTCCTGTAAGCCTTATTGCTGGCAATGTTTACCAAATCGGGTTTCTTTTTATCAACAATAAAGGCCATCGTGTTCAGCAACTGGTAAGGAGTAAGCCCTGCGGGACAATATTTTTCTGTGGCATCCAGTATGTATTGCTTGTCATCCGCCATCACAAAAGCCACCGCTTTATTAAAGCGGTCAATAAACGGATAGTTCGGATCTATCTTTCCATAATCTCTTTCTGCCACCAGCATCGGGTACACGTCCACGCCATTAGTATTCAGAAAATTTATCAGCAGCAGGTTTATTTCACTGTTGCTGCCTTTTTTTCTTTCCCATACAGCTTTCAAACCGTCAGGGGTATAAATACCATGATAGCCATTCCAGGTGAAATTATTCCGAACATAATTGTAAATGACTTTCATTTTGCCGGTAGCAGTGCTTTCAGCATCAGCCAGTTTTTTAACTTCATCCACTTTCAGGTCTTTATCAAGCTGGCTGCCGAAATATTTTTCTGTCATCAGGTCATTGGCCAGCGACTTCCAGGTGGTATTAATATCCTGTTTATGACCAAAGCGGTTTACCACACCCGACAACTGGAAGGCAACTTTCTGTACATAATCCCGGGGGGCGTCCATGTAAGGCTCATAGCGCAGCGCCGGAATATTGTTCATTTCAAAATAAACCTTTCCTTCGTTCGGAAGCGGTTTAATAATTATCGGCAGGCTGTTTTTTCGCTGCACCTGGTAAGTAAATTCGGCCCGCGGCGGTACCTGTAATAAAAAGGCGCTCTTAATGGTGGGTATATCATTTTGAAAATACCAGTCATCCGGGCCGGAAAATGTTTTGGTGGCTACTTCGTAGCGATACTCTATGATGCTGCCTTCTTTTACTGCGGGCATCGGAAATTTCATCAACGAGTATTTGTCATCTCTTTTTTCTTTGAAAACGGATTTTTTATCCAGCATGGTCATTTGTGAATGACCGTTTTCATTAAAATTGTGAGTAAGGGCTTCAATCTTGTCCACCGATTCAAAATCATTTTTCGAATAAAAAGGAATGGAGACATCGGCATATTTCAATCCTCTTGTATTCAGGATTTTTATCCGCACCCGCCGCCGGGTAATCAGCCGGTAATCGTCATCGTACTCTGCCACGGCTTCATCCAGCAATATCACTGCCTCCGCTTCCGGGTCGAAAGAACATTCTTTCAAACTGATTTCCTGCGGACTGAAATAGCCCCATTCGGGCAGCGGACTTTGCGAAAATGCAGGGGAGAAAATAAATAGCGGGAGTATAAGGAAAAAGCTGCCGGTAAAGTATTCCAGGGTTTTAAAGAATCGCATAAGTTAGGTTTTATAGCATACTAATTTAATGAAATGATTCTTTTATCAGGAAAAAAAATGCCCTGCAGTTTGACGATGCAGGGCAGTTCGAAGTGAGGTTTTTTCAATATCGTTCCAGCGCAGAAAAAAAGAAATCGCTTTCCATTTTTGCATTCTCATCGCTGTCGCTGCCGTGCACGGCATTTTCAGCTATGGATGCGGCATATTTTTTACGGATGGTGCCTTCATCGGCTTTGGCAGGGTCAGTGGCGCCAATCAGCCTGCGGAATCCGGCCACCGCATTTTCTTTTTCCAGGATGGCCGCAATTATAGGGCCGCTGCTCATATACTCCACCAGCTCGCCATAAAAAGGTCTTTCTTTGTGTACGGCATAAAATTCAGCAGCCTTTTCGGGTGTCAGCCTGGTTAGTTTCAGGGCCACGATGCGAAACCCGTCTTTAATTATCATATCCAGGATGGCACCTGCATATCCTTTCTTCATGGCGTCGGGTTTAATCATTGTCAATGTACGGTTGCTCATAATGCGTTTGTTTTTTGCGGCGCAAAGCTAAGGGAAAGTTTCGGGTTTGTTTCCTGAAATGCTTTGGTACTTATTAATGGATTTACCGGCCCTCTTCATCCAGATAGCAGAACACATCTCAAAAGTCAATGATCACAACACAGTGGCACAGAGTTAAGGAGCTGCACAGAGAATTTACCTCTGGATTGGCATCTCTGTGTAATTCAGTTTCTCAAAATCTCTGTGTTAAAATTACTTTTGAGATAAGTTGTAGTAAATCCATAAACCAAAACAATAAAAGGCAAACACTTATCTTCGCAGCCGCTTATGAAACCCATAGCTGAAATATTTCCGCAACTTACCGTGGCAAAAAGGGTGGTGATAGTTCCGCATCAGAAACCCGATGCCGATGCAATGGGCGCCTCATTGGCCATGATGCATTTTCTGAGAAAGCTCGGGCATAATGTACATGTTATTTCACCCACCAACTGGGCAGCCTGGCTCAACTGGATGCCCGGCTGCAGCGAGGTGATAGATTATGATATGCTGAAAGAAAAAGCGGAAAAAATACTGGATGAAGCAGAATGGATTTTTTGTCTCGACTTTAATGCCATTTACCGTACAAAAAACATGACGGAAAAAATGAATCAGCTTGTCTGCACAAAGATTCTGATTGACCATCACCAGCAACCGGATGAGAACAGTTTTGATTACGGCATCAGCCAGGCTGAAAAATCGAGCACTTCCGAGCTGGTGTACGATTTCATTTATGCTTCCGGTCACAGCGATAAAATCACCCCGGGAATCATGGAGTGCCTCTATGCCGGTGTGGTAGCTGATACCGGTTCATTCCGTTTTTCATCCACCACGGCCGATGTGCACCGGCTGGTAGCCGACCTGAAGCAGCGGGGGCTGGAGCATATGCGTGTGCACAATGAGCTGTTTGATAATTTTCTTGAAAACAGGATGCGCTTCATCGGTCATGTATTGCTCAACCGCATGCAGGTTTTTTACGAATATAATACGGTGCTGCTCACCATCCCGAAAGCCGACCTTTTAAAATATGGAATCAAAACCGGCGACACCGAGGGCCTCGTTAATTACCCGCAAAGTATCAGTGGCATTAAGCTGGTGGCTATCGTGATTGACAGGGATGAGGAACGCAAGTGGAGCTTTCGCAGCAAAGGCGAGTTTGACTGCAATGCTTTTGCAAAAAAATATTTCGAAGGCGGCGGGCATTTCAATGCCTCCGGAGGACGCAGTTCTTTATCGTTGGAAGAAACCGTGAAGGATTTTCACCGGGCCATGAAAGAAAACAAACATCTTTTACAATAAATAAATACAATGAAAACATCTATCAGACTGATGACTGCTGCGTTAATTGTGCTGCTGGCAGCGGGTTGCGGCAGCATGAATTATAAAAAAATGAAAAGCGGCCTGGTGTATAAACTTATTCCCGGCGACGGTAAGGATTCAATAGCGAAGCCAACCAATGTGGTGAAGATTCACTTCATACGAAAAGTGAACGACTCCCTGATTTATACAAGCTACGACAAAATGCCAAACTTTATCCCGCTGAATCTTGACCCCAACTTCAATTACAGCCCAGTGGAGGTGTTGTTCCTGATGCGCAAAGGCGACAGCGCCGTGGTGGTGGAATCGGGCGACAGCCTGCTGAAAAAAGGACTAGGTCAGCAAATGCCGTTTTTGAAAAAAGGCGACCGCATTATCACATACATGAAAGTGCTGGAAGTGTATAACAACGACAGCCTGGCCCGGAAAGATTTTGAAGCAGAAATGGCAAAAGATAAACCCCGGCAGGAACAGGAACTGAAAGAAATGCAGGCTAAAGAAAAAAAAGCAAGACTGGAACAGTATGATAAAGACCTGGTGGAATGGAAAAAATCGGGTGAAGTGGAAAAACAGGATAAGGAAGTGGAAGCATACCTGAAATACAAAAATCTTAAGGCATCTAAAACTGAACAGGGCACTTATATTATAGTTAAACAAAAAGGCAGCGGAGTGCCGGTACAGAGTGGAAAATACCTGGCTGTAAAATACTCCGGCCGGCTGATGGCTACTGACAGTGTGTTTGAAGCCAACATTTACGTATTCCAGGTAGGGCTCGGCAATGTTATCCGCGGGTGGGATGATGGTTTGATGGCTTTCAACGAAGGCGGCAGCGGCACTTTGTTTATTCCCGGTTACCAGGCATATGGTATGCAACCGGGGCCGGGTGGTAAGCCGTTTGAAGCACTGGCGTTTGATGTGCAGGTTTTGAAAGTGAGCGACAGCAGGGATGAAGCCACGGCCACAAAACACATGGCCGATTCGCTGGAAACGATGCAAAAATTAAAAGCGCAGAAAAAGCAGTAATAATTTCACTTTAATCTTACAGCCTCCTTTGCCTGGAGCGAAGGAGGTTTTATTTTTTCATTTCACAAAAAAGCGTGACCGCTTCTTTGGCTTCTTTTACGTCGTGCACACGCAGGATGGAGGCACCATGCACCAGGGCGATGGTATTTAAAACCGTTGTGCCGTTCAGCGCTTCTTCAGGAGTTACGCCAAGTGTTTTATAAATGGTTGACTTGCGGGATACACCCAGCATGACGGGTCTGCCAGTCATTTTGAAAACAGAAAGATTTCTCAGCAGCTCAAAATTATGGCTGATGGTTTTTCCGAAACCAAAGCCCGGGTCAAGAATGATGTCGCGGATGCCGGCGGTTTTCAGTTCTTGCATTTTAGCAATAAAAAAATCCAGTACTTCACGGGTTACGTTTTCATAAACCGGGCTTTGCTGCATGGTTTGTGGCGTTCCTTTCATGTGCATCAGTACATAGGGCACTTGCAATGCAGACACGGTTTCAATCATTCTATTGTCCAGACTCCCGGCGCTGATGTCGTTGATGATGGATGCACCGGCTGCTACGGCTTCGGCGGCCACTTTTGAATAAAATGTATCAACTGATATAAGCGCTTCAGGAAATTTCTTAATTACCATACTGATGGCAGGCAGTATTCTTTTCAGTTCCTCATCGGCACTAATTCGTTCGCTGCCCGGTCTTGTGCTCTGCCCGCCGATATCGAGAATATCGGCGCCTTCCAAAAGCATTTTTTCTGCCAGTGTAAGAATACTGTCAACTCCGCTAAGCCGGTTGCCGGCGTAAAAGGAATCGGGAGTGACATTGATGATGCCCATCAGCAGTGGTTTTTCCACCACGAGCAAGCGGCCTTTACAGTTCAGTGTAAACATTCGCTTTTAGTTGTTTACTTTTGGCAATAAAGATAGCGAATGGCATGGCCTCCGAAGCCTCAGAGCAGGATGTGGGGGGTCGGATGTCGGATGTCGGATGTCGGATGTAGGATGTAGGAAGTAGGAAGTGCCGACAATAAATGTCGGCATGCCGACCGCAAGCGTCGGCATCGGAAGT
>CAZDUO010000026.1:0-26717 GCA_964508655.1 uncultured Chitinophaga sp. | reverse complement strand
GGAAGTGCCGACAATAAATGTCGGCATGCCGACCGCAAGCGTCGGCATCGGAAGTAGGAAGTAGGATATTGGATACAGGATGGTGCTGATTGGTACACATTTTTTGAATTATTCCTTTTGAAATGAGATATGTCATCAATATAATCAGGGTTCTTGTCGGGCTGCTGTTTATCTTTTCCGGTTTGGTGAAGGCAAATGATCCGTTGGGCACAGCCTATAAAATGGAAGAGTACTTTGAAGTGTGGAATACCGACCTTGCTTCGGGCGGCTTCTTTTTGAAAAATGCACTTACCGGGTTATTTCATTTTCTGAACGGGCACAATCTGTTCATGTCCGTTTTTATGAATGCGTTTGAAATAATTGCCGGTGCCGCCCTGCTTTTCGGCTGGCGTATGAAGCTGTTCAGCTGGCTGTTGCTGCTGCTGATGATATTTTTTACCATCCTTACCGGATATACCTACAACACCGGCCGGCCTACCAACTGCGGCTGCTTTGGTGATTGCATTAAAATCACTTCCGGGTTTTCATTTTATAAAGACGTAGTGCTTTCGGCGCTTATACTTATTATTCTTTTTGGCAGAAATTATATCAAGGCGCTTTTTTCACCCGGTATCAACACGGGCAGCATGTTTGCAGTCACCCTTTTCAGTTTCGGGTTGCAGTGGTATGCATTAAAATACCTGCCGCCGGTTGATTGTCTTCCTTTCAAAGAGGGAAACAACATTCCTGAAAAGCAAAAAATGCCGGCCAATGCCATACCCGACAGCGTGGTGATGACTTTTGTGTATGACAAACAGGGCCAGCGGGTTGAATTTACAGCCGATAAATTCCCTGCCGATTTCAACGACTCGGTTTACAAGTTTGTCAACCGCTACGATAAGCTGCTGCGAAAGGGAAAAAACAATGAGCCGCCGATAAAAGGGTTTAGTCTTTCCGGCATAACCAATACCGATTCCACGGTAATTATCCTCGGCATGCCGCAGGTTTTATTGCTGTTTGAGGAAAAACCTTCTGCCCGGCATCCATCCTGGCAAAATCAATTTGGAAAAATTCAGCAAGTGGCTGCTGCTAAAAATATCCCCCTCTTCATCGTAACCGCTTCGGCAGAAGAGTGGCGGAAGCACCGGGCTGATGTATTTTGGCACCAGTGGCCGGTGATGCAATGCGATTTTACTGCCATCCGTACAGCGGCACGTGCCACACCTACTCTTTATTTATTAAAATCAGGAACTGTGCATGGTAAATGGAGCTCACCAGGTTTTGTAAAGGCTAAAAAGTTGCTGGCAGGGGATTAATCTTCATAACCTGCCTTCTATTTTTTAATACACTTCGGCTCATGATTTCCCTAGTACCCGGCTTGTACCTTTCAAAAAAAACCGGTGCAGAGTTATCTCTGCATATTTTCTGGCCGGGTAATAAATATTTTTTTCTTCACATTGACGGCAGTCTGACGTTTTCCACGGAATTTGTCCGTAACTTGAAAAGAGTAGTTTGAGACAAGGAATCGCCCTGAAAATCCACCCTGTATAGTAAACCAGTTAAACCTGTGTGTATGGAAAAAATCACTTCAATTCTTGCCAAAAAGGAGCCGCACTTTCACACTGTCTCACCGTCGGCTTCGGTGGAAAAGGCGCTTTGCCAGATGTGTTGCGAAAATGTGGACTACCTGATTGTGGTAGATGACCGGGAGAGGTACATCGGCCTGATTACCGAACACGACATTACCCGGAAAGTAATGTATGCCAACCGTTCGAAAACAAAAACAGCCGTAAAGGATGTAATGAATGAAAGCCTGCCCGTGGCCACCACTGATGATACAGTGGAAAGGTGCATGCAGCTGATGCGCCAGCACAACGTACGGTACCTCCCGGTATTTGAAAATTTTACTTTCCGTGGCATTGTTTCCAGCGAGGATATTCTTGAAGAAGCAGTGAAAAGCAGAACAGGGATATTTGATACTGAAGTGCACGGCACCGGCCGCTTCGGTGTGCTTATTTGATTACCACATCGCGGATTACGTTTTTTCCTAAAGCTTCGTTCACCCGAAGCTTTATTTTTTCTTTCTGGTAAATCAGTTCCTGCTTCAACGGCGCCACATGGGTGGTAATAAAAAGTGTGTCGTTGATGATTTTGATGCTTTCGGTATGGCGGGCTATTGTTTTACCCATTATTTCTTCCCACGCATCTTGCACCTGCAGGGCCTGCATATCGCCCTTGATGCGGCTCTGGTCAAGAAACTGCTGAATGGCTTCGCTGATGGAAAATTCACCCATGAGGCAAAGATAAATGGTTTGATGTTTGAAGTTTGCGGTTGGATGTTATTTTGATGGCGGCATGGCTATCTTGTTGTGAATAAATGAACCGGAAATCTCAGGCGGGTGATTGCAAAATAACTATTTACCCATTTGACAATTTACCAGCATCATAATTGAAAAGCCTCAAAATTGAGATGAAGTTTCTTCAAGTGGTCAGACAACCGCTCACAATTTGTATCTGTAATAAAAACCTGCCCGTCGTTTTCGATGCAGACCCGCTCAAGGAGGTTAGCAATCCGGTTTTCATCCAGTTTTTCAAATACATCATCGAGCAGCAATATGGGCGCAAATCCTTTGTTTTCTTTCAACACATCCATTTCGGCCAGCTTCATTGCAAACAAAAGATTTTTCCGCTGGCCCTGCGAGGCGATGGTTTTGAATGACAGGTCGCCGAAGCTGAGTATAAGATCATCGCGGTGAATACCGGCCGTAGTGCGCTGGGCCGAAATATCTCTTTGCCTGTTCAGTTGAAGCAATTCGGTTGCGTTGCAATGATTCAGCTCACTTTGATAAGCCATTTCCACTTTTTCCGGCTGCCGGGCAATGGCGGAATAAATACTTTTTACAGCCGGGAAAAAACCGGCCAGGAAGGCTTTTCTTTTTTCAAAAATATAAGTGCAGGGCTTCAGCAATTGCCTGTCAAGTACATCAAGCAACTGGTAATCGGGGGCGCCATTTTCAAAAAAAGTTCTCAGCAGCGAATTGCGCTGGGCCATCACTTTGTTGTAGGCAATCAGGTGCTGCAGGTAGTCTTTGTCGAGCTGGCTGAGAAGGGCATCCAGGAGTCGCCGTCTTTCTTCACTTCCGCCGGTGATGATTTGTATATCATCCGGCGCAATGATGACACAGGGATAACGGCCTATATGATCTGCAAATTTTTCGTAAGCGCCGTCGTTTATTGAAAATTCCTTTTTGCCGGTCTCCCGCAAAATGCAGACGGCTTTTTCCTTTTTGTCTCCAAGCTGCAGTTCGCCTTCAATTCTGAACCCCTGCCTTCCCTGCATTACACTCACCTGGTCGCGGGTAAAATAGCTTTTGGTGAAACAGAGATAATGAATGGCATCGAGCAGGTTTGTTTTACCGGCTCCGTTATTTCCGCAAATGCCATTGATTCGCTCCTTAAACTCAAATGAGCGGCTGATATAGTTTTTAAACTGGGTAAGAGATATGGATTGGAGGCGAAGCATGCCGGGGCACAAGATAAATGGTTTGGCTTTTTTTGAATTCATCCCACTCCATACAATCCTTGCCACCATCCATCAATTTTACCATCCGGCCATGAAACATTTCTAACATCTGTAAGAATCTGCGCCACTGAATTATTTCCCTCTTTTGCCTTATTTTTGCCCTTACTTCATTATGGCAGAAACATCACCAACGCTGAAGCCTGCGGCGATAAAATTCTCAAAGGACACTTACCTGTATTGGTACGAATTGATGCAGCTAATCCGCTCATTTGAACTGACGGCAGAGGAGAAGTATAAAATGGAAGGTAAAATCCGCGGATTTTTCCATTCTTATGCAGGCCAGGAAGCAATTGCCGCCGGCTGTATGACAGCAACAAAACCGGAAGACGGCTTTATAACAGCCTACCGCGACCATGGACTGGCCATTGCAAAAGGTGTTTCGGTGAACAGTTGTATGGCCGAACTATATGGCAAGGCAACCGGTTGTGCAAAAGGCAAGGGCGGCAGTATGCACTTTTTTGGAAAAGATGTAAACTTTTGGGGAGGGCATGGCATTGTGGGGGCGCAAATTGGCACCGGTGCCGGGTTGGCTTTTGCCGAGCAATACCGCGGCACTGATAACGTAATTCTTTGCTTCTTTGGCGATGGCGCTGCCCGCCAGGGAATATTGCACGAAACCTTCAACCTGGCCATGTTGTGGAAATTGCCTGTAATTTTTATTTGTGAGAATAATAACTATGCTATGGGCACATCGGTGGAGCGGTCAAGCAATGTAGTGGATATTTACAAACTGGCTGATGCATACGAAATGCCGGCCGATGCAATAGATGGTATGAGTGCTGAAGCGGTACACGAAGGAGTAAGCCGTGCTGTAAAACGAGCCAGGGAAAAGGGCGGGCCCACGCTGCTGGAAATGAAAACCTACCGCTATAAAGGGCATTCCATCAGCGACCCGCAGAAATACCGCAGCAAGGAAGAAGTGGATGAATACAAAGATCAGGACCCGATTCAACGGGTGAAGCATACCATTCTTTCAAGCGGCCTGGCAACTGAAGAGGAAATAAATACTATCAACACAAGAGTAGATGCCATCGTGGCTGAGTCAGTGAAATTTGCCGAAGACAGCCCATGGCCTGATGACAACGAAGTGCTGAAAGATATTTATATGGATAAAAGCTATCCTTTCATAGTGGATTAATACTTTTGCAACCCGCCGGGATGTTTACTCCGGTACACGATTTCAAACTTTCAAAATTTCAAGATTCAATGGCTGAAAAGAAATTAGCGACCGTTTCTGGTTCCAATGAGGAAGTGATTGCCAGGGCGAAAGATTTCTGGGAGCGCAACCAGAAAATTATCATGATAGCGGCTGTTGTCGTTATCCTGGGTGCCGGCGGTTATTATGGGTATAAAAATTTTATCCAAAAACCCAATGAAGAAAAAGCGGTGGAGGCAATCTTCAAAGCAGAAGAATATTACCGCATGGACAGCCTGCAAAAAGCGCTGAACGGCGACGGGCTGAACCTGGGTTTTGTAAAAGTGATTAACAAATACGGCGGCACCAAAGTGGGCAACCTGGCCCGGTTTTATGCCGGTGATTGTTTTCTGCGCACAGGCGATTTTAATAATGCCGTAAAACACCTGGAGAAATTTTCCAGTTCTTCAAAACAACTGCAGGCAAGGGCCTATAAGCTGCTGGGTGATGCGTATTCCGAACTGGGCAAAACCGATGATGCCATCAGCAGCTACAAAAAAGCCGCCGCACATTTTACAAAGGACAGGTATAATTCGGCTGATTATCTTTTTTTCGCTGCATCGCTGGCCGAAAAATCAGGAAAAACAAATGACGCCATAACGTTGTATAAAGAAATCAAAGAAAAATATCCTGAAATGCCCCAAAGCACCGAGTCAGATAAATACCTCGCAAAGATGGGAGTGTATAATTGAGATGGTTTGATGGCTTGATGGTTTGATGGTTCCCTGAACCATATACACTGTATTTTTAACCTTGTACCTTGAGCCTTTTAACCCATGGCAGATATCAGTAACAGCAAATTATTAAAAACAGGAGCAGGCATTCCAAAAAAGAATGCCTTTATTGTTTTGATAAAAACTGAATGGAATGCAGCCATTGTAGATGAACTGGAAAGGGGTTGCCGGCAGCAGCTGGAAAAATTTAAAGTGAAAAAAATTATCACCCTTACCGTGCCGGGAGCTTTTGAAATTCCCTTTGCAATAAAAAATTATTGGGAAAAGGCAGGCAGGAAAAAACGGCCGGATGTATTCATTGCCCTGGCATGCATCATCCGCGGCGGCACGCCGCATTTTGACTATGTGTGCAAAGCCGTAACTGAAGGTGTGCTGCAACTCAATCTTACTTTACCCGTGCCGACCATCTTCGGTGTACTTACAGTGAACAATGAAGAACAGGCACAAGAAAGAATTGGCGGCAAACATGGGCACAAAGGAGTGGAGGCAGCCATCACGGCCATGAAAATGATTTCCCGGAATTACTGATTATTAATTATTGATTATTTTGCTTCACGGCAATTGTCACTTAATATTGAACAAACGGGTTACTAATCAGTAATCAAAAATTTAATAATTAAATCTGGCTTCCTTGAACATCCAGTTGTTTATCCCCTGCTTCGTCGACCAGCTTTACCCGCAAACGGGTTTCAATATGATTCGTGTGCTGGAAAAAACCGGTTGCAGTGTGAAGTACAACAGTAAACAAACCTGTTGCGGCCAACCGGCTTTCAATGCCGGCTTCCGGGATGAAGCAAGAGCGGTGTGTATGAAGTTTGTCCGGGATTTTGAAGGCACTGATTATATCGTTACGCCCAGCGCAAGCTGCACAGGATTTGTCAGGAATTATTATTCCACCCTGCTGGAGAATTCTTCCGTACACAATGAAATGAAAGAACTTGGTAAAAGAATTTTTGAATTCTCCGAATTCATGATAAAGATTTTACAGGTGGAAAATGTAGGGGCGTCATTAAATGGCAAAGCCACTTATCATGACAGTTGTTCTGCCCTGCGTGAATGCAGAATAAAAGAAGAACCACGAAGATTACTGTCGCAGGTAATGGGACTCGAGCTGGCCGAAATGAATGATGTGGAAACCTGTTGCGGCTTCGGCGGCACTTTTGCAGTGAAGTTTGAACCGATATCGATTGCCATGGGAGAGCAGAAGGTGGAAAATGCGCTGGCCACCGGCGCCGCTTATCTTATTTCCACCGATCACTCCTGCCTGATGCACCTCGATGGTTATATCAGGTACAACGGATATAAACTGCAGACCATGCATATAGCCGATGTGCTGGCCAGCGGATGGTAAAGGCCCCCAACTTACCAACAAGTTCTAATTTCAAATTTAGATTTCGGATTTCAGATTTTAGATTTGAATATAGTTAACCTTAAAATCCGAAATCTGCAATTGTATCCCGATATTTATCGGGACTAAAATTCTTATGGCATACTGGCTTGTCAAATCAGAACCGGCAGCCTACAGCTGGGATCAGTTTGTAAAGGACGGGGAAACCTGCTGGAGCGGTATCAGGAATTATGCGGCCCGGCTTCATTTGCGCAGCATGAAAACCGGCGATGAAGTTTTTTTCTATCACAGCAACCAGGGAACGGAAATTGCCGGCATAGCCAAAGTAATCAAAGAAGCTTACCAGGACCCAACCACCATTGACGACAGGTGGGTGGCAGTAGATTTGAAAGCGCATAAGAAATTAAAAAAGCCTGTATCACTCGGGCTCATTAAAAAAGATAAACGCCTTGCCAACATGGCGCTGATTCGTATCAGCCGGTTATCCGTTCAGCCGGTGACGGAAAAAGAAAGAGCTGTGATACTGGAGCTGGCAGGGGAGGAATAGTATTTTGAATTTTCATTCCTCACCCGGAATTTTTATTTAACTCCTGTTGAAGGTTACCTTTTTATTGCTTCCCGTATCAATCTTCAAATCTTTTATTTCTTTTAAAAAAGTATAGCCATGAAAAAAACAATCCTGGCTGTCATACTGCTGGCAGCCGCGGGAGGTGCTTATTACTTCCTGCAGATGAAAAAATCTTCTTCTGAAAGCAACATTCAGCAAAAGCATATCATTGGCAAATGGAAATTGGATTCGCTGAATAGCGAAAATGATTCTATTAACCTTGTTATTGCACTCATCGGAACCCCTGACTCCAATTTCCTGAATTACGAATATGATTTCCGCAAAGACGGTTACGTCCTGAAGTTTCTGCAAGACAGAATGCAGAAAGATACCGTTCGTTTTGAATGGACAAAAGACAATGCATTGCTTTGGAAAGAACCGGGTGATTCAACCGGGCAAAAGCTAACTGTGACAAAACTGAATAAGGACAGCCTGCTGCTGCAAACGAAAGACAGCACGGTCATCATTTTAAAAAAACGGGAGTAAAAGGAATCTTTATGTAATAGAAAATCTGCTGCATCAGATTAATTAACAAAAACATTTAAGTCATGAAAAATTTATTTACCGCTGTGGCGTTAGCACTGTTTATTATCTCCTGCGGAAATGCCGCAAACTATAAGGAAGATGCAAATGAAAAAGTCAATTCAATAGCTGATTTGGAGTCTGTAAATATTGATACTGCTTTTGCTCCTGCACCACAAGATGAAGAACAAAGGCACTTCGATAAGGTAAAACAAATACCGAAAAAACAACAACCGGTAATCCCCGAATGGGATAAAAAAATAATCAAAACCGCCACGCTCAATTTTGAAGTAAAAGATTACAACGATTACAACTCATCCTTTCGGGAAAAAGTGAAACAAACCGGCGGATACATAGCCCAGGAGGAACAATCGCAAACAGATTATAAAATCGAAAATACATTAACCATAAAAGTACCGGTCGACCAGTTTGATAATTCTGTTAACCTGCTGACGGGTACAGTTGAAAAAATAAATGAAAAGAAAATAACCTCGCAGGATGTAACCACAGAAGTGGTGGATACCAAAGCAAGACTGGAAGCAAAAAAACAGGTTCGGCTGCGATACCTTGAATTATTGAAACAAGCAAGGAATATGGAAGAGATTTTGAGTGTGCAATCAGAAATTAACGATATACAGGAGGAAATTGAGTCGGCAACGGGGAGAATTGAGTACCTGACACATTCAGCTTCTTTCAGTACCATCCATCTGACTTTCTACCAGGTGTTAAATACTTCCGCTAAAGATTCTGACCAGCCTTCGTTTGGAACAAAACTCTCCAATGCTTTCCGGAACGGATGGAATTGGATGGGTGAGGTGTTAACTGGCTTCATTTCAATCTGGCCTTTGTTGCTGATGATTTTTTTCGCATTTATTGTTTATAGAAAAACAAAAAACATAAAAACAAAGCAAGCCTGAAAAATTATTGTTGAAAACCTGATTTGCATATTGATGATTATTGATTAGCTTTAGCTATACTTTTACCACAAAACTTTCAACTATGTCATCCCTCGAACAACGCCTCCGGAAAATGGAAAAACAACTCCGTCTTTACCGCTATGTTTTCAGCGCCATGCTCATAACAGGCGGCTTTTTTATTTTTACGGCTTTTAATAACAGGAACCAGGTGCCAGCCCTCCTGCAGGCAAAAGAATTCCAGGTGGTGGACGATGCAGGCAAGGTGCTCGTTAGTATCAAGAAAGATTATAACGCAGGCAACATCCGAATCAATAATGATAAAGGGCAAAACATCATTCACATGCTGAAATCCGACGGAGGTACCGGCGCACTTATAACCAAAACAGCTACCGGCCAGTTTGCCTGCCGGCTGATTGATTATGAAGACGGCACCGGCGGCCTGATAGAAGTGTACAACAAGAATGATAAACTGGTAGGCGAACTGGGCTCTACCACCAATGGTGGCGGCTACCTGGGCCTGAAAAACAATGATGAAAAAACTATCGGTGAAATAGGCTCAACCGATAAAAACACCGGTTACCTGCTGGTAAATAACTCCGACGGGAAATATATGTTCAGGGTAACTTATACAAACACTACCAATGGCGGCTGGGTGGGTATGTACAACAGCTCGGGAAATAATATTCTGAAACTGTCCACATCAAAACTGGGCGCCGACATCAGCCTGACGGATAATTATGAAAAAGAAAGAATGAGCATCGGCATTACTGACAATAATGACGGGGTAATCTCGATTTACAACCGAAGCAATACACGCATCAGTGTGATGGGCGGCACCACCAATGGCGACGGAGCGCTGAATGTGATGAACAACTCCGGTCAAAATATGAACGGCCTGTGGCCGAAACAATAAATTTCATTTTTATAGAACCGTGTTGCCTGTATTTACAGGCAGCACGGTTTTGTATTTTTGAATATGGCAAAAAAGAAACTCGTTGTGCTTACCGGTGCCGGCGTCAGTGCTGAAAGCGGGCTGAAAACTTTTCGCGACAGTGACGGTCTGTGGGAGGGGTACGACATTGAAGAGGTGGCCACGCCGCGTGCATGGAGAAAGAATCCGCAGCAGGTGCTTGACTTTTACAATTACCGCAGGAAAAATGTACTGGAAGCGCAGCCTAATGCAGCACATTACGGCCTGGCAGAACTTGAAAAGGAGTTTGACGTCACTGTCATCACGCAAAACATAGACGACCTGCACGAACGTGCCGGCAGCACAAAAGTTATTCACCTGCACGGCGAGATTTTTAAAATGAGGAGTGAAAGAAATGAAGAACTGGTTTACGAAATCCGTGGCGAAATAAGCATGGGCGATGTGGCTGAGGATGGGGGGCAGCTGCGTCCGCACATTGTGTGGTTTGAAGAGCCGGTGCCGAAAATCGAGGAAGCCATTCCGGTTGTTCGCATGGCAGAAATTTTTGTAGTGGCAGGAACTTCGCTGGTGGTGTATCCTGCCGCCGGGCTGGTGAATTATGCACCGTGGGAAATTCCAAAATTTATTATTGATAAACGAATACCCTATACATCTGACCTGTACAATCTTACCGCCATCGAAAAGCCGGCTACAGAAGGGGTGAATGAGCTGTTGAAAATGTTGAGCGTAATGCGTAATGCGTAATGCTTAATGCCCTATGCTCAGCTTTATAGCCAATTAGCAATTCGTTATTCATCACTCATCACTCATTACTCATCACGCATCTTTCTCTCCACCTTCCGGCCCGTAAAAAATAACCCAGGTGGCAAAATCATCTGAAAAACTTTCGAAGTAATGCTCCATACCGGCAGGAACAAACAGCACATCACCTTTTTTGCAGGAAGTTCTTTCGCCATTACGGAAAAAAGATGCGTGGCCTTTGATGATGACATAAATTTCATCCTGCCTGTGCGGTGTTTGCGTATCAATTTCCTGCGGGGCAAAATATTCAATGGTCATGCTGCCGTGCTTCATCACAACCGTAAAAGGGAATTCGTTTTCCTCCAGCAGCTTTTTCAGTGCATCATCCGGGCTTACTTTGTAATTCATGACAAGGAGGTTATTTCTTCCTTAAATCTGATACCCTGTTCTTCCAGCTCTTTCAGCACCGGTTCATAAATTTCTTTTTTGGTTGGAATGTGCAGGCCGGTGAGTTTGATAGTGCCGTTTAAAATAAGTTTGACGGCTATACCCAGCGGTAAACCAACGGTCTTTGCCATAGCAGTTCGCAAACCATCTTCGCCTTTTACAATCAGCATACTCCTTACTTCTGACTTCTGACCGCTGACTTCCGATTCAATTTCATGCAGCATCACAATCATATCCTTGTCTTCCGGCATCAGGGCAAGTTTTTTCTCCAGTGCCAGCTGCATTACGTCGGCTGCGCTGCAGAAGCCTTTGTCAATTTTAGTTTCATCATCATCCATACCGAGGAAAAAAAGTTGCTTAAGGGTAAGATTGGCTTCATGCATTTTATGTGCTACCACCGCAGCGGCATTTGTTTTTATTTCCTCCAAATCCAGGTTTTGCAAACCTCCTTTTTCATCCACCATCATAAATTCGTTTTCCAGCGGCTGGCCGGTTTCCTGTGCTTCGTTTTCTGTTTCGGCCAGCTGCATCAGCTTTTCCAGCAATTCTTTTGTCTGGTCAAAGCGTTCTGAAAGTTTTTTACTCACCCAGTCGCTGAAGCCATTCCGGTCCATGTGTTCTTTGAAAAACTGTGAAAGCACTTTCCCGTCGGTTTCATACTGCGGGGTTTCATCCGTCAACTTCATTTCAATCACATTTTTCCAGCCATACATAAAATCAGGATGGCGCAGCGTGGTGCGGATAAATGTTTTTGCATCATTCAATCCGTAAAGCGGAGCATAGCTGAGCGAATCACGATTGGGGTACCAGCATAAATAACCGAGCCCGGGTATTTCTACCAGCCGGTCAGTGCGGAACAGCTCCTCATATTTCAAAAAAATTTCTTTTTCGTTTTCACGGTAGTGTGCGCCGCTTTTGCCTGCCAGAAGAATATTGCGGGAGTTCCAGCTTATTTTATAATGCCAGGGATTGTCGTCGCTTTCCGGCGCCACCAACCCGCCGCAATGCGAACGAAACGAAATCACCTTTCCGCCTTCAGTATGAATGCGGTCAATAATCTTCATGGCGCTCATGTGGTCTATACCGGGGTCGAGGCCCATTTCGCAGAGGAAAAGCAGGTTTCGATTTTCGATTTCGTCCCGATACTTCGGGATCAGATTTCGGATTTCGTCTTCTATGTAAGAGGCAGTAAGTAAGTTTTTATTCAGCTCAATACAACTTTTTGCAACAACCGTATGCAGGGCCGGAGGGAGCAGAGAAATCACAATATCGCTTTCGCCAATATGCTTTTTTCTTTCAGCTTCATTATTGATATCAAAAGAAACAGCGTTGCCGGAAGATGAATTTCCAACTTTTGAGCGGGCAAGTTTAATGTCTGCGTCAACCACTGTTACAAACCAGGTTTCCTTTGCTGCATTGGCAAGCAAATAATCAATCAGGGCTGTGGCCGATCTGCCGGCGCCGAAGAGCAAAACTTGTTTCATATTATGAAATTTGCACTTGCCGGCAAATTAGGATAAATAAACTAAGAGATAAAAAAGAGAAAAAGAGAAAAAGAAGGAAGCTTGTTTCCGGTAACTGCTTGCCGGGCGCATGTACTTTTTACCTTCATCCTACAATCCGGCCGTAAATTTATTCAGCTGCGAAGATTCTATTTCCTCAATTGTGAATTTCACTTTTACACCCCGCAGAAAATCGGGCACCCGGATGGTTTGCGAACCATTGGGTGCAATGGCATTGAAAATGATTTTATCCGTCTTCAGCGGTTCTTCGCCTGGTTTCAGGTACTGCAGCTCCACTATCACTTTGTCCAGCACGTACTTTGAATCATTCTTCACGGTAAGTTCCAGGTTGAGGATGCCGCCGAAAGCCCGTCGCCTGTAATTGTTGGCGCTTACTGCCACCAGTTTCCTGATGTCAATAGTTCCGGCTTCGGGTTTAATAACCGGTTTATTATTTTCCGGCTTCAGATTTTTTATTTCTTCAGTTGCTGCAATTTCTTTCACTTTTGTGTCAGCCACCGGTTTCTCAACAGTTTTATCTTTTGTTGCGGTACCCGGATCAGCTGATGTGGTTTTGTATCGGGGTTTATCTGGCTGGATGTTTTTCAGTTTTTTTTCTTCCGTAGCACTGGTTATTTCAGCATTATTTTTTTCTTCCGGAATATCCGGTTTGCTGTTATCGGGAAGGGAAGGTTGGATGTTTGCAGCCGGCTTCTCATCATTTATTATCATTTTATTTTCCGGTGTCACGGGTTTCACTTCAGCCGTTTTCTTCTGCCGGGCTGGGTTTTCTTCTTCTGAAAAATTTTTATAGGCAAGCACTACAAGTGCACAGAAGAAAATGACGCTGCCCGCTACCTGCAGGACGGTAGTCAGGTTTTTACCCCAATTCATTTTTTTCTTTCGGTTCAAATAAACTTCGGTATAACGCTTTTTTATGTCGTCAAGTGATTGGGAATATTCTTCCTTCAGCTCATTTTTTTCTTCGGCTGTTACCATGCTTTTTATTTCAGAAACAGGCGGTACCGGGATGCTGGTTACAATCGCATCTTTTTGGGGGGTCAGGTTGGCAGGTAAGGAAACGAAAACTTTTTTTGATAACACCTGGGGTTTGGAGACAGGGGTTTGACTATTTTCTGGTATAATCGCCTCAGGAGGTGCCTGCAATTGTATAGGCTCATCTGGCTTCTTGTAAAAGCGGTCGAACGGTTGCTCCTCCACTGCCGGGGCAAATGGTTTCAGCTCGTTTACTTCACTTGGGTAGCGCCAGGCTGCACTCTTGCCTTCAATCCAGATGAGATCATAGGGCCTGAGGCCTGCGTTTAGTAGTTGTTGAAAACTATAAGGGCCGCTTTGTTTGTTGTTGCGCAGGAGAAGATAGCTGCTCATAACCGTCCGTGTTGGTACCGGGATGAAAACGAAAATTCTGTGCCGTGCTGTGCAAAAATGTTGTTATAAATAAGCTGGTTTCTCCAATGAAAATCTTTTCCATACAAGTGGAAAAATCGGCTTAAAAAACAGTCCATTTTGTCAGGTTTTAAAGGCTGTTTAGGGTACATTTGCAAGCCTTGAAAAAGAAACCTTCTCAACCTCTGAAAGGGAGGCTTTGGGAAAGCCTGAAGTTGCGGTTTTTTTTGTTTCACCGGAGTTACTGAAGATGAACGGAGCGTCGCAAGGGACGATTAACCGGAGTTTCAAATGCCGATATAATAAAAAAAATAGTGGACACGATGGACGAAAATTTTCAACCACAGGAAACGCAGGATAGTGATCGCATTATTCCCGTAAACATCGAGGAGCAGATGAAGACGGCCTATATTGACTATTCCATGTCGGTAATAGTGGGCCGTGCCCTGCCCGATGTTAGGGACGGGCTGAAACCCGTTCACCGCCGCATTTTATTTGCGATGAATGAACTGGGGCTGGACTACAATAAGCCGACACGTAAATGTGCCCGTATAGTGGGAGAGGTGCTGGGAAAATATCACCCGCATGGCGATACCGCCGTATATGATGCGCTGGTGCGAATGGGACAGGAATGGAATATGCGCTACATGCTGGTGGATAAGCAGGGAAACTTTGGCAGCCAGGATGGCGAAGGACCGGCTGCTATGCGATATACCGAGGCAAGGCTGCAACGTATGGCCGGATATATGATGGCCGACATTGATAAGGAGACGGTGGATTTCCAGCTCAACTTTGATGACTCGCTGCAAGAACCCACCGTGCTGCCAACCCGGATACCTCAACTGCTTGTGAATGGCTCCAGCGGAATTGCCGTAGGCATGGCCACGAACATGATGCCACACAACCTGGGCGAGGTTATTGACGGATGCATTGCCTACATTGATAAGCGAAATATCAGTATTGAAGAGCTGATGCAGTATGTGAAAGCGCCTGATTTTCCTACCGGCGGCATTATCTATGGCATGGAAGGAGTGAAGGCTGCTATGCATCTTGGCCGGGGCCGGGTAGTGCTTCGTGGCAAACTTTATGTGGACACTAAGGCAAGTGGCCGTGAACAAATCATCATCAACGAGGTGCCTTACCAGGTAAACCGTGATGCGCTGACGGAGCGGATAGGTGAGCTGGTAAAAGACGGCGTGATTGAGGGCATAGCCCATGTAAATAACGAATCGAATGAAAAGGAGGGTACCCGTATAGTGGTGGACCTGAAACGGGATGCGGTGGCAAATGTGGTAATCAACCAGCTTTACAAGCATACCGAACTGCAGACTTCGTACGGTATAAACAATGTGACGCTGGTAAAGGGGAGGCCCCGCACTTTGAACCTGAAAGAATTGATTGCCGAGTTTATCGAGTTCAGGCACGATGTAGTGGTACGCCGAACAAAGTACGAGTTGAGGGAAGCGGAAAAGAAAGCTCATATTCTCCGGGGCTATTTGATTGCCCTGGATCACCTCGATGAAGTAATCAGTCTTATCCGCAATTCTTCTACACCTGAAATAGCAAAAGATAACCTGGTGAACGCCGGCTGGGGGCTGGATGAAATACAGGCAAAAGCCATACTGGAACTGCGCCTGCAACGCCTTACCGGCATGGAAAGGGTGAAGATAAAACAGGAATATGATGAGCTGTTAAAACTGATAGGAGAGCTGAAGGAATTGCTGGCAAACGAAGGGCTGCGCTACGAACTGATTAAAAAAGAACTGCTGGAAGTAAAAGAAAAATTTGCCGACTCACGCAAAACCGAAATCACTTACCTGGATGATGAAGTAAAGATAAAAGACCTGATAAAGGAAGAGGACGTAGTCATTACCATTTCGCATCTTGGTTATATCAAAAGAACCTCGGCCAGCGAGTACCGGGCACAACGCCGCGGCGGCAGGGGAGTAATTGGCGGCAGAACAAGAGAAGAAGATTGGATAGAACATCTTTTTGTTGCCTCCACTCACCATACCATGCTATTCTTTACCGAAAAGGGGCGGTGTTACTGGCTGAACGTGTATGAAATTCCGGAAGGAGAGAAGACCAGCAAAGGCCGGGCAATCCAAAACCTGATTCAATTGCCGCCCGATGATAAGATAAGAGCGGTAATTGATGTGAAGGATCTGAAGGATGAAGTATTTGTGAATACACATAACATTGTTCTTTGCACCAAAAAGGGCATTATCAAAAAGACGGCGCTGGAAGATTTCAGCCGGCCGCGGCAAACAGGCGTGAATGCCATCACTATTGTGGAAGGTGATGAACTGATAGAAGCAAGGATGACAGATGGCAACTGCGAAATAATGATGGCCGTAAAGAGCGGCAGAGCTATCCGTTTTTCAGAGGAGAAAGTAAGAGCTACCGGCCGTGGTGCCATAGGCGTAGCCGGTATTGAAGTGGACGAGGCGGATGATGAAGTGGTAGGTATGCTGTGTGTAAATCCTGAAACGGATGCATCGAAAACCGTGCTTGTGGTAAGTGAAAAGGGGTTTGGCAAGCGAACCGCTGTAGATGAATACCGCTTTACCAACCGGGGCGGAAAAGGAGTGAAGACGATTAATGTGACTGAAAAATCCGGTAAATTGGTAGGCATGCTTGATGTGGCGGAAAAAGAAGACCTGATGATTACCTGCAAGAGCGGGGTTACCATCCGCATGAAAGTATCCGATATTAGTGAGCAGGGCCGGGCCACGCAAGGTGTAAAGCTGATACGCCTGGATGAAGGCGACGAGATAGCCGGCATCACCAAAATTGAAGACCAGGAGAACGGTGATAATGGAATGAACGGGAATGGGGCGGCAGAAAATACCGGCGACAGCAATGCAACTGCAGCGTAAATGATTTCATCTGAAATAAGGTTCTGATTTTTTTAATTTCAAAAATTTGTAAACAATGTTACGATTTCTTTCAGGCCTGTGTTTTTTAATGGCCGCCAACATGGTACTTGCCCAAAGCATTGAAGATATTGATGACCTGGTAAAAAAAGGGCAATGGGATAAAGCCAAGACCGCCGTGGATAATTTTTTGTCGAAAGAAAAAAATGCCGCTAAATCTGATGGCTGGTGGTTCAAGGGTATTATTTATAATGAAATTGCCAAAAGCGAGCAATACAAAAGCCTGGTGGCCGATGGCAGAATGGATGCGTTTAACGCTTTTAAAAAATATTATGAAATGGACCAGAAAGCTGTTCGGGCTACGCTGGAACAGCATGTAAGGCTGTTTGATATCTACAACGGTTATTTCGACCAGGGAGTGGCCGATTTCAATGCGCAGAAATTTGAAGAGGCTATGAACAATTTCAAAAAAGCATTGACGGTAGGTGAGTTTATTTCCGGCAAGGGCTTTGAATTGGTAACAAACGGTGTAGCTGTTAAAATACCTGCATTCGATACCACGCTTGTGCAGAACGTTGCACTCAGCGCTTACAGGGCTAAAAAAGAGGACGAAGCATCAATTTACTACAGGAAAATAGCCGACCAGAAAATTGCCGGAAAAGACAATATAGATGTTTACCAGTTGCTGATTGAATATTACACAAAGAAGAATGACAAAGAGAATAAAGAAAAATACCTGCAGCTCGGCCGTGAACTTTATCCGCAGGACGACCGCTGGTACCAGATAGAGCTGGAAGAAGTAAAAAAGGATGATAAGAAAGCGCTGTTTGCAAAATATGATGAACTCACAGGCAAGTATCCCGATAAATATGTGTTATTTTATAATTACGGTGTTGAAATGTTCAACTACGCTTATACTGGTGACAACCGCCCGGCAGATTATAAAGAAATACAGAAAAAGGTGGAGGCAATTTTGAAAAAGTCGCTTGAAATAAACAAGTCGCAAACCGAACCTTATGTAATTCTTACCATGCACTATTATAATATGATTTACGACCTGCAGGAGGAGCAGAAAGCTATAAAGGGAAATACACCGGCTGACCAGAAAAAGAAAACCGACATCAAAGCCGCCCTGGTAGCCAATGCCGATGAAATGCTGATGTATGCCAACGGCGCTTATGATATTTTCAATAGTAAAATCAGTTTGAAAGGATCAGAAAAAGCCAATTTGAGAAAAGTGGTTGACTACATGTCGCTGGCCTATGAAATAAAAGGGGATAAGGCTAAAGCAGACGAGTATAAAAAGAAACTGGAAACAATTCAATAAAAGAAGAGCCACCTACGGGTGGCTTTTTCAAAGCAATTGTTACTTAACATAACATACATTATGGGCTAAAAAAGATTTCCACTTGCTGACACGGCCTTGTTGGAGGCCATTAAACCGCATCAACTTTGTCGTACATTTAAAAAAACAAAATCGGGGTATGCCGGAAAATATTGAAGAACTGAAATTTGATCCCCAGAATAACCTGCAAATGATTTTTGAGCTGTTGGTTGAAATCATTGCATTGCAGCAGGCAACTAATAAGGTCTTATCTGAAAGAATGTTTCCACTGGAAGCCAACGAGGTTCAAAACGAAATTTTCAAGGCCTGCGCCGATTTAAAGCCCCGTATTATGGAATCCCTTTATGCAGCTTTTGGCAAAACCCCGCCCCTGCATCCTGATGAAAATTAATTTCGGGTAATCTTGTCTCTTATTTCCCGCCAGGTAATTACATGCACATTGTTTTCTTTTAAAAGCTTTGCACATTCCGGGCTGCTGAAAAATTCATAATCCTGCTGCCGCCATGCGGCACCCCAGTCGGGATGGTCAATGGTTATGGCTCGCATTTCCGCATCATCGTATGCAGTATGTATAATAAGGTATGTAAGGCCCGGTTTCAGGTTTTTAATGCCTGCTGTATAAAATTCCCTGAAACCGCTTTTGAAGTCAGCAGGATTGGCTGATAATATGTGGTCCACTACCACGTCATTTTCTGACAAAAATGAATCCAGCTTGATTTTTAAAACTAATTCGAGCTGGCGGGGAATAAAAACCGGGATCCGGAACTCATGCCCCACTTTTATGTACGATTTTAAAAAATCAAGTTTGTACAACGCTGTGCCCATGTGTGCATCAAGATGGGTGGGATCAATACCAAAGTGAATAGCACGTTTTACCTGGTTTCGCATTTCAGTTTCCACTTCGTAGGCCGTGGCGCTTTGCATCACACTGTCGGCTGAAGAATAAAGAAACCCGTTTTTGTTTACCAGCCCGGGCACTTTATCGAGCGGCGTCACAGGCCCCCATTTATAATGTTTCCATTCGCTGGTGAGGGTTAAATGAAGACCAAAATCAGCTTTTGGATTTGCCTGTACATAGGCAGCTATTTCCGGCATCCAAGGGCAGGGCACCATGATGCTTGCGGAGCTTACACAACCTTTTTCCATGGCGGCAATGGAGGCCGCATTTTCAGAATGCGAAACGCCCAAATCATCGGCATGAATAATGACCAGCTTTGCATCTTTGGGATAGCCCAGTCTTTCCTGTATTGTTTTTGGCTGACCAAAAACTGCAAGTGAAGAAAAACAAACCAGTAAAAAGAAAAATCCCCTTTTCATTTCATGTATTTTTAGTGTTCTCAAAGTAATGAAATTACGGGAAACGATACTGAAGGAACATTCCAAAGCCAACTGCATGCGCATTGTGAAATGGGTTGGCAACAGCCGGCAAAAATTTGATGAACTCTTTCATTTGTTTCTGAATGATGAATACCGGGTGGTACAAAGAGCCGCCTGGCCTGTAAGCTATTGCGTGGAAAAGCATCCGGAGTTTATACTTAAACATTTTGACCGGCTGCTGAAAAACCTGGAAAAACCTAACCTGCACGATGCGGTAAAGCGAAACACGGTACGTCTGCTTCAATACGTGGACATTCCCGGAAAATATCACGGGCGGGTGATGGATATTTGTTTCCGGTTCATCTCTACTCCGACTGAAGCGGCAGCGGTAAAAGCTTTTTCGATTACCGTTTTGCAAAACCTGGTAAAGCAATACCCCGAAATTATTAATGAAATAAAACTGATAATTGAAGAACGATGGGATTATGAACCGGTCGCTTTTAAAACAAGAGCAAGAAAGTTGCTGAAAGAGATTCAGGATTTGGGTTTTCGGTAAAACTCTTTAAATATCAGCCGCAGGCTCTGGTCGTAAGTAAGGTAGTTGTAAAGCCAGTTTACAAAAACAAAAAACTTATTCTTCACGCCCAGTATCAGCACCAGGTGCAGGCTCATCCAGATAAGCCAGGCGAAGAAACCACCCAGGTGCAGGCGTGGTTTTGGAATGTCCACCACGGCAAGGTTTCTTCCCACGGTAGCCATAGATCCTTTATCGGTGTATTCAAATTCTTTAAAACCGGTTCTGCCTTTATGCAGGGTTACCAGGTTTTTGGCCAGCAGTTTTGCCTGCTGAATAGCTACCGGCGCCACCTGCGGATGCCCGTATGGATAAAGCGGAGTCTCCATATAAGCTAAATCGCCAATGGCATAAATATTCTGAAACCCGATGACCCTGTTCAGCCGGTCCACTTTAATCCTGTTTCCGCCGGCTATTAAAGATCTGTCAATGCCTGCAGGCACATTTCCTTTCACGCCGGCAGTCCATAATACCGTAGCGGATGGAATGTTTTGTCCGTTTTGCAGGAGAACTTTTTTCCCGTCGTAATCTTTTACCAGGCTGCCGGTAATCACCTTCACCCCTAATTGCTCAAGATATTTTTTTGAGCGGACAGATGATATACTACTCATGCTGCCGAGAGTTCTGTCGGTTCCTTCCACGAGGTAAATATTCATTTTGGAAAAATCCAGTTCATGATAATCCTTTGGCAGTACATATCTTTTCATTTCGGCCAGGGCGCCTGAAATTTCCACACCGGTGGGGCCGCCGCCAACTACCACGATGTTCATGAGCCGCTGCAGCTGCCCGCTGTCTTTATCTTTTATCACCAGTGCGTCTTCAAAATTCTGAATAATGCAGTGGCGAAGACGCAGCGCTTCCACGGTGGATTTCATGGGAAAAGCATGCTCGGCCAGTTGCCGGTTGCCGAAGAAATTAGTATCGGCGCCCATGGCCAACACCAGCACATCATAATGCTCCTCTCCCGCTTCCGTTATGATTTTATTTTCTGCAGGAACGATTTGCTTCAGTTCCGTTACCCTGATGCGTACATTCCGGCTTTTCTGAAAAAGTTTACGCAGCGGGAATGAAATATTGCTGGCATCGAGTCCGGCAGTAGCTACCTGGTAAAACAAAGGCTGAAACTGGTGATAATTGAACCGGTCAATCAGCAGGATTTCAAAGCCGGGTTGGTTGTTGAGCCTTCGGGCCAGTTTCAATCCGCCGAAGCCTGCGCCAGCGATGACGACTTTCATGACCGGGATTTTAATGATTAAAAATATGATAAGGAAAATAGTTTTTCCTCAAATTAACAGCTGTTTAAATATTGAAGAAATATAGGTATCCGGTTTTTGATGACAAATGAACGGGACGATGAAGTGATTGCGACGCAACAGGCGATGCCATGAAAAACTACAGCTGGTATCCAAAAAAAAATAACTCACCACACCCGAACTTTATCATTATTCCCATTTCATCTGCTCTGCGCCAAAGAATCCCGGTTTATTAGTACAGCATCCTCACTTTTATCGTTTGCTTCACGTCCTTCAGCAGTTTAATTGCAGTGGAAGATATCTGCCGGTCCACATCCAGCACCACGTAGCCGATGTCGTCGTTGGTTTTGAGGTACTGGCCGAGAATATTGATGTTATATTCAGAAAGCCGGGTGTTGATTTCGGAAAGCACGCCGGGCACATTGTAGTGGATATGCAAAATGCGGTGGCTGCCTTCGTGTGGTGGCAGCATAAGGCCGGGCACAGTATGCGAACCCAGTGTAATTCCTTTTTCAAGAAAGCTGAAGAGCTTGGCGCTTACATCTTCGCCGATGTTCTGCTGTGCTTCTTCGGTGGAGCCGCCGATATGCGGAGTGAGCAGCACGTTGGGAACATTCTGCAACACCGACACAAACTGGTCGCCCTTCTTTTCCGGCTCATCGGGAAACACGTCAATAGCTGCGCCGCCGATATATCCTTCCAGAATCGCTTCACGCAATGCTTCTGCATCAATCAACCTGCCGCGGGCAAAGTTGATGAGGATGCAGCCCTTCTTGCAATATTTCAACGTGGTTTTATTGATAAAATTTTTTGTCTGCGAAGTTTCGGGCATGTGCATGGTGATGACATCGGCGGCTCCCATCAGTTCTTTCAGTGATTTTTTTTCCTGGGCGGTGCCCAACGGAAGTTTTGTCTGCTCATCATAAAAAATTACTTTCATGCCCAGCGCTTCCGCCATCACACTTACCTGCATACCGATATTGCCGTAGCCGATAATGCCCATGGTTTTTCCGCGAAGCTCATAGCTGTCTTTCGAATCTTTCATCCACACACCGCTGTGTGCAGCTTTGTCTTTGTCGGGCACACGGCGCAGCAGCATGATGGCGGCGCCAATCACCAGTTCGGCCACCGACCGGGTGTTGGAATAAGGGGCATTGAAAACCACCACTCCCTTTTGTGTAGCTGTTTTTAGATCCACATGATTAACGCCGGCACAAAAACAACCGATAACCTGGAGTTTCCTGGCAGCATCCAGTATATTTTTGGTGATACGTGTTTTGGAACGGATGCCGAGAATGTGCACATCCTTTATTTCTTTTATCAAATCTTCTTCGCCCATCGATTTGCTGAGTTTCTCCACATTAGTATAACCCTGGCTGCGGAAAAACTTAACGGCCGATTCATTGATATTATCCAGAAACAGGATCCTGATTTTTTCTTTGGGGTAACTTGTCTTTGGTGTTTCCATGCGCACAAATATAAACCAGGATTTTCTGGATTGTGGGGATTTTGAGGAGATGTAATTTGACCAGCAACCCGCCTCTATCTGTAAATGCTTAATCAGGGCCCGGAACGATGAACGGTCTCTGGCGCTTCGGTCAGGTCTGATGACTCTGACGAGTATCAGACTCCGTTAGAGATGCCGATCAGAGACGATAAATGTCTCGATTCCGACACTAAGTCGTCGGAACATTTATCGTCGGCAAGCGTCGCAACAGAAGTTCAATCAGGGTACTTAAGTTGGTATCAAAAAAAAAAAAATTACAACCATTCAAACGATTCCCGATTTCCAATAAATCCCGGGTTTTTAGTAGAGCAACCGCACCTTGATAGTGTGCTTTACTTCTCTGAGCAGTTGCAGGGCTTTTGCAGAAATCTGCTTGTCCACATCGAGCACCACGTAGCCGATGTTGTCGTTGGTTTTTAAATACTGGCCGAGGATATTGATATTGTTTTCTGAAAGCCGGGTATTGATTTCGGAGAGCACACCCGGCACATTGCTGTGAATATGCAGAATGCGGTGGCTGCCTTCCTGCGGGGGCAGCGCAAGAGCAGGTACTGTATGCGAGCCGAGTGTAATTCCTTTTTCGAGGAAATTGAACAGCTTGTTGCTGACATCTTCGCCGATGTTTTGCTGTGCTTCTTCGGTGGAGCCACCCACATGCGGCGTAAGAATTACATTGGGCAAATCCTGGAGCGGAGTCTGAAACCGGTCGCCGCTTTTTTCGGGCTCTACAGGAAATACATCAATGGCCGCACCGCCGATGTGGCCTTCGAGAATTGTTTTGCGCAGCGCTTCCAGGTCCACCACCTCTCCCCTTGCGTAGTTGATGAGTATGGCGCCTTTTTTAAAATACTTCAGGTTGTTTTTGTTGATGAGATTTTTTGTCTGCGATGTTTCAGGCACATGCAGCGTTACGATATCGGCACGGCTTAATAATTCTTTCAGCGATTTGGCATCTTCGGCATTGCCGAGGGGCAACCTGGTTTCCACATCATAAAAAATCACTTTCATGCCCAGCGCTTCGGCCAGCACACTTACCTGGCTGCCGATATTGCCATAGCCGATAATGCCCATGGTTTTGCCCCGCAGTTCAAAGCTGTTTTTCGATTCTTTAATCCAGGTGCCCTCATGTGCCGCTTTGTTTTTATCGGGTATGCGGCGGATGAGCAGGATGGATAAGCCAATAACAAGTTCTGCTACCGACCTTGTATTTGAATAAGGAGCATTGAAAACCACTACGCCGTTTTTTGTAGCGGCTTGCAGGTCCACCTGGTTCACACCAATGCAAAAGCACCCGATGGCCTGCAGTTTTTTTGCAGCATCCAGCACACGCCTTGTGATTTGCGTTTTGGAGCGGATGCCGAGTATGTGCACATTCCTGATTTCTTTTACCAGTTCATCTTCCGATAAAGCCTTGTTTATCTTCTCCACCTGTGTATAGCCATGGCTGCGGAAATTCTTTACTGCCGTATCGCTTATGTTTTCCAGAAACAAAATCCTTATTTTTTCCCTTGGATAACTGGTTTTTGACAATTCCATGGCTGCAAATATAGACCGGCAGCTATTAACAAATTATTACTACTGGGGAAAAGTACAATTGACAAGCATTTGTATGCAGAGTATTTTTGCTGAAACTGAACTCTATTGAAAAACCTGCCGTATCTGTTGATGTTTTTTGTATTGACCTGTTGCACACAACAGGGATCAAACAGCCGAGAAAAAGAAGATTCACTCGACTTCTACCCGCCTGCACCTTCCGGCATCAGCAGGCAGGAATACCGTTATTACTATCGTCTTTTAAAAAAATATTTTGACAGCACACTGCTGGGAAAAGGATTCAACGGCCAGTTGCTGGTGGCGAAAAACGGTGTGGTGATTTTTGGAGTTGATACGGGCTTTGCCGATTTAAGAACAAAAGACAGCCTTACGTTCAGCACACCGCTGCATATTGCCAGCACCAGCAAAACATTTACCGGCATGGCCATTCTGCATTTGGCACAAAACGGAAAGCTGAACCTGGATGATTCATTGGGTTTGTTTTTCCCCGGGTTTCCTTACCCCGGCGTTACTGTAAAAATGCTGCTGAGCCATCGCAGCGGGCTGCCGGATTATTTAAGTTTTTTACCTGCAACAAAACAAAAAAACTACTGCTATACCAACCAGGACATATTGAATACGCTTTACCATCTGAAACCCAAAACTGAATTCAATGCCGGCAGCAGGTTCAGCTACTGCAACACCAATTTTGTGTTGCTTGCACTCATTATTGAAAAAATTACAGGGGAAAGCTACCCGGCATTTTTGAAAAAATTATTTTTCGATCCGCTGCAGATGACAAACACCTTTGTGTATACCCAGGCCGATTCGGCAAGGGCCACGCCCAGTTTCCAGGGAGGCGGCGCTTACTGGCAGCCCGACCGGTTTGACTGCACTTACGGCGATAAAAACATTTATTCAACCGCTCCTGATTTGCTTAAATGGGACCAGGCAGTTCACAGCGGCAGTCTTGTAAAAAAAGAACTGCTCGACCCGGCATTCGCACCACTGAGTAATGAGCGGCCCTCCATTCATAACTACGGACTGGGCTGGCGTATGATGATTTTTCCCAACGGTAAAAAAATTATTTATCACAACGGCCGCTGGCACGGCAGCAATTCGGTGTTTGTAAGGCTGCCCGATGAAAAGGTAACCATCATTGCCCTGGGCAATAAATTCAGCTGGCATATTTATTCATCAGCCATGCGGGCTATGAATATTTTTAGCGAATACATGCCCGGCATTATTCCGCTCAATGGCGAGGCCGAAGACCTTGCGGCAAAGTTCAAAACAGAAACGAATACAACAACCGAAAACACAGACCCTGCAAAAACACTGCGCTAATCATTTCATTTCTGGAAATTCTTTCTCAACTTTAAGGCGGAATTTTTTTCATGAAAATCTTAAATGCCGAACAGATAAGAACCTGGGATCAGTACACCATCAAAAACGGGCCCATAGCTTCCATTGACCTGATGGAAAGAGCAGCAAGCTGTTGTTTTGAATGGCTGGAAAAAAACGGTTATCTCGTTTCTCATTTCAGCATTTTTTGCGGCAAAGGAAATAATGGTGGCGACGGGCTGGCAATTGCAAGAATGCTGGCTCAAAGAAACTGTTCGCTTACGGTTTATATTCTCGAGTTTGGTCACCGTGGCACCGAAGATTTTCAAACTAATCTTGCCCGCCTGCACCAGCACCGGCCGGTGGATATTCATTTCATACAGGACGAAACGCATTTTCATCCGCTGCCGGATGATAGCGTGGTAATTGATGCCCTGTATGGTTCAGGTTTATCGCGGCCGCTGGAGGGCATGAGTGCAAAACTGGTAGAGTATATAAACCACAGCGGAAAAGAAATTATCGCCGTTGATATCCCCAGCGGCATGGCGGTTGACCAGTCGTCGAAAGGCAATGTGATGATAAAAGCAAAACATACACTGAGTTTTCAGTGTTACAAACCGGCATTCCTTGTGGCAGAAAATGCGGCATTTACCGGCGAGGTGCATATTCTCAATATCGGTTTGCTTCCGGAATTTCTTTCTTCCATCGAAACCGTTTTTGAATTAACGGATAGTTCCGTCATTCAATCTATTTACAAACCCAGAAACCGGTTTGCACACAAAGGGCAGTTCGGGCATGCCCTGTTAGTATCGGGCAGTTATGGCAAAACAGGAGCGGCTGTGCTGGGTGCCAAAGCCTGCCTGCGCAGCGGTGTGGGACTTCTCACCTGTTTTGTTCCTGCCTGCGGTTATGAAATTCTTCAAACCGCGGTACCCGAAGCAATGCTGCTGACTGATGTGAATTCTTCTTTCCTTACAAAAGTGAATGCTGATGTTTCCAGGTTTGATGCTGTGGGTATCGGTCCCGGCCTGGGCATTGCACCGGAAACACGAACCGCA